>JANQMB010000104.1 GCA_028280355.1 Verrucomicrobiales bacterium
CTTTATTAGAAGTGACCTTTGCCGGCGGGGCGGATCGGAGCGGCCGGTTTCCGCCTGCCGGTCAGAGCGAGACGACTGCCTTGATCACCCCGGCGGCCGGGTCGCTCCAGGGCTCGAAGTGGTCGATCATCTCCCCGAACTCGCAGCGGTGGGTGACGAAGGGGCTGATGTCGACCGCGCCGCTGCGC
The DNA here is from genome assembly GCA_028280355.1 of Verrucomicrobiales bacterium. Classification (GTDB taxonomy): domain Bacteria; phylum Verrucomicrobiota; class Verrucomicrobiia; order Verrucomicrobiales; family DEV007; genus JANQMB01. The sequence goes on from JANQMB010000104.1 coordinate 189, forward strand.
AGCGCGTCCAGCACCTGCTGGAAGTCGGCGCGGGTGGCGTTGCGGCTCCCCATCAGGGTCATCTCGCGGGAGTGGAAGAGCGGGTCGTCGAAGGAGAGCTGACCCTTGACGACGCTGATGAAGACCAGCCGCCCACCGTGCTCGACGTAGCTGAAGGCGGCCTCCATCGCCGGCGGGGCGCCCGTCGCGTCGAATGCTGCCGCCGCGAGGTCGCCGCCGGTGATCTCGCGCAGCTGCGCGACCACGTCCTCGCGGGCGTCGACGCAGGCGTCCACCCCGAGCACGTCCCGGCAGTGGGCGAGCCGGTCCGGGTTGATGTCGATGGCGATCGTCCTCGCGCCGGCGATGCGGGCGAAGTGGAGCACGCCGATGCCGATCGGGCCGGTGCCGGCGACGGCGGTCCACTCGCCCGCGGCGACCCCGGCGCGGCGCACGGCGTGGGCGCCGATGGCGAGGCATTCGACGGTGGCGACCTGTTCGAGATCGAGGCCATCGGCCGGCAGGACATTGCTCGCCCGGACCGGGAAGAGCTCCCGCATCCCGCCGTCGACGTGGACCCCGAGCACCTTGATGTTCCGGCAGCAGTTCGTCTTGCCGGCCAGGCAGGCGGGGCACTCCCCACACTCGAGGTAGGGGATGGGGACGACGGTCTGGCCGGCTTTGAAGCCGGCGCCATCTTCGGCGACCTCGGCGGCCAGCTCGTGGCCGAGGATCCGCGGGTATTCGAAGAAGGGCTGTCTGCCGTGGAAGGCGTGGTAGTCGGTTCCACAGATCCCGATGCGGCGGACCCTCAACATCACCTCGTCCTCGCCCGGCTCGGGTTCTGGGAGGTCTAGGCTCTCGAGGTACCCGGGCTTCGTGCAGCGGATCGCTTTCATGTCGATGCGGCGCAGAGACTCCCTCAGATGGGTGGCGCTGTCTAGCGTTTCGGCGCTGGACGCCCGCCTGGGGAGGTGGGAGCTTTGCGGCCGATGTCCCGATGTCCCATTGCGGCCGTCACTCTGCTCACGCTGGCGCTCTGTCCGGTGTCGGCGGAGGAGCGCCTCACCTACCACAAGGCGCCGAAGGCTCTCCCCACCGGGGCGGTCGTGGAGGCCTGGCCGCGCTTTCTGGGCGCCCGGCACGATGCCAGCAGCCGCGAGACGATGCTGCTGGAGGAGTGGCCTGTGGGCGGGCCGGAGATGGTGTGGGAGCTGGAGCGCGGCGAGACCTACGCGGCGCCGACGGTCTCCGGCGGCCGGCTGTTCAGCTTCGATCGCCACGCCGGCCACGAGCGCCTCGAGTGCCGCGATCCGGAGACCGGGGAGCTGCGTTGGGCCTTCCGCTACCCGGTGGAGTACCGCGACCGATACGGTTTCGCGAACGGGCCGCGGGCGAGCCCTGTGATCGACGGCGACCGGATCTATCTCGCCGGCGTCACCGGCCAGCTGCGCTGTCTCGGGGTCGCGGGGGGGGAGCCGCTCTGGCACCGCGACCTGGTCGAGGAATACGGGTACCCCCAGGGCTTCTTCGGATACGGGCCGGCGCCGTTCGTATGGGGGGACCTCTTGTTGGTCAATGTGGGGGGGAGGGGCGCCGTCGGCGAGAAGGGGGTTTGCGTGGCGGCCTTCGACAAGCGGACCGGCGAGGAGCGGTGGCGCTATCTCGACACCTGGGGCGCGAGCTACTCGTCGCCTGTGGTCGGGGAGATCCGCGGCCGGGACGTCCTGCTGGTGTTGGCGGGCGGGGAGAGCCGGCCGGCGCACGGCGGGCTGCTCGCCCTCGACCCCGCGACCGGTGAGCTCCACTCGCGTTTCCCGTGGCGGGCCGACAAATACGAGTCGGTCAACGCCTCGAGCCCGATCGTGGTCGGCGCCGACCGGGTCTTTGTCTCGGAGTGCTACGGGAAGGGTGGGGTGATGTTAGAGTTCGACGGGGCGCTCGCCGCCCGCCCCGTCTGGGAGCAGCGCCAGTTCGGGATGCACTGGATGACCCCGCTGCAGATCGGTGACCATCTCTACGGTTTCGCCGGCCGCAACGAGCCGGACGTGCAGCTGCGCTGCGCGAGGGTCTCCGATGGCGAGATCGCCTGGGCCGACGACATGCGCTGGGAGGACGAGAGCGGCGGGCGGACGATGCTGCGCAGCCTGTTCCGGGGCAGCCTGTTGGCCGCCGACGGGAGGGTGTTCGCGCTGGGCGAACACGGTGCCTTCGCGGAGTTGGAGATGGGGCCGGGTGGCGTGAAGACGGTGCGCCGTTCGCAGCTGTTCCTGGCCCAGCAGAGCTGGGCGCTGCCCGTCGTCCACCGCGGCCTGCTCTACGTGGGGCAGCACAGCCGCGACTTCGTCGACGGCAAGGGTCCCCGCCTGATCTGCTACGACTTCCGCCGCCGCTAAGGGGGGGGCGACGGGTGGAGTGTGCCCACAAGCGTCCCCGCGTGTCGCCCTGGGCGGGAAATCGAGGATGGACATCGGTGGCCTAACCGTTACGATTTCGGTGGCTCGCGAGCAGCGGGTTCTGACATTTAGGCCTATAACTTCCCTCGACTATGAAATCGCCGATAGCCCTATCCGCCGTCGCCCTGCTTCTCGCCTCAGCGAGCCCTGCGTTCCCGCAGGCCGAGCCCGCCGGCGGGGGGGAACCCGAGATCGACATCGAGGCGCGCAAGCGTTCGGTGGTCAACCTCGAAGCCCATATCGCGGATCGCCGCGAGCGGATGAAGGAGGTCGCGCAGTCGATCATCGACCTGGACGCCCGCGTGGAGAAGGGGATCGACAAGATCGTGACGAGGTTGAAGGAAGTCGCCGACTCGAAGGACTCCCAGGTGAGGGTGGCGACGACGAAGGAGAAGGCGATCCAGGGGCTGCGGCGGACGATCGAGTATTACGTGCGCAAGCGCGACGAGCTCAAGGAGCAGCTGCGGAAGGGCGGCGGCGCCATCCCCAGGGAGACCTTGGAGGGGGACGTGGAGGTCTTCGACGAGCGCATCGAGAAACGGGTCGGCCAGATCATCGGCCTGGCCAAGTCGTTCACGGAGTATGAGGAGCTCGACAAGTACGAGACCGACACCCATTCGTCGTGGGGCTGGAGCTGGACGGAGCGCCGGATCAGTGGCGACTGGCGCCTGAACAACAAGCAGGTCCGGCACACCGAGGCCCAGCGCAAGGAGATCGCGGAGGGGCTCAACAGGAGCATCGAGCGCCTGGAGAGGGAGAACAAGGACCTCGCCGAGCGGGTCAAGTCGCCGACGCTCTCCGAGGAGGGGCGCGAGTTCTACAAGCAGGAGATCGCCGGCAACGAGTCGCAGATCTCGATGCGCAGGGCCCAGCTGGAGTCGCTGTTCACCTTGGCCGGCGACAGCGGGGGGGGGACGAAGATCAGCCGCTCGGAGGCGCACTCCATGCAGCGCGCCATCGACGACATGGCCAAGGACCTGCGCGAGGATTTCTTCTCGATCTTCGAGAACTACGCCGAGCTCAACCGCCTGCGCGGCCAGATCGCGGAGTTGGAGGAGAACCTGCAGGCGCGCAGGGACTGGCTGGAGGCGTACGAGAAGGAGCGGGGGTAGGGTGGGTTACCCCCATTGGCGAAGGGGGGCTCGTATTTTCTAGAATCGGGTGTATATTTGCAACCCGATGGATATCAAGCGTCTAGCAGCCGCGTCTCTCTGTGGGGCTCTCGCCGCCGTGGTGGTCGGGTGTTCGGCCCCCGCCCTGCCGGGGCGGGCGAAGGCCCCCTATCGATATCAGATGGACTACGGCGAGTCGGTGATCCTGCGCGGCGGCCGTGCGGTCGCCCCGCGCCACGCGCCCCCCGCGGTGCATCGCCTGGTGGCGGCGGGCAACCGGATCCAGGGTAGGCCATACAAATACGGCGGTGGGCACGCGCGGGTTGAGGACACGGGGTACGACTGTTCGGGCACCGTGTCCTACGCGTTGATCCATGCCGGCCTGCTCGGTTCGCCGATGCCGTCGTCCGGCTTCAAGCGCTACGGGAGCCGTGGCGCGGGCGATTGGATCACCGTCTACGCGAAGGACGGGCACACCTTCCTCACCGTCGGCGGGTTGCGCCTCGACACCGGATACCGCGGCGACGGGCGCGGGCCGACCTGGACCACGAAAGGGCGCCCGACCCGGGGGTACCTGATGCGGCACCCGCAAGGTCTCTGAGGGGGGCTGGGGCGGGGCGTGCCTAGCGCCTGCCGCCGGCCTGGCGGACGCGCTTCTTCTCTTGCCGCAGGAACACCGGGATCAGCTCGGCCTCGATATGGGCGAACGCGTCCTCGAGGCCGCCCCCCTGGTAGACCCTGCCGATGGCGGCTTCCACGGCGGTCGGGTTGCCTGCGGCGCTGAGGAAATGGTTCGACGTCATCCGGGCGAACATCTCGGCGTCCATGTGGCCCTCGCGCTGCAGGATCCACTGGCGCGCGAACAGCCCCAGCACGGCATCGCCTATCCAGGCCTGCTCCTGTTCTCGCCGTATGGGATCTGGTTTGCTGCTGCCCATCGCCGCTGAGGATGCGGCTTGTCCGGGGGTGGGGCAACGGTTAAAAGGGACGCCGTGAGAACCTCGACGAGACCTGGACTGGGTGCGGCTCTGTTCGCCGCCGTCGCGCTCTGGGCGGCCGCTGCCGGGGCGGCGTCGAAGAAGAACGTGCTGTGGATCTACCTCGAGGACGTCAGCGGCTGGTTCGGGTGTTACGGCGAGACCTTGATCGAGACTCCCAACATCGACGCGCTGGCCCGGGGGGGGCTGCGCCTCGAACGGTTCTATACGCCCGCCGGTGTCTGCTCGGCCACCCGCTCCGCGGTCATCACCGGCCTGATGCAGACCAGCATCGGCGCCCATCACCACCGCAGCGCCCGCGGCGTTGAGACGCCGGCCGGGCGTGACCTGAACCCGTTGCCGGATGGGGTGACGCCCCTGCCGGTGCTGTTCAGGGAGGCGGGTTACTACACTTTCAACGAGGGCGGCGGCAAAGACGACTTCAACTTCGACTGGGACCCCGGGGAGTTCTATGACCACAGGGAGAGGAGGTGGAACTTCAAAGGGGCGGAGGGCGGCAGCGAGTGGAGCGGGTGCCCGGAGGGGCAGCCTTTCTTTGGCCAGATCCAGCTGGCGGGCGGGAAGCTTGGTAGGGCGGCTCCGAAGGTGATCGACCCCGCCGCCGTCGAGGTGCCGCCCTATTACCCGGATATCCGGCCGGTGCGCCAGGAAATCGCGCACCACTACGACTGCCTGCTGGAGACCGACCGCGCCGTCGGCGAGATCGTCGCCGCCCTGAAGCGCGACGGGCTGTTGGAGAACACGGTGGTTTTCCTGTTCTCGGACCACGGCTACAAGCTGCACCGCCACAAGCAGTTCCTCTACGAGGGGGGGATCCAGATGCCCTGCATCGTCGCCGGTCCCGGGATCGCGAAGGGGGCGGTGCGCGACGACCTGGTGAGCGGCATCGACATCTCGGCGGCCACCCTGGCGGTCGCCGGCATCGCGATCCCCGGGGCGGTGGAGGGGCGCGACTTCCTGGCGGATGGGTATGCGCCGCGGGAGTACCTGGTCGCCGCGCGCGACCGTTGCGATTACACCTGCGAGCGCATCCGGGCGGTGGTGACCCCGCGGTTCAAGTACCTGCGGAACTATCTCACCGACCGCCCGTTCATGAACCCGAGCTACAAGGACCCGTGGCCGGTATCGAAGGAGTTCCGGCGGATGATGGCGGCCGGGGAGATGGACGAGACGCAGCAGATCTTCTTTGGCGACGAGCGGCCTGGCGAGGAGCTCTACGACTTGGCCAACGACCCGCACGAGATCAACAACCTGGCTGGCGATCCGGCGTTCGCCGCCGAGCTCGACAGGCACCGGGGGCTGCTCGTCGCCTGGATCGCCGAGACTGGCGATAGGGGGCAGGAGCCCGAGTCGGAGGTCGGGCTGTTGGCGGCGATGATACGCTGGGGGGAGCGCTGTGTGAACCCGGAGTACGACAAGGTGCGCCCGCTGTATGAGAAGTGGAAGGCGGATAGGCAGAAGGGTAAGAAAGGTGGCACGAAGTAGGGGGCGCGCCAGCGGGTCAGATGCCAGAACTGCCTGAAGTCGAGACGACCCTACGCGGCGTCGTGCCGCACCTGGTCGGGAGGAGGATCACCGGGGTCGAGGTGCGCCAGAGGCGGCTGCGCTGGCCGGTGCCGAAGCAGATCGACGCCCTCGCTGGGAGGGTGGTCGCGGATGCCTCGCGACGTGGGAAATATCTGCTGTTCGACGTTGCGCCCGGGGCGGTGATCCTCCACCTCGGGATGTCGGGCAGCTTGCGGGTGGTGGCCGCGGGGGCGGGCTGGCGCAAGCACGACCATCTGGCGCTGTCCCTGGATTCGGGCAGGGCGATCCGTTTCCACGACCCGCGCCGGTTCGGCTGCGTGCTGTTCTGTGCCGGCGACCCCCTGGCGCACCGCTTGATCCGCGACCTCGGCCCGGAGCCGCTGGGAGACGGGTTCCACGCCGGATACCTGGCCGGGGTGGCGGCGGGGAGGCGGGGCGGGATCAAGCAACTGCTGATGGATTCCCGGGTGGTGGTCGGGGTGGGGAACATCTACGCCTGCGAGGCGTTGTTCCTCGCGGGTATCCACCCGCGCCGGGCGGCTGGGAGGGTCGCGGGCTCGCGCCTGGAGACGCTGGTCGCCGCGGTCAAGGAGGTGCTGGGACGGTCGATCGAGATGGGCGGGACCACCCTGCGCGATTTTTTGCGGGAGGACGGCGAGCCGGGGTATTTCAAGCAGAGCTTGCTGGTGTACGGGAGGGAGGGCGAGCCCTGCAAGAGGTGCGGTGGGGTGGTCCGGCGGTTTGTGCAGGTCGGGCGGTCGACGTTCTACTGCCCGGGGTGCCAGCGTTAGGGCGGTATCTTGGGCACCCGTCTACGGGGTGTCGGCAGAGCGGTCCGGGAGGGCCCGCGTTTTCGTGATGAGGTCGAACTTGTCGACGTCTTTCACGATGTCCCGGCCGGCGACCACCAGGCCGAGGTTGGTGTACTTCCCCTCGTTGTGGGGGCGCATGAGGTGGGTGATGGCGATGTGTTGGCTGGCGGTGTCTTTGCCGTAGTCACCCATCCCGAAGCTGTGTTCGACCTTCGGGACCCGGGTGAACTCGGAGAGGATCCGGTATCCGAAGTTGCCCTGCGGTCCGGCCTGGATCACGTGGTTGGGGACGACCCGGTAGAGGTACAGGCCGTCGAACCGGCCGGCCTCGGTGTGGACGATCAGGTTCTGGGTGGCCATCGGGGCCTGTTCGGCGTCGAGTTCGATCACCAGTTCGCCGAGCTTCGTCGTCATCACGAGTTTCGGGTGCCTGCCGTATCTCCGGAGCAAGTCCCAGTCGAGTTCGAGGACGGGGGCGAAATCGAGATCGTAGTGGTTGATCTGCTTGGAGGGGCCATCCCGGTGCAGGGAGAGTGCCCCGCGCGCGCCCTCCCTGAGGATCGCCTCGGGGCTGGCGGCCGCGGCGCGGATCGTCGGCAGGGCGGAGGGTTGGCGGGTGGCGCCCATGAGCACGAGGCAGGACGCCGCCGACGCCAGGTCGGCGGCCTCGAGGAACTTGTCGTGGTAGCGGCGGAAGCGGGCGGCGGCGGCCTCCGTGCGCAGGTGGTCGGCGATGCTGTGCGCCAGCTCGAACAGGGCTTCGCAGCGCGTCCTCTTGTCGGGTACCGTATCGAGGAAACGTTCGAAGATGGCGAAGTCCGCTTCCGCGGCGCTGTGGGAGAGGCGTCCGGCGAGATAGGTCCCGGTCATGATGTTGACCTGCGGTTCGGTGCTGGCGAGGAGCGCATCGAGATCGGCGGAGATCTTCGCCAGGGCGATGTCCGGGGCGCAGGAGATCGCCGCGATGAGCGCGACCTGGTCACGGTCCGGGATCGACGCGATCGCCTTCTCGACGAACTCCTGCTCGCCCCGCCTCCACAGCATCGCCCAGAGGTGGGGGCGGCAGGCGGACCGGACCCGGCCGCCGGCCAGCGCCGCCTTGATCGCCTCCAGATCGCGGGGGGCGAGGTCCCCGCAGGTCGAGAGGATCTCCGCCGCGGTGTCGGCGACGTGAAAATGGGTGGCGCCGGTGGCCTCGATGAGGGTCTCGCGGACCCTCGCCTGTGAGGTGAAATATTTGAGCCCCTCGACCGCCACGCTGCGCGCCCGTGCGCCGTCGCCGTTTCGGTACCAGCGCAGCAGCAGTTCGAGATCCCCCTCACGGCGTTGCGCGGCGATATAGCGGAGGAGGTAGGGGGCCGCGGGCTCGTCGTACCGGTATCCCCGGACGCGTTTGGCAAGCTTCTCCGCGAGCCCGGGCACGGCGGTTTTGCGGCGGGTGAGGGTGTAGAAGAAGTAGGCCGCGTGTTCGCGGATCGCCGGGTCGTCGCTGGGGAGGAAGGCGAGCATCCTCTCGATCCCCCCGGGGCTGACGATGTCGCGCTGGAGGTAGTAGATCGCACAGAGGATGGAGGCGATCTCCCCTCCGGGGAACGGGGTGCCGATGGCCCTCTCGTAGCTATCGCGGTCGCCCTGGAGCCCGAGCGCCGCGAGGAGCATCGCCCGGACGTCCCCGTCCCTTTCCTCCGCGAGCCGCTTGAGCAGCGGTTCCGCTGGGGCCCCCGCCGTCTGTCGCAGCGCGAAGGCGGCGTCCAGCCGGACCCTCCGGTCCGGATCCCGCAGCAGTTCGAGCAATTTGGGAATACTGGCCGCGTCTTGCACCGAGCCGGCGGCGAAGGCCGCCCTTGCCCGCACCAGCGGGTCGCGGTGATCGAAGAACCCCTCGAGCGCCGCGGCATCGCGGGCGCACTGCGCGGCGACGATCTCCTGCAGGTCTTCGCGATGGAGGAGTCCGTCGGCGTGTCGCAACGGCCACCGCTGGTTCTGCAGGGACGGCGCGGGCTCGGCAGGTGCCGGGGTCGCGGCCGCGAGGGCGAACAAGGCGAGACACAGCGGGTGGGGGTCGGGCATGGGGGCAGCCTCGCGGCCATCGCGGCCTGAGGCTACCCCAATGTCCGAGATCCGGCGACCCACCGCCCCCGCCTGGGGCCTACTGCACCGGAGGCGCCGCCTCCTTGACCAGGGCGCCGTTGGTGTCGCTCATGATCAGGATGGCAAAGCGGTCGGCGCCGTCGAGGGCGCTGGTGCTCAGGCTGGTGTAGTCGAACTTCCCGCGCAGGTCGGTGTATCCGTCCTTGAAGAACACCGGCGGCCCGCCGTCCCCCGGGCGGGCGTAGACTTTGACGTAGGCGCGCGGCACCGGTTTGCCAGAGCCGCTCTCGCGGACCTCGACCTGGCCGTAGTTCTCCACCAGCGTGACGTCGAGGTTGTTGGCGAAGTAGGGCTGCGCGGCGCGCCGGCCACTGGCGAGGATCTCGACCATCACGTTCTGGTCGGCGAACTGCTTGGGCAGCGGGAACCGGTGCGCGTCCTTGCCCTTCGGAAGCCGCACCTCCGCGGTATGGTTGGGCATGATGATGCTGAAGCGGTCCGCCTCGCCGGAGAGGAACGGCTTGGTGCTGAACAGGAACTCGAGGTCCATCTTGTAGTAGTTCACCTGCAGCTTGGTGACGTTCCGGTAGCTCACCGCGACCTCGCCGCCCTCGACCTTGAGATCGACGGCGGGCTGCCCGGCGGCGAGGGTCTCGTGTTCGCGCTCGCGCCCGTCCTCGGCGGGTTCCCCAGGTTCCGGCCTGGCGACCGCGCCGGCGCCCGTGATCTCGTCGGCCTGGGCGATCACGTTCTGGAAGCGGTCGCGCCAGCGGGCGACGGGGTGGTCGGCATAGCGGGTCGCGATGCGTTTGGCCGCGCCGGCCTCACCCTCGTAGAAGGCCGCGTAGCAGCGCATGTATTCCAGCTGCAGCTTCTCCGCCACGGCCGAGGCGTCGATGCCAGAGAACCAGGCGAGGGCTTCGCCGACGCGGTCCTGCAGGAACAGGTAATAGGTGACCGCGAGGCGGTCTTCGTCGGAGAGCTCCGCCTTGTAGCTGAGGATCTTCAAGAAGCGCTGGTACTGGTCCCGGAAGACCGCGTTGAGGATCTTGCGCCCCTTGCCGAGCGGGTGGGCGCGGGCGTTGACCAGCGGCGCGTATTCGAGGTGCTCGTAGCGGTGGCGTTCGACCAGGTCGATGTCGAGCAGGGGCGACCGCAGGTGGTCGCCACAGGCGTTCACAAAGCCGTCGCGGTGGGCGATGAACTGCCGCGCCGGGGGGGGCAGGTTGTGGTGTAGGCTGTAGCTGTAGAGCAGGTCGTGGTAGACATGGCGCTCCTCCAGCAGGGCGATGACCTGTTTGAAGAACCCGGCGTCCCGCATGCGCCAGGCGATGCGCCCGAGGTCGACCCCGCGCGGGTTGTTTTGCCCGAGGAACTCGAGCACCCGTTTCGGGTCGGCATGCTGGCTGATGTATGCCCAGCTGCCGGTATCGACCTCGGTGGCCTCGTCGACCACGTCGAACTCCGCCGGGTCGGCCCAGGCGACGATCTCCTCGTTCTTCGCGGCGTGGGCCGGGAAGCCCCCGAAGGGCTCCTCGCCGGAGGCGGCGGGGAAGTAGAAGTGGTATTCGACCGTCTGGGTCGCGTAGGGGTCGATCGAGAGGTGCCGGCCGCGGGTGTAGCGCGAGCCGGCGCAGGGCATCGCGCCGGCGGGGATCTGGGCGAGCAGGGCGATCTTCTGCCGGGTCGAGGTCGGGTTGGTGATGGCGATCTGCGAGCCGTAGACGACCCCCGACAGGAACTCGCCGGCGACGAACTTGTCGAAGCGCTCGCCGCCCTCCGCGCGGTGGCGGTCGCCGTGCCGGAAGTGGTTCTGGGCGACTAGCAGGGGGGAGCGTTCGTCGGAGATCGGCGCGGCCTTGATCTCGCGGTGGAAGATCACGGTCGGGCCGGCGGCGGTGATGGTCACGGCGAGCGAGTTCTTATCTTTCTCGGCGCCGGCGACCGTCTCCGGGACCTCGGCCTCGAAGGGGAGGTCGAGCACGGCGAGGGCGAGCGCCGCCTCGGTGAAGTTGCGCGCCGCGTGCCCGAACTCCGGGCTGAGGAAGGGGCGCCCGTCCCCCTTCGCGACATGTTCCGCGAAGTCGACCCAGAACGGGTTGGCGGTGACCAGGTCCGCGTTCTGGGCGGCGACCGGGAGCTGGTAGTAGTTGTTCTCCGCGTACTCCTTGGTCTTCTCCAGCTGCCGGAACAGGCGCGCCTGGGCCGTACGGTCTTTCATCGCCTTGCGCCGGCCGAAATACGCATAGCGCCCCCTCGCCTCGGCCTCCATCTCGCCGTCCACCTCGAGCAGGAGCGCATCGTCCTCGAGTGCCTCGAGCTGTCTGGCGTCCCTCAGGCTCTCCTTGTACTTCGACTTCAGCTCGTTGCTCAGCGCGCGCTTCTTGAGGTTCTCCTCCACGGCCGTCTCGGTGGGGGCGTCCGCGGCCGGCTTGCCGGAGAAACCGTTTGCTGCCCCCCCGCCGAGCCGGCGCAGGGCGCGCCCGGCGGCGGCCTGGGGTCTGATCGCATCGCGGATCTCTTCGACCGCCTCCGCGGCGCCCGCCACGTCGGCGGCCAGCGAGAGGCCCTTGACCGCGGTGTCGAACACGACGTTCTCGCGCGTGATGTCCCGCGGGATCAGGTCGAGGATGTCGCCCAGGTGACGGGCTGCGTTCGCCGGCTCCGAGCCCCCGACCCGCCCGGCGAGCAGGATCCGCTCGACGGCGTTGAGCCGCCCGTACCGCCAGGGCTCGAGGTATTCGCCGAGCTCGTCGCCGAGCAGGTAGCGGTCCATGAAGGTCTTGGCCCGCTTGTTGGCGAGGTAGGGGAGCACGACCGCCTCGAAGAACTCGGGGTCCCTGCGGCTGAGGAAGAAGTGCAGCTCGTGGCAGGCGTATTTCGAGTATTTGGCGAGCTTCTCTTCGGGGCTCAGCTCGGGCCACTCGACGAGGAAGCGGAACTCCGCGAGGGTGGCGTTCGGGTGCAGGGCGGTGAAGTAGTTATAGACCTTGGAGATGTTCTCGTAGGTCTCGACCTTGGCGCTGCGCACGTCGGCGATCTCGAGAGCGTCCCCCTCCGCCAGCACGGTCGCCTGTTTCTGCTCCGAGAAGTGCCCGTCTGGGGCGAGGCCGGTGGCCAGGCGCAGGTCGCGGACGCCCGTGTTGCGTTCGGGGAGGGAGAGCTGCCGGAAGGCGGTGTTCTGCGGGTCGACCGCGAGTACCTGCAGGTACTGCCGGTCGCCGATGTCGGCGGTGTCGAGGCTGACCACGCCGTTCTTGTCGGGCACGAGGTTGTAGATGACCGGGGCGGACCCGGCGAGGAAGTCGAAGCTGGCGGAGAACGGGCCGGCGGATCTCCCCCCGGGGGCGGGGGCACCTGCCCCGGCGCGGCTGTTGGCGCGCTCGGCCTTGTCGTCGTCGGCGGTGGCAAACC
>JANQMB010000136.1 GCA_028280355.1 Verrucomicrobiales bacterium
ATGTTGGTGGCGATCTTCAAGACGGTGGCCGCACCGACCTCGCCGACGTGGACCACCGAGGCCGAGCTGGCCTCCAGCAGCGGCCGCACCTTCTCTAACACCCCCTCATCGCCGCCGGCGTAATAGTTGAGCGCCCCGCCCGCCGCCGCGTCGCGGCTGCCGGTGAAGGGGCAGTCGAGGAAGGCGGCCCCCGCTGCTGCGACCAGGGCCGCCGCCTGGCGGGTCGCCTCCGGGGAGACGGTAGCGTGGTTGCAGACGACGTGCCCGGCGCCCAGCGCGGGGGCCATCTTCTCGACCACGTCCAGCAGCGCGTCGCCGTCGCGCACGAAGACCTGCAGCACCGCCGCCGCCCCGGCCACCTCGGCGGGCGAGCCCAGCGCGTTCGGCTCGGTCCTCGGCGTCCGGTTCCAGACATACACCGGCCAGCCCTTGTCGCGCAGCGTCTTCGCCACCCGCGACCCGATGATCCCGAGCCCGATGACGCCGACTGCCTCCGGTGGGTCGGACATCCGCTACACCGTTCGGATCAGAACTCGCGCCCTGCGGCGGGCGCCCCTACTTCTTCTTCTCCGCCGCCCCTTCGTCGGGCGCCTCCTTCGGCTCGATGAGCTTGGTCTCGCCGATCGGCTCGCCGGTCTTCGGGTCGACCGGCGTCACCTTGATCTTGCCACCCTTCTCCTTCGGGAACTCGACCGCCACCGGCGGGGTGGTCGCGGTGATCGGCTTGCGTGGCTTGCCCGTCTTCGGGTCGATCCTGGCGCCGGTCTTCGGCGCCGGGGCGCGCACCGGCGGGGTGGTCGCGGAGATCGGCTTGACGATCTCGACCAGTTCGATCTCGAACAGCAGGGTCGAGTTCGGGCCGATCGGGGGGCGGCGCCCGCCCTCGCCGTATGCGAGATCCGAGGGGATGAACAGCTGCCACTTCGACCCGACCGGCATCAGCTGCAGCGCCTCCGTCCAGCCCTTGATCACGCCGCGCACGCTGAACTGGGTCGGCTGGTCGCCCTTCGACTCGTCGAACATCGTCCCGTCGATCAGGGTGCCACGGTACTTCGCCTTCACCCGGTCGGTCGAAGTGGGGACCTTGCCGGTGCCCTCGGTGATCACTTTATACTGCAGCCCGCTGGCCGTCGTCTTCACCCCCTCCTTCTTCGCGTTCTCGGCCAGGAAGGCCTCGCCGGCGGCCTTGTTCCCCGCCGCCAGGGCGTCCCACTCCTCGACCGTCTTCAGGCCGAAGGCGGCCAGCTGCTGCTTCTTGCGCGCCGCCGCCTGGCGATCCTGGCTGAAGGCGCGCAGGATGCGCGCCTTGTCCTCGTCGGAGAACTCCAGCTCCCCCCCCGCCAGCGCCGTCTTCAGACCGGCCACGAAGCGCTCGACGTCGAGGTCGATCTCGCTGCGTTTCATATTCGCCCCGATGTCGGCCCCGATCAGGTAGCTGACCGTCTTCGGGTCTTTGTGTTCGTCGCTGGCCTCCGGCTTGCCCTCCTGGGCGCCGGCCGAAAGGAAGGGTGCGAGGACGAGGACTGCGGTGAAGCTTGGGATTTTCATGGCTTGGGGAGGGTTCGAACCCGGGTCGCTATCTTAACGTCCCACCCCCCAGAATCAACGGGAGTCTTGATGCGATCGAATTGCGTTTGTTTGTGGATCGGGGTAACTGTCCCCATGATTCAGCGGTTCCCCAAAGTGTTGTCCGCCCTGTCCGTCGCCGCCTTGTTGAGCGCCTGTGGCGATAGTCGTTCTACCCGCACCGACCCCGACCCGGGGGGGAAGCTGCGGGTGATGGTGAGCGTGCCGCCCCAGGCCGATTTCGTGCGCCGCGTCGGGGGTGAACATGTCGTCGTCGACGTCCTGGTCGGCGACGGCCAAGACCCCCACACCTTCTCCCCGGCGCCCGCCCAGATGAAGGCCCTGTCGCGGGCGCAGATCTTCTTCACGGTCGGCATGCCCTTCGAGGCGCCGCTGGCCGCCAAGATCGCCGAGGCGAACCGCACCATCACACTGGTCGACACCTCGTCCGGGATCGAGAAGATCGCCCTGGAGTGCGAACACCCCCATCACGGGGAAGCCGGGGACCACCCCGAACCTGACGCCGGGGACGAACCGGAGCACGGTGGCGACGACCATGACCACGAGGAGGGACACCACGACCACGGCGAAGAGCACCACCACGAGGACGACCCGCATATCTGGCTGGCGCCGAACCTGATCAAGATCCAGGCGCGGCACATCGCCGACGCCCTCAGCGCCGCTGCGCCGGCGCACCGGTCCGACTTCGAGGAGAACCTCTCCACCTTCTCCGCCGAGCTCGACACCCTGCACGCCGAACTCGCCGAGAAGACGAAACCGTTCATCGGCGAGACCTTCTTCGTGTTCCACCCCGCCTTCGGATATTTCGGCCACACCTACGGGATCGAGCAGGCGGCCATCGAGGTCGGCGGCAACAGCCCGACGCCGAAGGAGCTGGCCGCCTTCATCGCCGACGCCAAGGAGAAGGACGTCAAAGTCCTCTTCGTGCAGCCGCAGTTCGACTCGCGCAGCGCCGAGGTCGTCGCCGGCCAGCTCGGCGCCGGGGTCGTGTCCCTCGACCCCCTGGCCCCCGATGTCCTTGCCAACCTGCGGGCGATCGCAGACGCCATCACCGCCGGCCTCGGCGGCGCCCCGGGGGGGTCCGGACGCTGACCCGCCCAGACCGGAGATGCCCGCCCTCGAGTTCAACGACGTCTGCTTCGCCTACGGGGGGGGGAGGCCGGTGCTGGAGGGCGCGAGCTTCACGCTCGACGAAGGCGAGTCGATCTGCGTCGTCGGCCCGAACGGCGGGGGGAAATCGACCCTGATCAAACTGGCGCTCGGGCTGCTGCGGCCGGACTCCGGCACCGTCCGCCTGTTCGGCGACGACCCGGCGGAGGTCTGCGGGCGGGTCGGCTACATGCCGCAGTACCTCAACTTCGACGCCCAGTTCCCGATCACCGTCCTCGACGTCGTACTCATGGGCCGCCTCGGCCGCCGGGCTCGGCCCGGCCGCTTCCGGGGCGCCGACCGCGACGCGGCCGGGCGCGCGCTCGACCGCGTCGACCTCTCCGGGCTCGGCGGCCGGCGCTTCTCCGACCTGTCCGGCGGCCAGCGCCAGCGGGTGCTCATCGCCCGGGCGCTGGCCTGCGAACCCGACCTGCTGCTGCTCGACGAGCCCACCGCCAACGTCGACCAGACCGCCGGACAGCAGTTCGAGGCGACCCTGCGCGAGCTGGCGGGGGAGATTTCGGTCGTCCTGGTCTCCCACGACCTCGGGTTCGTGTCCGGCTGGCTCGAACACGTGCTGTGCGTCAACCGCGACGTCCACATGCACCCCACCGCCAGCATCGACGGCAAGACCCTGCGCGAGATCTTCGGCGGCGACATCGTCGCCGTGCAGCACGACCACGACTGCCCGCCCGGCGAGCACGTCCACCACCACGGCCCGGGCGGCGGCCATGACTAGCGAACTATTGGAGACATTGCGCGAGCCGCTCAACGGCTTCCTGCGCAACGCGTTGCTCGCCGGCCTGCTGGCCAGCGTCTCCTTCGGCGTCGTCGGCACCTACGTGGTGACCAAGCGCATCACCTACATCGCCGGCGCGATCGCCCACTGCGCCCTCGGCGGCATCGGCTTCGCGCTCTACGCGCAGCACGAGCTCGGCTGGGGCTGGCTCGACCCCCTCTACGGGGCGCTGGCGACGGCGCTCGCCTCGGCGCTGCTGATCGGGGCCGTGGTGCTGTCGCGCAGCGAGCGGGAGGACACGGTGATCGGCGCCACCTGGGCGGCCGGGATGGCGCTGGGCGTCCTGTTCATCAAGATGGTGCAGCGCGGCGGGGTGAGCATCGAGAGCTGGCTGTTCGGAGACATCAACTTCGTCGGCCGCACCGACCTGTGGGCCGTCGCGGGCCTCGGCGCCGTCGTGCTCGCGCTCTCGCTCTCCTTCCACAAGCAGTTCGTCGCCGTCTGTTTCGACGAGGACTTCGCCCGCGCCCGCGGCGTCAACGTCCCGCTGTACTACCTGCTGCTGCTCTGCATGGCCGCAGTGACCGTCGTGCTGCTGGTGCGGGTGGTCGGCATCATCATGGTCATCGCCCTGCTGACCCTGCCGGCAGCGCTCGGCTCGCGCCTGGCGCGCGGCCTGCCAGGCATGATGCTGTGGGCGGTGGCGCTGTGCGCGCTGTTCGTGGCCGGCGGGCTCGAGCTCAGCCTGCGCCTCAACACCGCCGCCGGCCCGAGCATCATCCTCGTCGCCGCCGCCACCTACTTCGGCGTGCTGTTCGGCGGCAAGCTGTTCGCGGGGAGGCGGGCGGCCGGTGGGGCATAGCCATTGTTTCAAATCTCTCGGCGCTAGACCTCTAGGACGTCTAGCGCCGTCAGTGCGAACCTGTCGAAGCCGCGGTCGAAGGTCACCATCTCCATCCCCGACGCCTCCGCCAAGGCCGCCAGCCAGGCGTCCGTCCAAAGCTTCGGCGACGGTCGCCTGCCGGCGACGTTCTGCCGCAGCAGACCCTCCACCCCCCCCGGGACCCCCTCGTCCTCGAAGAACCGCTGGTCGCCGGCGAGCCTGCCCCAAGCGTCCAGCGCCCGCTCCGGCTCGAGCGTTGCGCTGCCCATGATGTGTGAGTTGGAGAGATGACGCAGAATCGCCAAGCGGATCGGCAGACACCACCCGATCGATCCGACCTCCCTCTCCTCAAACCACCGGTAGGCGCTGCGCTCGGCGACATGCCCCCCGCACAACAGTGGCAGCAGGACGTTAACGTCGGCGATACACTGCATCGAGCTCCTCCGCCTCGCGGATCGCGTCCTCCCCATCGTCGACTAACGCACTGTGTCGCAACGGGCTATCGTCTCCGAGTTGGACGACCGGCTTCACGAGCTGTCTGGTCACCGGATCCGATCGAAGCCCAAGCTCCTTTTCCAAACCTCTTGCCACCAGATCTTTGAGCGTCGTCTGACGTTCCAACGCCACCCGCTTCGCCCGCCGAAACAAGGCATCAGGGATATCCAATGATGTGCGCATCAATCTATATTCGCATAAGCACGATTGACTGCAATAGAAAACGCGCAAGAACCAAAAAACGAGCCGCCATCAACGGCGGCTCGTGGAAGAAAACGCTTTTTGAAACCGGTGTTGGCTGCCTGACAGCTAGAAACGCGGTCTGCGTTATCGAACTTTGTCTTGATTCCGGCAGAACGGTAACTTCAAATTAGAATCGATGTCAATGGGGAAGGGAGGACTGGGGCTGGCATTCGACATCGGCCACTCCTCCATCGGCTGGGCGGTTCTCGACCTACCAGAACCCGCACCAGCGGAACCCGAGATCCTCGGCTGTGGTTCAGTTATCTTCCCGGCCGACGACTGCCTCGCCTCGCAACGACGCAACTTCCGCCGCACGCGCCGCCACATTCGCGCCACACGGCAGCGCATCGCACGCCTGAAACGTCTGCTCCTCCACCTTGACGTCCTCGATGCGGAACAGCTCGATGCGCGGGGACATTCCGCGCCGTGGAAACTCGCCGCCGTCGCTCTGACCACGTCGGAACCACTTTCCTGGGAGAACCTCTGGCACGTCCTCCGCTGGTATGCGCACAACCGCGGCTACGACGGTAACCGGCGCTGGAGCAAGGGTGTCGAAGAAGACGCTGAGGACACCGAGAAGGAAGCCAACGCCCGCGTCCTCATGACCGAACATGGCACCGAAACGATGGCAGAGACGGTTTGCGCAACCTTGGGCATTGACCCGTTGGGAAAGCGCAGCTCCACCCATGCCCTCGCCTACAAAACGCTCAACGCGGCTTTCCCGCGCGAGGTGGTCGTCGCCGAAGTCCGCCAGCTCCTCGAGCTGCACCGGGGGAAGCTGCCCGGCGTCGATAAGGCGTTCATCGACTCCCTGGTCGCGCCGGAAGGCAAGGGCGAAAAGCGAGCTTGGGCGACGATCGAAATACCTGGCCTCCATCTCCCACGCCGCTATCTCGGCGGGCTGCTTTTCGGCCAACTGATCCCGCGCTTCGACAACCGCATCATCGCCCACTGCCCGTTCACCGGTGACAAGGTGCCGAACAAGGCCTGCATCGAGTTCCTACGCTATCGCTGGGCGATGCTGCTGGCCAATATCCGCGCCGACGGGCTCCCTCTGTCGGCAGAGCACCGGCAGGCGGTACATGCTGAAATGGAGAAGGAAGGCAAGCTCGACTCGCGGGCGCTGCAGAAACTCGTCCGCGACCTCACCGGCTGTGAGGACACGAACATCGCCGCCTCGTTCGAGATCCACCCAGACAGCAAAGACGCCCTGGTGCTCGACCCTGCACGCGCCTACGGCCACTCCGCCCGCGACCTCAAGCCGATCTGGAGAGAGCTGCCGGCAAAACTGCGCCGGCGCGCCGAGGGCCGATGGAAGAAGGGGCGGCCGGTCACCCTGCAGTGGTTCCGCGATCAACTGGATGGGGACGGGGCAGACCCGACCCAGGTCGATGCGGTCTTTGACAAGCTCTGGTCGGCCGACCAGAGGAAGAAGCGCCCCGCCTACCTCACGCCCGCCCACCTCTGGCGCAGACGCTTCGGCCCCAAGGCACTCTCCGGCCGTGCGCCCTATTCGCAGGCGAAGATGCGAGAAACGTTTGACTTCGTCCTCGCCACCGACCGCCACCCGAGCGAAGTCGACGGTCCGCTTCACCGATCCGAGGAGATCCTTGCCGCCGAACGCGGAAAGAAAATCGACGAGCTAACCAACAACCACCTCGTCCGCCACCGGCTGAAGATATTGCGGCGGCTTACCGACGACATCATCGCGTACTATGCCGATGGCGACCCAGCGCGCATCAGGATGATCGTCGTCGAGGTCGCCCGCGACCTGCAGGAGTTCTCCGGGATGAGCGCCAAGGAGATGGCCGCCGAACTCAACGGCCGGCTAAGACAGTTCAAGGCCGCTGTCGATCACCTGGAGAAGAATGCCCCAAATCTCAAGATCACCGGCGGGCTCATCCGCAAATGCCGGCTGGCGCTAGATCTCAACTGGCGCTGCCCGTTCACCGGTGAAACCTACGACGCACAGGATCTCCCGGGGATGGATCGCGAGCACATCGTACCCTATGCCGACCGCCCGACCAACGCCCTGCACGCCCTGGTGCTCACCTTCCCGGAGGTGAACAAGATGAAAGGGCGCCGCACGGCGCGGGCGTTCATCGCCGAGCAAGAAGGGCAAGCCGTCCCCAGCCGGCCGAACCTATCGCTATCTACGCTCAACCAATACGACGCCTTCGTCGCCAAGCTCGACACCCGCGGACATGCCGACGACCAGAAACGCAAACGCGCCCGCAAGGCCCTGTTGAGGCTCGACCACTACGAACCGAAACAACACGGTTTCACCGATGGTGCGCTTACCCAGACCTCGCACCTCAACCGCCTCGCCCAGCGGCAACTGGAGGCGGGGTTCGTCGACCCGGAAACCGGCAAGCCCTCTGTAACCGCCCACGCTCTCCCCGGACAGGTCACCGCTGAGGTGAGAAAGGCCTGGGACGTCACCGGTTGCCTCGTCCCCGCCTGCCCCGAAGCAGAAGGGAAAAAGAAAGGAGAGCTGCGCGAAATCACCCACCTCCACCACGCCCTCGACGCCGCAGTCGCCGGCCTCGCCACACACTACCTACCACGCCACGGCGGAATTTGGGAGACCTTGGTCAGACGCCACAAGAGCGACGAGGACATCCGCAAGCTGCAGGCTCTGGGCATCTTCAAGGCCAACCAGGACGGGCGCGCAGATCTCCAGGATTTGCCCCGCGAGGTCAAACAGCAACTCACGATACGCCTCGCCGAGGGTCGGGTAGTACAACACGTCCCCGCCGACCAGTCCGGCGCCCGCGCCGAACTCAACCCCTGGCGAATCGTGAAGGTCGAAGGAGATCCAGCCGATCCCTCGACCACAGTCCAGCTACGTCAGGTGGAAAGCAAAATCGTCGGAGGAAAACGCGTCCGCTCCAAGAAGAAGCGCAAAGAGAAAGCCGGAAAATTGCTAGGGCTTTGCCCCGACGGTGGCAATGGGAAGCTGGCGAAGAACCGATCCGTATTGATCTTGTCGGACAACTACGGCATCGCGCTTGACCCGACCCCCACCGCCATCCCTTTCCACAAAGTCCCCGTCCAGCTTGCAAAACTCCGGGAGGAGAACGGCGGCAAAGCAGTCCGCGTCTTGCGCAATGGGATGCTCATCGAGGTGCCAAAAGGCCGCTATCAGGGCACCTGGAGGGTGCGTAGCTGCAAAGCCAGCGCAACGGGGGTCATGCTGAGGCTGACCTACCCACACTATATCCCACCGGCGAAATCGGGGGTTCCCTGGGCGAAGGACAATGTTTCCCTAAAGACATTGTTGGAAAACGAAATGGCCGTGCTCGAGACAAGCTATATCGGCACTTTGAAAAAGCCAAATATGTGATAATCTCCATATTGTGGCGTGGGATGTGGGAGCTATGGCTTACCACATCGTCAGTATCGATAGTCCGAGGGTCTCGCTTTCCTGCAAGGACGCGCAACTGATTTGCCGGGATGGGGGCGCATCAAACTCTGTTCCGCTGGAAGATGTCGGAGCGGTAGTCATCACCTCGTTCTCAGCATCTATCCACTCGCACCTACTCGTCGAAGCTGCGAAGCACGGTGTCGGGTTCGTGCTCTGCGACCGGTTCAAACCAGCCTCCCTCCTGCTGCCGGCCAACCGGTGCACCGACACTGTACTCACCCGGGCGCAGGTCTCGCTGCCGGCGGCAACCCGTGACCGGCTATGGCAGAAAACGGTCGGTGCTAAATGCGTCAACCAACTCGCCCTCGCACGACATCTCGCGCCCGGCCACCACGGACTCGAGAAACTCGAACTCGTTGCGACGGGCAAACATCCGACCCGCGAAGCCGAGACCGCTCGGAACTATTGGCCAGTCTTCGGCGAGGCCATCGGCGAAAGGAGGTTCCTGCGCGACCGGGAGATGGATGGCGCAAACGCCCTGCTCAACTACGGCTATGCCGTACTGCTCTCCGTCATCCTCCGCGACCTCTTCGCCGTCGGGATCGACCCCACCTTCGGGATCTTCCATGTCACCCGCGAACGCTCCACGCCCCTCGCCTACGATCTGATGGAACCGTTCCGCCCGTGGGTCGACTGGCGCGTCGCTCAGTGGGTACGCGAGCATCGAGTCGCCGATGTCGGCGCGGCGGCCATCGATAAGGAATTCCGGACGTGGATGACCGGATTCACGTTGGAAGAAACGCGATACGGCGGGCGTGAGATGGAGAAGCGATCGTGCATCGAAGCTGTTGTGCGCAGCTTCCGGCGCGCCCTCTGCAAAAACCGCTCGGGGGAGTATCAGCCATGGACACCAAGAAATTCAAAATGGGTTGGTTGATGGTAGCCTTCGACCTGCCGGTCAAGACCAAGGCGGAACGAAAGCGCGCATCGGCGTTTCGCGAATTCCTCAAAGACGACGGCTACCAGATGATGCAATTCAGCGTCTACGTTCGCCCCTGCGTGACCGCTGCACGGATGGAGACTCACGTCCGCCGGGTCAAAGCGAATGTCCCCGAAGAGGGCTCCGTACGGGCGCTTTATGTCACGCGAGCCCAATGGAAGCGATCCTGGGTCATCCACGGCAGTCCAGCAAAAGAGATGCCACCCGAGGATCTCCCCGAACAGATCATGCTTTGGTAACCCTCTGATAATGAGAGCCGAGGGGCCGACCTACCGTCGGCCCCTCGGTTTCGGAATCAAGGCGAAGCAGGCCAGAGACCGGCGTGAGAAGTAGCGAGACCGTCGGCCCCTCGGTTTCGGAATCAAGGCGAAGCTTTCGACAGCATCGGCTGGGTGATCGCCGGACCGTCGGCCCCTCGGTTTCGGAATCAAGGCGAAGCTTAACGAGGCCGTTGCCTCGGTGGCTTTCCTACCGTCGGCCCCTCGGTTTCGGAATCAAGGCGAAGCGGGTCGGGGTAGGGTATGGGCACCGAGTTCACCGTCGGCCCCTCGGTTTCGGAATCAAGGCGAAGCTTCCAGCCCGAGGTCTACAACGCCGACGAACCGTCGGCCCCTCGGTTTCGGAATCAAG
>JANQMB010000174.1 GCA_028280355.1 Verrucomicrobiales bacterium
TACACCCTTCTCCCGCCGCGGCCCGGTCGCCTGGGCAGCCGCCGTGTTCTGTGCGTCGGTGTTCTGTGCGTCGGTGTGCTGTGCTGGGGGTGAAGGGGAGGGGGGAGCGGGTTCGGCGGGGCCGGCTCCGATATCCCAGCACCTGTTGCTCATCGAGCCGCGCAACCTGCGCGCGGAGGTGTTCGTCCTGGTTCCGGGCGCGCGCCAGACGGTGTTCAGCGCCGCACGGCCAGGGCGGATCGGCGCCCGTCGCTACGCCCGAGAAGACTTCCGCAAGGCCTATCCGGGGGGGTGGGGGGAGTTCTTCGAGAAGGGGCGCGCCGCTGCCGCCGCCCACCTGAAGACACTCAAACCCCGTTTTCGGCGGGACTCGAAAAAGGTGATCGAATATGCGCTGCTGGAGTCGGATCACCCGCTGACCGCCAGCACGATCATCGCCCCCGGTTTCAGGGCTCTGTTCACAGATACCTTGGGCGACGAGCTGCTCGTCGCGGTGCCGGATCGGTCGACCGTCATCGTTTTCCCCAAGCTGGCTGGCGGTATCGCCACCTTCTACCCCGTATTGGCCGATCTCTACGCCGATGCGGTCTATCCAGCCAGTCCGGAGATCTTTGAACTCACCAAAGATGGAATTCGGGCTGTGGGAGCATTTCGGTCGGATTAAATATCCAAAGTTCGAAGCAGATTGCTCCAAATTTGTTAGAAATGCACCACTGTATTTATGGAAATTATATTTTTAGTCTAAAATTGCTGCTCTTGCGATTGTTTAGAGGCGAAATCCGTGGTAATGTGACGCGTGTGTGATATAGTTGCGCACCTATGGCTACAACACGCAGAACCCGGTTTTCCCGGAGAATTCCTGATCACGTGACAGATGAGCTTGTCGTCGTTCTTCAGGACAGCAAGACTTACGAGTTCAACAGTTTGTTCGAGAGCGTCTACGAGAACCTCAAGGAGAAGAATGCTGTGAGCGGTGGCGAGGAGATGCTCCGGCTGCGCGCTTACGAGAAGCTTCAGAACCTCGTGACCCGGGGTCTCGTCGAGAAGAAGGGCAAGACTTACAAGGGCTTGGACGGGATCGAGAAGGCCTCCAGCGCGTACGCTGCCGCCCAGCAGGCCAAGCAGTCGTAGCTGCTTTTTCGATCTTTCGGACCGATAGATACCAAATGCTTCGACCAGGGTCGCCGGGAGGCGGCCCTGGTTTTGTTTAGGGGGTGATTTCCGGGGGGGCGGCGTCGGATTTCGCCTTGAACGCCCCGGCAAAACGTCGAACTTCCCGTCGCCCGAGTCGCCGAACATGATCCAGGAATACCTCCCCGTCCTTCTCCAGCTCGCGATCGCGGCAGGTTTCGCTGGCGTCACCTTGTTGTTGAGCGTGGCGTTGGGCAAGAGCGCGCGGCGCAACGCCGTCAAAGATTCCCCGTACGAGTGTGGGATGTTGCCGGTCGGCGACTCGCAGCCGCGCTTCAGCGTGAAGTTTTACCTGGTGGCGATGCTGTTTGTCATCTTCGACATCGAGGTGGTGTTCATGTACCCGTGGGCGGTGACCTTTGGCGACTTCCTGGCGAGGGGTCAGGGGGCGATGGTGTTCTGGAGCATGTCCGGTTTCGTCGGCATCCTGCTCGTCGCCTACCTTTACGCTTTGAAAAAGGGCGCCCTGAACTGGAAGTCCTAGCCGGCCTCCCCCTTTCCGCGACATGGTCCACCTGGTCGTCCTCTGCAAGCTGCAGAACCACGTGACGCAAGAGAGGCTCGAGGAGATGGCGCGGCAGGCGCGCACCCAACTCCTGAGGATCCCCGAGGTCTTGCACGTGCGGGCCGGCAAGAGGATCGAGAGCGACAACGCCTACCCGTATTTCTATTCGGTCGACGTCGAGTCGCTCGACAAGCTGGCGATGTACCGCGACGACCCTCACCAGGTGAAATTCGTCGAGGAGGTGATCAAACCGAACACCCGCGAGCGCCTGGAGATGGTCTACGAACTGGAGCCGAACAAGGACGTCAGGTACTCCTGAAGCCAGCCGGCGGTGAAGCGGATCTCCTCGTCGGAGATCCCGAAGGGCGGGGCGAACGCCAGCACGCCGCCGCCGGGGCCGTCGGCCAGCACGATGATGCCGGCGCCGAGCGCGGCGGCGGCCAGGGCGCCGCTATCGACGTCCCCGGACAGCTCCAGCCCGAGCATCAGTCCCAGCCCGCGCACATCCCCGGCGCCCGGGGCGTCGAGGCCGGAGAGAGCGGCGCGCAGCCTCTCGCCGGTGGCGGCGACCCCGGCGGCGACCTCGGGGTCAGCATGTTGCTCTAGGGCGGCGAGGGCCATCGCGCAGCCCGCGGGGTGGCCGAGGAACGTGGAGGTGTGGATCGCCTCGCCGTCGGAGACTGGCCAGGCGTCCATCAGCGGCGCGCGGCCGACGCAGGCTGACAGCGGGAAGCCGCCGGTGAGTGCCTTGCCGAGGCAGATGATGTCGGGGGCGACCCCCCAGTGTTCGCAGGCGAACAGCCTGCCGGTGCGGTTGAGCCCGGTGTAGATCTCGTCGGCGATCAGGACCGCGCCGAACTCGTCGCACAACGACCGCAGGGACGGCAGGAAGTCGGGTTCCGGCACCGTTTTGCCGCCGCGCCCGAGCACCGGCTCCACCAGCACGGCGCCGGTCTCGCCGCGCGACAGGGTCGAGCGCAGGGGGTCGAGGCCGGCGTTGCCGAACGGCAGCACCTCGCCGATCTCAGCCAGCTGGCGTGCGAAGGGCGTGCGGAACCGCGGCATCGCCCCGGCCGCCAGCGTACCGTACCCGGTGCCGTGGTAGCTGTTCTCGAAGGTGACCACCCCGGTTCTGCCGCTGGCCAGGTGGGCGGTCTTCAGGGCCGCCTCGACCGCCTCGAAGCCGGAGCAGCCGAGCACCGTCTTCCCCGTCCCCGCGCCCCAGCGTTCGAAAGTGAGTTCGCTGAGGCGTTCGCACAGCCTGACTTTGGCCTCGCTGGGGTGGACGTCGCCCATCCCGTGCAGCAGGGTCGATGCCTGTCCCGCCAGGGCTTCGACCAGCGCCGGGTTGCTATGCCCGAGCGACGCCACGGCGAAGGCGCCGGTCAGGTCGAGGAAGCGGTTGCCGTCGGCGTCCCACACGTTCGTCCCCGCGGCCCTCTCCCAGAACACCGGGAACCCGTCGGAGAGGTAGGTGACGTTGTGCGACTCGTGGGCGCGCAGCCGCTCCGCCAGAGCCCGCGAGGCAGGTCCGGGGATCGGGGTGCGCAGTTCGGGGAGCATCGGGGCGGCAAACTAGCCCGCACTGCATAGCGCGAACAGCCGGACATTGAAAGCGCTGGCGCGTCGCCGGGTCTCGCGCCCCCCGGCTAGACGTCCACCGGCTGTCGGCCGGTCGGCAGGGGGACCGTCGCTTCGTAGATGGTGACTGCCTCCCCACCCAGGTGAGTGCGCCCGTCGACGACGCGGCAGCGGACGGTGCCGCCCCGGGCGGAAACCTGCTGGGCGAGGAGGTCGTCTTCGCCGATGCGCTCTGCCCAGAAGGGGGCGAGCGCACAGTGGGCGGAGCCGGTGACGGGGTCTTCGTCGATGCCGCAGGCCGGGGCGAAGAAACGCGAGACGAAGTCGGGGGCGCCCTTGCCGCCCCGCGTCCGCGCCGTGACCGCGAAGCCGCGGGTCGCGGGGATCTCGCCGAGGGCGCGGAAGTCGGGTTCGAGGTCGGCGACCGTCGCGGGGGAATCGGCTTCGATGAGCAGGTCCCCGGAGCTGGTCTCGCCGATGAAGTTCGCCGAACCCAAGCCGAGCGCGCCGAGCGCCCTGGCGCGCCGCTGCTCCGAGCGGACCGCCAGGGCGGGGGTGCTGGGGAAGTCCATCCATATCAGGTGCCCCCCGGGCTCGGCGGTGACGGTCAGGGTGCCACTGTTGCTGCGCAGGCGGATCGGGTTGCTGGGGCTGGACACCCCAGCCGTATAGAGCGCGTGAGCGGAGGCGAGGGTGGCGTGGCCGCAGAGGTCGACCTCGCGTTTCGGGGTGAACCAGCGGATCTCGAAATCGTGGTCCGGGTCGTCGGCCGTCGGCCTCAGGTAGACGGTCTCGCTGAGGTTCACGTCCGCCGCCAGCGCCGCCATCCAACGCGCGTCTGCCGGTGGTCCCTCGGGCAGCAGGCAGACCATCGCCGGGTTGCCGGCGAAGGGTGCGCCGGTGAAGGCGTCGATGTGGAACAGGCGGGCGGTGGGCATAGGGCAGGCTGTCGCCCAGAACGCATAGCGTGGCCTGCGCGCCGTTTAAAGCCCGGGGGGGATAGGGGTTGTGGTGCGCTTCTACGCTCCTGTCGACTCGCTCGCGCTCGTCGCTACAGGCAGGGTTAGTGCGCCCTGCAGAACTCTTCGAAGCGGTCGAGCCCCTCCTTGATGATCGGGAGGCTGGTCGCGTAACTGAGGCGGACGCTGTAGTCGTGGCCGAAAGCGCTCCCGGGGATGGTGGCGACCTGCATCCGGCTGAGCAGTTTCTCGGCGAAGTTCACCGATTTGATGCCGGTCTTCTCGATGTTGACCAGGAAATAGAACGCCCCCTGCGGGACGACGGTGGAGACGTTGGCGATCGCGTTGAGGCGGCCGAGCATGTACTGGCGGCGGATGTCGTATTCCGCGACCATGTCCTCGATCTCGCTCTGGTCGCCGGTGAGCGCGGCGATGCCGCCGTATTGCGCGAAGCTGCAGGGGTTGGAGGTGCTGTGGCTCTGGATGGTGTCGATCGCCTTGGCGATCTCCGGCGGGGCGGCGGTGTAGCCGAGCCGCCAGCCGGTCATGGCGTAGGCTTTGGAAAAGCCGTTGATCGTGATGGTGAGCTTCCCGATGTCCTCGCCGAGGGAGCCGATGCTGGTGTGCGCCGCCCCCTCGCCGTAGATGAGCTTCTCGTAGATCTCGTCGGAGAGGATGAGGATGTCCTCCGAGGCGGCGACCTCCCCGATGGCGGCGAGCTCCTCCTTGGTGTAGACGGCCCCGGTGGGGTTGTTGGGGGAGTTGATGATGACCATCTTCGTCGAGCCGGACATGGCGTTGTCGAACTCCTCGGCGGTCATCTTCCAGCCGTTCTCCTGCTTGGTCTCCACGAACACCGGCTCGGCCCCGACGGCGCGCACCATCTCCGGGTAGCTGGTCCAGTAGGGGGCGGGGATGACCACCTCGTCGCCGGCGTCGCAGCAGGCCATGATGGCGTTGAAGCAGGAGTGCTTGGCGCCGCAGTTGACGCTGACCTGCTCCGGCTCGTAGCTCAGGCCGTTCTCCTCGGCGAGCTTCTTGGCGATGAGCCTGCGCAGCGGCATGAGGCCGGAGCTCGGCGTGTATTTGGTCTCGCCGCCGTTGAGGGCCTCGATGGCGGCGTTCTTGATGTGTTGCGGGGTGTCGAGGTCGGGTTCGCCAGCACCGAAACTGCAGACGTCGATGCCCTCTTCGCGCATCTGCTTGGCCTGGCTGGTGATCGAGAGGGTGGCGGAGGGGCTGAGGTCGGCGATGGTTTCGGCTACAAATTCCATGTTCGTGATCGGTTGCTAAAAATGAAAAAGGCCTCCGCTCGCGCGGAAGCCTTCGGGCTCAAAGGATGGGCTGTGGACTTCCGCTCCGGCGAATGGCGGGGGGTTCACTTAGCGCATCGGTGTCCGGTTTCAAGGGGAAAGGCCGATGCGGGCGGAAATGGCCGGCCGCCTGTGCGGCGTCGCGGGGCACAGGGCAAACGGGG
>JANQMB010000255.1 GCA_028280355.1 Verrucomicrobiales bacterium
GGCGGTGGGGCGGCTGGTCGACTTGATCAAGGAGCACGGCCGCTGGGCCGACCCACGGCCGGCCGGGTTGCCGGCCTGAACCGCGGTCTCCGGCGGCCGCCGGCGAGCCCCGATGCCGTGCCCGGGGGGCGTTTTTTCCTTTCGTTTTCGATGGTAAGCAGGAATAATCATCCAAGTTTTTTAAAAAAGGGCTAATTATGAAATTCTTCGGGCTATTCTTGTTGGCCACCGGCTTGTCCGGTGGGGTCGCCGGGGCGGTGAACTTTTCAGTCGCCCTCACGCCCAGCGCTACGTTTGCGCCCCCGGACGACATCCTCGTCCCGGGGCCGTTTCCGATCTACGGCGGTGGGGCTAGCGGTTTCGATGTCAACGGTTTCTCCTATGGCCACCCGGTGGGTCTCGGGGTGGCCTCGGTGTCGTTCAGCGTCGATGCTGGTGCGGCCGGGCTAGCGGGTTCGGCTGTGTCCTTCGAAGGGGCTGCGCCGGGCGAGCAGTCTGCCGGGATCTACACCTCCCCGTTCAGCGGGACGAACACCCACCTGCACGACGGTGATGGGGCGGTGTTTGGCGTCCCTGCGGCCGGCCCCCCCCTTGGGTTGATCGAGTCCACTTTCCCGGGACCTGGCCTCGGCCCCTTCGATGATGTCGACGGGCTCGACCTGAGAACGGCTGGAGCGCCGCCGGGCGGCCCGATTTTCTGGACGCCGGATTTCGCGACCGGCGGTCCAGGGGCGGCCGACGCGATCTTCATCAGCCCGGCCGGACCCGGATACCCGGCCGCCGGCGCCATCTGGGCCGGGCCGGTGGCGCTGGGCCTCGCCGCCGGCGACGATATCGATGCGCTCGTCGTGTTCGAAGACGGCACACCGGGGTTCTCGATCGGCGACTTCGTCTGGATCTCGCTGGCGCCCGGCTCGCCGACCCTCGGCGGGATCGGCGCCGGGCCGGGGGACATCATCGGGATCGGCTTCGCGGGGGTCCCCGGGGTGATCCACCCTGGCGGCGCGTACGGCATCCTTCCCGGGGACAACCTCAACGCCCTGGACGTCACCCTCATCCCCGAGCCGGGGTCGGCGGTCATGCTCGCCTTGGCTGGCCTCGCGTTCGCCCGGCGCCGGCGGAGGCGCTCCGCCTAGATCGGCCATCGGCGGCTGTCGGCTGGCGGAAACGCCCCGCTGGGGTCGTTTTCCTTTTGCCGGGCGGCCGTGGTGCTGGCATCGGTTGCGGCGGTGGACGCCGATCGTTTCCAGTACTTCCCGCCCGACTATTTCCGCAAGCTTCGCAAGGCGGAGGTCTTCCCGGATCCGGAGCGCCCGTTGGAGGTCGACCTCGGCTGCGGCGATGGCTCGTTCCTGGCCGCCCTGGCGGCGGGTCACCCCGGGCGGGACTTCCTGGGCGTCGAGCGCCTGCTCGGCCGGGTGCGCAAGGTGTGCCGAAAGATCGCCCGCGCCGGTCTGGCTAACGCCAAGGTGCTGCGGCTGGAGAGCGGCTACACCCTGGAGTGGCTGCTCCCCGACGCCTGCGCGGCGCGGGTCCACCTGCTGTTCCCCGACCCGTGGCCGAAGAAGAAACACCACAAGCGGCGGCTGGTGACCCCGGAGTTCTGTGCCGGCCTGGAGCGGGTGTTGGAGCCGGGTGGCGAGTTCCTGTTCAAGACCGACCACGCGGAATACTTCGAGGAGGCGATGGCGGTGTTGGCCGGCCGTGACCGCCTCGGGGAGGTCGACTGGCCGGAGGATGCCTTCCCCTATCCCCAGACCGACTTCGAACGCCTCTGGCGCGGGCAGGGCAAGGCGATCCACGCCGCTCGCTTCGTCACGGTTCGATCGGATTGATGATCACGGCCTGCAGTTGCAGGCGCAGTCCGGCGGCGCCCTCGTCGGGGATCGGTAGGAGGTACTGTCGCGGCAGCGTGTCGCCCGGCAGGGTGTAGAGCGGCTCCCATAGGGGGTCGCCCGCCGGCCCGGGGACGAGCATCTCGAGGATGGCGTCGACGTCGTGGATCCCGGGCGGTTTGGTGATGCTGATCACCAGCGGATGGTCCGGGTCGTCGGTCAGCAGGCCGCCGGCGAAGGGTGGCAAGATGATGTCCGGGAGGTTACCGGTGAAATAGTGGTAGACCGGCGGCGTGCCGTCGGGCTGGGGGGCGAAGGGGTCGGGCACGCCGTTGGCCGTCGCCCAGTCCCCCAGGCCGCTGCCGTGGGTCTCGGCGCTGGCCAGCGGCGACCACTCGTCGTGGTCGAAGAAGGTCGCGGCGGCCACCTGGTAGGTGTAGACCGTCGCCGGGTCCAGGCCGGTGTGGGTGAACTGGGTGGTGTCCGGGGGGAGGTTGAAGGTGAAGGGTGCCGGGTTGCCGGCCTCGAAGCAATGCACGTCGAAGCCGGTCTCGGTGAGAGAGTTGTCCTGCCAGTTCAGCTGGATCGAGTCCGTCCCCAGCGCGGTGGCGGTGAGGCCGCCCGGCGTGGGGGGTTGTCCGGTGCCCTCTGCGAAACCGGCGAAGTCGCCGAACTTCATCGGGTTCGTCGTCGGCGTCTGCGAGCTGGCGAAGGGGCCGGCGAAGACCGGGTCCGGGAGGTTGGGGAAGGTCGCCGTGCCGAGCGGGTCCCAGGTCACCCCGTCGGGCGAGATCTCCGCCACGATGTCGTTGCCGTCCGCCCCGAGCCCGACGTAGACCGGGCCGTCGGCGACAGGCTGGCTGGCGAGCTGGGCGAGGTTGCCCCCGAAGTTGGTGCGGGCGACCAGCGTGGCGTTGCCGCCGGCGACGACCACCGCCGCGAAGGGCGAGAGCGGGTCGACCGGGTCGACGAGCCGCACCATGATCCCGGCGGTCTGGCCGGCGCCGATATCGGGGACGTTGAGGGCGCAGGAGACGAAGAAGGCCGGCGGCAGTTCCTGGAACGCGAAGCTCGCCGAGTCGCTGCCGGGCGGGTCGGCGAAGCCGTTCCCGGCCGGCCCCAGGCAGACCACGTTCTCGTTGGACTCGAAGGGCGGCACGAACACCGCGTCGCCGACCAGCACCGGCGTCCAGCCGGGCGGCGGGCCGATGGCCGGGTCGGGGTCCCCGACCGTGAAGGGCAGGCGGAGTTCGTCGTTGTTCGGGTTCTCGTCCCCGGTCATGCTGGTGGTGAACACCGCCGTGTAGTCGCCGGGCAACGTCGGGACAAACTGGCCGAACTTCACCGTCTGGCTGGCGTCGACCACCAGCGGGTCGATCAGGACCGTGTCGTCGAAGACCGAGGTGTCGGTCGCGTCGAGGATCGACACCGAGACCTGCGCGGCGACGTTGTCCTCGAGGCCGGCGTTGCGGATCTCGACGGTCGGGCAGAAGGGGTTGCCCGTGGCCACCTCGAAGTCGGGTTCCACCGCGTCGTCGACGCCGGAGTCGAAGTTGCGGGCGCCGCCCCCGCGGCGTTGCAGCTCCGTGGTGCCGGAGCCCGAGTAGATGTTGTCGCCGGACTGTTGGAGGCCGACGTCGAGGCGCACGAGGTCGCAGCGGTCGAGGTCCGCCAGTTCGGCGGGGGGGACGGTGACGTAGACCGGGCGGTTCAGGAAGCGCAGGTAGCTCGGGCGCTGGATGCGGATGCAGAGGTTGCCTGTCCGCCGGTGGCGCCGCACCCGCTCGACGTGGGCGGTGACCGGGACCGTGTAGTTGAAGGGGGCGACCGGCGAGGTGGCGGTCATCGAGCCGTCCGCGTTGTCGATGGTGACCTGCGGGTTGATCCAGCTGCAGCGCCTGGTCTCGGGGTCGACGGACACCCCCGCGCCGGCCCTGAAGCGCTTGCGCTGGCAGGAGTACCAGTTCGGCTTGATGACGTGTACCCGGCCGCCCCCCTCGACGTGGGCGATGATGTTCTCGGTAGGGGCGGTCGCGTCCTGCGGGGGGTCGCACATGACCAGCGGGTCGCGCGGCCGGCCGTCCTCGCGCGGCCGGCCGAACTTGGCGGTGAAGGTGACCCACTCGCAGGAGTTGTAGGTCTTGGTCGGCACCCCGCCGGGCCGGTCGATCTGCACCGTCTGCTTCCTGCAGCGCATGAACGGCGGATCGTAGAAGTGCAGGCGCGCGGTGCGCGAGTTCGGGCCGAAGCGCGAGATGACGTGGGCGCGCACCTCGTGCGGGCCGCGCCGCCAGCCGGTCGGGTGCTGCCGGCCGCCGAACTCCTCGGGCATGTCGGACCAGGCCGACTGGGTGGCTGCCTCCATGGCGTCGCCGCCGTCCGCGATCCCGGCCGCGGCCGCCCAGTCGTGGTTGAACGAGTCCATCCAGTCGCCGTTGTCCTCGAAGCTCCCGTCCTCACCGAACACCGCGTCCGAGTAGGATTTCTCGCCCGCCCTGGAGCTCGCGTAGACCGCCTTCATCCCGGGGTGTTCGAACAGGTCGTCGATGAACGAGCCGCTGTGGCAGGCGAAGATGACCACGCGTACGCAGCAGTCGTCGGTCGCCGCCTTGCGGATCCAGCCCAGCAGCTCCTGCGCCGTGACGCGCTTCTTGCTGCCGCTGCCGAGGCTGAAGCTGAAGCGGTTGCGGTTGCCGTGCCCCATCATGACGATGGTCAGGGTGTCGCCGGCGCCGCAGTTGATGTTGCAGAGCGTCGCCTCGAGCGCGTCCTTGTTGTCGACCCGCGAGCTGGCGTCGTCGGCGTCGGTGTGGCGGGCGTCGAAGATCTGCTTCGCCCGGTCGATGCGCTCGTCGACCAGCTCGTTCATCTTCGTCTCGCCCTTGCCGTATGCGCCGTCGACGAAGACGCCGAAATCTTTTGCCGCGGCGTCCCCGCACAGCCCCCATACCGCGGCTGCGAACAGCTTGGCCTGTGTCCCCCGGTTCATGTCGAGTCCCTCTCTCTGGCTACGGGTTCGTGGTGGGGACGAGGCGGGTGGAGAA
>JANQMB010000232.1 GCA_028280355.1 Verrucomicrobiales bacterium
GACACCCCCGCGGCGGCCGACCCTGTAGGAGGCTCGCTTGCGAGCGATGCGGGTGACCTCCCGGCGTCCGAGGGCGACCCTAACGACGCACCAGACCCCGCACCCGGAGATCGGGACCGATCCGCCTGATCTCCGGATCCGCCAGCTGGGCCGAACTGGGCAGGGCGGCGCCCACCAGCGGCACGCCGCCTTCACCCGCCAAGAGCGGCGCCAGGTATAGACACACCTCGTCGACAAGGCGGCGCCGGAACGCGTCGCCGAGCAGCGCACCCCCCCCTTCGATCAGCACGCTCACGCAGTCGTATTTCCCCGCGAGCTCTTTGAGGACGGCGCGCAAGGCCTTGCCGCGGAACACCAGGGTCCGCTCGCGGTGCTCGTCGACGAACAGCTGGGAGCGTTTTGACAAGCGCGCCCCCCGCGCCAAAACGACCCGCCAGGGCTGACCCTTGCCGCGCCGCAGCGCCGCCCGGTCGCGAAGGGTCAGGGCGGGGTCGTCGGCGCGCAGGGTGCCAGCGCCGATGAGGATCGCGTCGGCCTCGCCGCGCAGCTTCTGCGCGTCGGCGCGCGCCTCCTCGGAGGTCAGCCACTGGCCCTCGCCCCGCGGGCGGGTGAGGCGGCCATCGAGGCTGACGCCGGCCTTGGCCACCACCCAGGGCAGGCCGGTGGTGATAAACTTCGCCCACGGGCGGATCACCGCCTCGCACTCCTCGCGCAGGATGCCGTCGGCCACCTCGACCCCCCGCCGCCGCAACAGGCGTTTCGCCCGCCCGGAGTGATCGGGGTTCGGGTCGGTGGCGCCGTATACCACGCGCGCGACGCCCGCCGCAGCCAGGGCATCGGCGCAGGGCGGGGTCTTCCCCTGCGTCGAGCACGGTTCGAGGGTCACATACGCGGTGGCGCCCCGCAGCTGCCGCGGGGTGGCCCTCGCCATCGCCTCGACCTCCGCGTGGGCATCGCCGGCGCGGCGATGGAAGCCCTTGGCGATCACCTTCCCGCCCCTGGCCAACACGCAGCCCACCGGCGGGTTCGGGCTGGTCAGGCCGACGCCGCGGCGCGCCTCGCGCAGCGCCAGCCTCATGAAACGAACGTCCGTCCCGTCGTCGATGTCTATCATGCTAGAGGAATCAATCGGTGGCCAGCCACACCATATTGCTGGACACTAGTAACTCACTCTAGCCGACGATGCACGACGCCGCCAAAGCCCAGCTCTACCACGAGCTCGCCAAGCTCTCCGGCGCCGGTTTCCCGATCACCCAGGCCGCCGAGACCGCCCTCGACGCCCGCCCACCGGCAGACCAGCGCCGTTTCCTCGAGGGGCTCAAGTCCGGCATCGAGGGCGGCGCCCGCCTCTCGGGAGCCGCCGACGCCGCGGGTGACATCTCGCCGCTGGAGGTCTCGGTGCTGCGCGCCGCCGAGGAGGGCGGCCGCATCCCCGAGGGTTTCGGGCACCTGGCGCGCTATTTCGAGATGCGCCACAAAGCCGCGCGCAAGATTCGCGCCGGGCTGGTCTACCCGGCGGTCCTCCTCCACCTCGCCGTGCTCCTGCCCGCGCTGCCCAAGGCCGCGATGAGCCGCGACATCGGAGGCACGGCCATCGGCGTCGCCACCACCCTGTTCGCCGCCTACGCGCTGGTCTGCGTCGGGGTGCTCGCCTACCGCCGCCTCTCGCGTTCGGCGCGGGACAGCAGGGGTGCCGACTCCCTGCTGCGCCGGATCCCGATGGTCGGAAAGACCCGCCACGCCTTCGCGTTGTCGCGTTTCGCCGAGGTGCTGCGCATCGGTCTGCTCTCCGGCCGCGGCCCGCTGAAGAGCCTGCGCTCAGCGGCCGACGCCTCCGGCAGCGGGACGATCCGGGACGCGGTGGCGACGGAGGTCCTCCCCGAGATCGAGTCCGGCCACCCCGCTGGCCCCGCCCTGCTCGCCGACCGCGGGCGGAACTTCCCGCCGACCTTCGCCCGCGCCTATGCGACCGCCGAGGAGTCCGGCACCCTGGACACCGAGATGGGGCGCTGGGCGACAGCCTTCGCCGGACAGGCCGAGACCGCCATCGACCGGCTCTCCGCCGCCGCCCCCAAGGTGATCTACTTCGGCGTGGTGATCTTGGTCGTCTGGCAGATATTTCAGCTGGCCGGCATGTATTTCGCGCCGATCCAGGGGCTGATGGACGGCACTGGGAGCTTCTAGCCCGAGCCGTCAGGCGGCCGCCGCGCCCGACAAATGCCCCTGTCGCCCGACAGATGCCCCTGTCCAAACCGCCCGCCTTCCCCTATCTTCGCGGCGCTATGAACCACCCCCTGACCTCCACCCTCACCAGCTTAGCGACAGCCACCGTCCTCAGTTGCCCGCTCGCCGCGGAGCCGATCGATGTCTATTTCGGAACCGGCGGTGGCGGAGCCAAGGGCATCTACCGCGCGACCTTCGACACCGAGAACGGCAAGCTCTCCGCCGCCGAACTCGCCGCCGAGATCCCCGGCCCCGGCTTCCTCGCCTGGCACCCGGACGGCGACAAGCTTTATGCCGTCGCCCGCGTCGAGGGCGGCCATGGCGTGGCCGGTTTCCGGGTTGCTGGCGACGGTTCGCTCGCCCCTTTTAGCTCGCGCGTGAACCCTGACGGCGGCGGCGCCCACCTCGCCGTCCACCCCTCCGGCAGATTCCTCATCACCGCCCAGTATGGCGGCGGGTCGACAGCGCTGTTCCCGCTCGACGCCGAAGGCCAGCTGGGCGAGCCGACCGTGATGGAACACGGGGGCCCGTCGGGCGTCTTCGAGGGGCGCCAGGACGCCCCCCACCCCCACTGGACGGGCTTCTCGCCGGACGGGAGGTTCGCCTTCGTCCCCGACCTCGGGACGGACAAGATCCACATCTACCGGGTCGATGCCGACAAACCATCGATCGCCGAACACGGCCTCGCGGCGAGCGTCCCCGGTAGCGGCCCGCGCCACATGCGCTTCTCCGCCGACGGCAAGTTCATCTACCTGCTCAACGAGATGGCGCTCTCGGTCACCACCTTCGCGTACGACGCCGCGGAGGGTGCGGCGAAACGCCTGACGACGACGCCTGCCCTCGGCGAGGGGGCGAAGGCGAAGGAGGCCTTCAACTCCGCCGCAGAGATCCTCGTCCACCCGGGCGGCGAGTTCGTCTGGTCCTCCAACCGAGGCCACGACAGCATCACCTGTTACCGCGCCGACCCGGAGACCGGCGCCCTGACGGTCACCGAGGTCGAACCCGTCCGCGGCGCCTGGCCACGCAACATCAACATCGACCCGACCGGCCGCTGGATCCTCGCCGCCGGCGCCGACTCCAACACGGTGTCGGTGTTCGAGATCGACCCGGAGACCGGCGAGCTCACCTTCCAGACCCGAGGCGTGATCAGCGTGCCGAAGCCGATCTGCATCCTGTTCGTTAAATAGCCCACGTCGCGCGGGGCATCACCCTCCGGGGGGAGCTGGAAGGCCGGTCTGTCGGGTTGTTGAGATCCGCCCGGGGCGCGGACATATCCGGCATACCTACAACCCCATGAGAGCATCCCCCTACGTCATCGCCCTCGCCCTGGCTCAAACGACAGCCACCGCGGCCCCCGAGGTAGAGGTCGACATCGGAGTAGTCCAGGCGCAGCTGCGCTACGACAAGACCTCGTTCAACGCCATGCCGGGGGCAAAGGTCGCCATCACGTTTAAGAACGACGACGAGCTGCAACATAACCTCATCGTCTGCCGGGGCGGGGAGGGCGCATGGAAAACCGTCGCCGACGCGGCCCTCAAGCTCGGCGCCGCGGGCTTCGACAAGGGCTGGCTGCCGGAGTCGGACCTGATCGTCGCCGCCACCCGCATGCTGAACCCACACGAGGAGCAGACCATCCGCTTCACCGCCCCGGAAGCGGAGGGCATCTACCCCTTCGTCTGCACCTTCCCAGGCCACGCGCAGATCATGCGCGGGGAGATGGTGGTCAGCCGATACCCGCGCGGGCTCGGCGACCTCCGCTACCGCTACTACGAGGGCAAGTGGATCAAGCTTCCCGACTTCTCGAAACTACAGCCGGCCGCGACCGGCAAGATCGAGGACAACAAGATCACCCTCGCCCCGCGCAAGCGCCACGACGAGTTCGGCTTCGTCTTCGAGGGCAGCCTGAACGTCCCGGTCGACGGCGAGTACCAGTTCAGCACCTCCTCCGACGACGGCTCGCGGCTGCTGGTCGACGGTAACGTCGTCGTCGACAACGACGGCGTCCACGGCAACCGGAGCCGCGCGGGCAAAGTCCAGTTGAAGCAGGGCGCCCACCGCCTGGAAGTACAGTATTTCGAAGGCGGTGGCGGGGAGACCCTGGAGGTATTCTGGGCCGGCCCGGGGTTCAAGACGGAACCGCTGTCGGCCGGCGCCGCCGCCAACTCCGTAGACGCCGGCGAGTTCTTTCCACCCGTGCCCGGCCGCGCCACCGTCGTGCGCGTGCGCCTGCCGAGCGCCTCCGCCCGCTCGATGGCCGTCGGCCTGCCCGGCGGCATCAGTTTCTGTTTCGACGCCGAGACCTGTTCGGTGCGCTACGCATGGAACGGCGGCTTTGTCGACGTCTCCCCCGAACGCGGCAACGGCAAGGGCCGGGGCGGCGGCGTGTGCAAAGTGGTCGGCGAAAACTGGAAGGTCGGCGACACCGGCACCCCACTGCTGCGCTTCGGCGAGGGCGACCCCGCACCACGTTTCGCAGGTTACCGCATCGACGGCGACGCCGTCGAGATGCACTACCAGATCGGCGCGCGCTCGGTGAGGCAGCGGGTCGAGGCCACCCCCGCCGGCGACGGGTTAGAGTATACGTTCTCGGTGGCGGGTGGCGGCCCACAACCCAAGGTCGAGATCAAACGCGACGAGGTCGAAGTCGAAGGCAGCGGCCTGAAGTTCACCGTCCGCCGGAAGCTCTGAGCCCCCCGGGTCCGCAACATCAGCCCCCGAAATCCCGATGAAGACCACCATCACCCTGTCCCTCGCCCTGCAGGCGACCCTCTGCCTGGCGCAGGAACAACCGCAGCCCCGCACGATCCCGCCCGGATACACCGTCGAGACCATCCCGACCCCGGAGGGCACCACCTTCGGCGTCGGCGGGATCGACGTCGCCGCCGACGGCACCGTCTACGCCGGCACCCGCTTCGGGCAGGTCTGGCGTTACCGGGGCGGCCGCTGGTCGCTGTTCGCCGAGGGCCTGCACGAGATCACCGGCCTCAGCATCGACCGCAAGAGCGGGCGCATCTTCGCCATGCAGAAGCCGGAGCTCACCGAGCTGATCGCCGAGAACCCTGCCGGGCCGGCGACCCGCTACCGCACCATCACGGGGGCGTTCGGGTATTCGGGCAACTATCACGAGTACGCCTACGGGCCGGTGCGGGACTCGAGGGGCAACTTCTACGGCACCCTCAACCTCGGCCATGGCGGGGGGCTATCGGTCGGCGGCGGCACCATGTCCATCGCCGTCCCCGACCGCGGCACCTGCTTCAAGGTGACGCCCGGCGGCAAGTTTTCGATCTTTTCCTGGGGCCTGCGCTCGCCGGCCGGGATCGGCATCAACCCGGCGACCGACGACCTCTTCTACACCGACAACCAGGGCGACTGGAACGCCAGCTCGTCGCTGCATCACATCAAGGAGGGGCGCTTCCACGGCCACCCCGCCTCGCTCCGCTACCACCCAAAGTACAAAGACAAAGACCTCAACAAGATCAGCACCGCCGAGTATGACAAACTGCGCACCCCGCCGGCGGTCTGGATCCCGCACGGCGAGGTCGCCAACTCGCCCGGCAACCCCGTCTTCGACACCACCGGTGGCAAGTTCGGCCCCTTCGCCGGCCAGATGTTCATCGGCGACCAGTCGCGCTCGAACGTGTTCAGGGTGCTGTTGGACGAGGTCCGCGGCGAATACCAGGGGGCGGTCGTGATGATGATCGACCACCTGCAGAGCGGCGCGCTGCGCCTGGCCTTCGCGCCCGACGGCTCGATGTGGGTCGGCCAGACCAGCCGCGGCTGGGGCAGCGCCGGTGGCAAGCCCTTCGGCGTACAGCGCATCGTCTG
The DNA here is from genome assembly GCA_028280355.1 of Verrucomicrobiales bacterium. Lineage (GTDB taxonomy): Bacteria > Verrucomicrobiota > Verrucomicrobiia > Verrucomicrobiales > DEV007 > JANQMB01. Next base: position 6,049 of record JANQMB010000232.1, read on the forward strand.
GGACGGCGCCACCGTGCCCTTCGAGATCGCCGGGGTGAAGCTCGAGAGGGACGGGTTCACGGTGTCGTTCACCAAGCCGGTGGCCGCCGGGGTCGCGGACGCCGCGGCCTTCGACATCCGCCACTGGGGATACCACTACCACAGCAGATACGGCTCGCCGAAAGTCGACGAGAAGAAGGTCGCCGCAGCGGCCGCGACCCTGTCAGCCGACCGGCGCAGGCTGAAGCTGACCCTGCCCGGCCTGGTCGAGAACCAGGTCTACCGGGTCACCATGCCCACCGGGCTGAAAGCTGGCGGGGACGAGCCCCTCACCAACCGCTCCTTCTACTACACGCTGAACCGCAAGAGGTGAGGCGACAGCATCGCTCACTCCGTCTCATAGTAGCCCGTGGCAGAGATCACGAACGAGTAGTCGCCCCCGGCGACGAACCGGGCATCGCGGAACGCGATTTCGACCACGTCCCCCTTGTGGAGAACTAGATAGTCGCCGTCGATCTTGCGGAGGCTGCCCACTTCCCCGAGTGAGGACGACGGGAGAATTCGACGCGAATCCCCATCGAGTTCGATCCAGATCGCATCGATGTAGGAAACCTCGTCGAGCTCTTCCCGAATCTGGAGCGCTATCTCGTGATCCGACACCGCGGTCACCGTCCCCAACCTCACTTTCTGCGTCCGCTCGAACCGCTTGTCGTGCAGGTTTTGTATGATTTCGACGCGCTTCTCCCAGACGACACCGCGGCTCGCAGGTGCCTCCACGTAGACCCAGGGACAAGCTTTTGCCTGGATGAGCATGACCTTGCCCGATTCGCTGACCTCCAGATGAGCGTCATAGACATCGTCGAAATCTGGCATCGTCGGAGCGACCTTCATCTCAGCGCCACCCGCCGTGATGACCAGACCGCTAATCTCGATCGCCCCCCGGTTCCGGCGATCCAGTTTCACAACGCGATCGATCATCCTCTTCCCCTCCTCCCAGGATTCCTCGTCGGCGAAAGTCACCGAACCAACCACCTGGCCCACATGGCTACGCCCCTGGTAGACATCCAACCAGAGGGAGGTGCCTGCCGGCGCATGGAGGCTGACCCGGATGTCGTCATCGCCGAACTCCGAAGCAGCTATACTCTTCAAGGGGACGTTCATCTTGGCCCTGACCGTCTCATTGAAGGTCCGAGCCAGAGGTAACGGTTCAAACTCACCCGGACCTTCCCCACCTGAACCTTCCGACCCCGGCTCTTCGATCGGCGGACCCGCGCCCCCTGGACTGGTTTCCCCGCCTTCCTCCCCCTTTTTGTGGAGGGTGGTGTAGATCGTCACACCACCGCCGATCAGAGCTACCAGAACTGACGCCACCGCCGCGATCCACGCCGCCTTGTTTGATCCTTCAGACACCCGCCGCGATCCTGCCGATCTGGGATCCCCCCTTCAAGCCCAAAATGCAAACCCGCATCGACCACCTCATCACGTCCCGGTCGCCCCGGGGGACTTCAGCTGTTCACTCCAAGACGACCTCCGAGGAGAAGATGAACGACGGGTCCCGCCGCTCCTTCCAGGTCTCCAACATAACCGAGAGCTGGCGCTCCAGCTTCTCCTGGAAGACCACCTCGCCGTTCAGCTTTACCGTGACGGGCTTGTCGTAATCGACCATCTCGTCGTTCAGCCGGACCGACAGGGAGGTCAGCTTCTCAGACTCGATCTCGACGAGGTTGTCTTTGTATTTCGCGGTGATCGCCTCGTGCTTGGCCGGGGCGTTCAGCTTGAGCCAGAAATGGTGGGGGTCCGCCCCGTGGGAGGTGTTGAGGAGGACGAGATCCGGGTAGGGGTCGCGGGCGAACTTCTGCATCCAGGTGCACGAGCTGAATTCGGCGAGGTGGTCGGGGATCTGGTGCCCGGCATCGTGCTCGACCGCCTTGAAGCGGACCCTTTCAGGGTACTCCTCCTCGAGCTCGCGCAGCTGGCCGGCGAACTTGCTGGCCACCTTGTTCCGGTCGTAGCCGCGGTCGTGTTTGCCCCACTGGTAGTAAAACGGGGTGTTCAGGAGGTTGCCCACCGGGGGCATGCCCGCCCCCGAGGAGGGCGCCAGGCCGGCGAAACGGTCGATCGGCCCGCGCGTCTCCAAGACGCGGAAGATGCCGTTGGCCCCCTCCGAGAAACCCATCAGGTACACCCTGTCCGGGTCCACGCCCTCCAGCAAGACCATCTGCGCGATCAGTTTCCTGATGGCGGTGAAATGCGCCTCCGCCCAGTGGCCCGTCTTCTCGTAGAGGTCGGCGCGTGGGACGATGAACTTGCCCTCGTAGAAGCGGTAGCGGCCCTGGTGGACCCGGTATTCCATCTCGAGGGGGCCGCTGCCGTGCAGGTCGATGACCAGGGGCCAGCCACCCTCGGGCCTCTCCCCAAGGGTCGGGCAGACGTGGTAGTTCATCTCGAACTTGCCCGGCCCCAGCTTCGCCGGGTACTCGTAGATCACGTGGCGCTTCTCGAGCTCCTCGTCCCACTTGAGCCGCAAGGCCTCCTTCTTCGCGCCAGCGAGGATGGCCGCCTTCGCCTCCCGGCACTTTTCCTGCGAGAGGGTCGCCTCGCCGATCACCCCCTCGCTGAAGAACTTGTCGATGCCCTCAAACCCTTTGGCAGAGAGACCGCCACCCAACAGACAGAAACACAGGATTCTAAACATCTCCAGATCCCCCACTAAGCCCTCCCATTCTGTTTGTAAATACCCACCCCCTGCGTCGCTCTTCGACCGTGTCCCAAAGATCAGAGGTGATGCGGGCAGCCAGCTGCCCGCATCACCTCTTCCTCCTCGCCAGCTCTCGGGATGGGGCGAGCCCCATCCGGGCGGGCGCCCTTTTCAAGAATCCGGGTCGGTGACGCGCCCCATGAACAGCACGGTGCCGGTCTCCACCTCGCGGATGAGGTAGACGAACGGGCGGTCGGCGCGGAACGTCGGCGTGAACGGCACCGTCTCGGGAATTCCACGAGGCGCCATCGACACCGCCGTCGCCGCCGCGGCCTCGGTGCCCGCCTCGTTGACTTCGACGAAGGCCTTGTGGATGACGGTACTGATGTACAACGGATCGGCGGAGGCGCTCCCTGTCATCCCGGAGAAGTCGGCCCCGTCCGGATCCAAGGAGTCCACGAACGCGGTCGGCATCCCCATCGCCGTGAGGCTGTCTTTCAGTCTATAGCTGGTGTCCATCTTGAACTTCGGCAGGTGCACGTGGACATCACGCCGCGCCAGGCCGCCGACCCATTTCTCCAGCGTGTCGCCATCGAGTTTGTCCTCGATCGCCGCCAGCCCGTCTGCGCTGTTGGGCGCGATCACCAGCATCGACACCTCGCCGCCCCGGTAGGGCAGCTCGACCATCGAGAAACCGTCCGGGCCGGGGGAAGTCGGCGGCCCCTCCCCCCTCACGGGAACCTCGACAGGCGTCTCGAACGGGCTGCCGTCCGCCTCGAACGCCGCGTAGCGCGCACCTTCCGAAGCGCGCTGACGCATCAGCCTCGCCTGCACTTTGTCACCCGACGCCAGGACGAAGTCCGCGTCCCGGGTATCCCCCTCGGCGAAGGGCTGCTCCCAGTCCGCCTTGAAGAAGATCGCGTTGGTCAAAACCAGCCGCGTCATCTCGTCAACCGAACCCTCAGGGAGCAGATCTTTAATACGGTCGTTGGTGCGCTCCGACACCCAGGCGTTGATCCGCTGGCGCTCGTTTTCCGGTGCGCCCATGAAGTCGGCCTCTTGCATCGCGCCGGTGCTGTACGCCGGGCCGACCGTTTTCACGTAGTCCTCGGCGAAGGGGTAGCGCCGCTCCCCCCACAGCGCGTTGGCGACGCTCAGCTCGAGGGTGTCGATCTTCTGCCGCAGGGCGTTGAGTTCGGCGACGAGCTCCCGCTCTTCTTCACGTGCCGCGTCCCCACCGGTAGCCTTGACGCTCTTCTTGGCCTCCGTCAGGCGCCGCTCGAGCTCGGCCTCCTGCGCGTGCAACCTCTTCTGCTCTGGCGTATCGTGGTCGCGGTTGAACAGCCGGTTCAGGGTCGCTAACCCGACGTGCATCTTGCCGATCTCCCAGGGGATCTGCTGGGCCTCCTCACCCCTCCGGCGCAGCCCATCGGGGAGGCCGAGCACCTCGCCCATCTCCGCCGCGGTCTGCCCGCGTGCCCCCTCCGCCGCCATCAGCAGCGCGTTGCTGACCGAGTACGGGGAGAAGAACATGTTCTCCCCCGCGTTCTCAGCCGCCAGCTGGCGGTAGAGGCCGAAGGCGAACTGCGAGTTCGCCCGCACCGCGATTTTCTCCGGCGCCGCGCCGGCTTCGGCGACGGCCACCTCGCCGGCGCCCGCCGCGACCCTGCCGTGGCCGGTCGCCATACTGACCACGCCCGACAGGACGAGGATCCTTGTTGTTTCTCTTCGTTTCATTGCGTTTTCTTTTTGGGTTTTGATGTCATCGGTATCGGGATGGTGCCCGATGAGAAATTCGGTGCCCTCGGCGGTGGCGACGGCATGCGGCGTCTCCACCACCAGGTGCGCCGGCGCGCCAGAGGCGAAGCGCAGCTCGCCGCGGCGCAGCTCGACCCGGCCGGGCGCGACGACCCGATAGTCGGCGCCGGCGCCGGCGCTGACCGACCAACGCGGGTCGAGGGTCGCGATGTCGCCACCGTGGGGACCGTCGCCGGACCGCCAGATCGCGAGCCCCAACACCCCCACCAGACAGGCGGCGGCGGCCGTCCACCACACCCTCACCCGGCGGGTGCGGGACATGGGCAGAACCTCCGCCGGCGGCGCATCGGCACCCTGTTGGCCACCTTCAGCGGCGGAGAGCGCGTCGCGGATCAGGTTGTCCATGGCGAGCTGCCGCCCGTATTCGCGCAGCGATTCGGCATCTTCGTGGTCGGCCGGGGGATCGACGTGCTGTTCGTGATCGGGTTCAGTCATGTCGTTCGGCGGGTTTGAGTTTCCCTGTCACGCACTCGCGGATCTGCACACGGGCGCGCGACAGGCGTTTGCCGACCGCCGCCCGGGAGGCGCCGAGCGCGACGCCGGCCTCCTCCAGCGAACGGTCAAAGGAATACACCTGCTCGACCGCCGCCCTCAGCTGGGCGCTCAGGCGGCCGATGCACTCGCGCATGGCGGCGCGCCGCTCCTCCCACCAGTCGCCACCCTCCCCCTCCCGGTCCAGCCCGGCGAAGACTTCGTCGACCCCCTCGACCACCCGGCTGTCGACCAACAGCGGCCGGCGCGCCGCCGACCGCCAGTGCATCATCACCTTGTTGCGGGCGATGCCACGCAGCCAGGAACCGAAATTGCCGTCCTCGTCGAACTTCGACAGCGACTGGTACGCCGCCAGGAAGGTCTCCTGGGCGAGGTCTTCGGCGAGGTGCGCGTCGGCACCGAGCGAGCGCAGGTACGCCAGCAGCATCGGGCGGTATTCCGCGGCCAGGATGTCGAAGGAGCGGTTCATTGTACCACCCCCAGTTTGCCGGCGATCCCGCCGCGTTGACATCTATTTGCAGAAATCCCCGCCGCCGCCGTTGAAATCCGACCCCCCTGGCCATCTACTCATGATGCACCGGCTGACCCGAACGCTCGCCCTCACCCTGTCGCTCGCCCTGGTTTCTGCCCCCGCCGAGGCGAAGCCCAACGTCGTGATCGTCATCACCGACGACCAGGGGTATGGCGACCTCTCCTGCCACGGCAACCCGGTCCTCAAGACCCCCAACCTCGACCGCCTGCACCGCGAGTCCGTCCGTCTGGCCGACTACCACGTCGCACCGACCTGTTCGCCGACCCGCGCCGCCCTGTTGACCGGCCACTGGACCAACCGCACCGGCGTCTGGCACACCATCATGGGCCGCTCCATGTTGCGCGAGGACGAGGTCACGCTCGGGCAGATCTTCAAAGACGGCGGATACGCCACCGGGATGTTCGGCAAGTGGCACCTGGGCGACAACTACCCCTACCGCCCGGAGGACCGCGGTTTCACCGAGGTCATGCGCCACGGTGGCGGTGGCGTCGGGCAGACGCCGGACTACTGGGACAACGCCTACTTCGACGGCAGCTACTGGCACAACGGCAAGCCGACCCCGGTGGAGGGGTTCTGCACCGACGTGTTCTTCGATTACGCGAAGCGGTTCATCCGGTCGCAGAAGGCGGCGGGCAGGCCCTTCCTCGCCTACATCTCCACCAACGCGCCGCACGGCCCGATGCACGCGCCCGAGGCGTTCGCGAAACCCTACTTCGACAAAGTCGGGGGTGTCGGCCTCGCCCACTTCTTCGGGATGATCGCCAACATCGACCACAACGTCGGCGAGCTGCGCGACTTCCTGGCGGCGGAGGGGCTGGCCGAGGACACGGTCTTCATCTTCACCACCGACAACGGGACCGCGGCGGGCGCGGAGATCCACAACTCCGGGATGCGCGGGAGGAAGGGCAGCGAGTACGACGGCGGGCACCGCGTGCCCCTCTTCCTGCACTGGCCGGGGGGTGGCCTGGCGGGCGGCCGAGACGTGGCGCCGATCACCGCACACGTCGACCTCGTGCCGACCCTGATCGACCTCTGTGGCATCGGTGCGCCGGAGGGGGTGCGCTTCGACGGCACCAGCATCGCGCCGCTCCTCAGGGGCGATCCCGCGGGGTGGCCAGACCGGGTCCTCGTCACCGACTCGCAGCGCGTGAAGAACCCGGTCAAGTGGCGCAAGAGCGCTGTGATGACCGACCGCTGGCGCCTGGTCAACGGGAAGGAGCTCTACGATATGGAGGCCGACCCCGGCCAGGAGAAGGACGTCGCCGGCGCCCACCCCGACGTCGTGAAACGGCTGGTCGCTTTCTACGACGCCTGGTGGGCCGAGCTGGAGCCGACCTTCGCCGAGGACACATCGATCTACCTCGGCCACCCGGGCGAGAACCCGGCACGCCTCACCTCGCACGACTGGATCTTCACCGGCGGGATACCGTGGAACCAAGCACACGTCCGGCGGGCGTTGACCCACCGCTCGGTGGGTGAGGCCTTCTGGAACGTGAAGGTCGTCGAGGCCGGCGACTACGAGTTCCGCCTGCGCCGCTGGCCGGAGGAGGCCGACCACCCGATCGACGCCCCCCTTCCCCCCGGGGCCGACGTGCCCGGCGTCAAGGCGATGCGCACCGCTGCGGGGGCGGCGATCAAACCGGTGAAAGCGACGCTGCGGATCGGCGACGTTTCGGAGGAGGCGGAGGTTGCGCCGGGGGCGAGGGAGGTCGTTTTCAACGTCAAACTCGAAGCCGGCAAAACACGGCTATCGGCGTCCTTCGTCGAGGCGGGCGGCAAGCAATACGGCGCCTACTTCGTCTACGTGCGGAGGAGGTAGACGCCCCCGGCACTAGGCGGATCAGCGGTCGTCACCCGGTAGGGAAGAGGAGATCCCGCGGACGGCCTCCTCCAGGGCTCTGATCTGTTTGCGCATCTCGCCGATGCGGTTGATGAGGCTGTAGTTCCTCAGCGTCCGCTTCACGGGGGAGGCCGGCATCCCGTAATAGACCGCGCCTGGGGGCACGTCTTTGGTGACGCCGCTCTTCGCCATCACCACGGCGTCGTCGCCGATCTTCCGGTGGTCGGAGACGCCGACCTTGCCGGCGAGGATCACCCGGTCGCCGATCTCACAGCTCCCCGCGATCCCGACCTGGGAACAGATCATCCCGTGGCTACCGACCGTGTTCCCGTGGCCGATCTGGACGAGGTTGTCGATCTTCGTCCCCTCGCGCACCACCGTCGTCCCCAGGGTCGACCGGTCGATGGTGGTGCATGCGCCGATCTCGACGTCGTCCTCGAGCCGCACGGTCCCCAGGGACTCGATCCGTTCGAAGGGGTCATTCGCCCCGCCCGAGCTCGCGTTGCCCCGGCGCGCGCCCTCGGCGCTGTTCGCCGTCGCCGTGTCGAAGGCGAAGCCGTCGCCGCCGATGACGGCATTCGGGTGGATGATCACCCGGTCGCCGACCTCCACCCCATCGCCGATGAACACCCCCGGGTGGAGACGGCAGCCCCGCCCGATCACCGCCCCGGCACCGACCGTCACCCCGTGTGAGATCTCGGAGCCGGCGCCGATCCGCGCGCCGCCACCGATCCAGACGTGGGCGCCGACCGAACAGCCCCCTCCGATCTCCGCCCCCTCCTCGACGACCGCCGACGGGTGGATCCCCGCCGGGGTCTGGCGGCGTCTCGCGAACACGCGGCTCAACACCACCAGCGCATGCCGCGGCCGGTCGACCAACACGCAGGCCGCGAAGCGGTCCAACAGCTCGGGCCGGTCCGCCGCCAGCTCGCGGGCGACGATGGCGCAACGGCAATCGCCCAGATCGCGAGGGATGGCGCCCGCGGCCATCAGGAAGGCGAGGTCGCCCTCCCGGGAGGCCTCCGAAGGGTGGACCATCCGCCTGACGACGGCATCCCCGTCGCCCACCAACTCGGCCCCAGAGACATCGCGGGCCAAACTGGCCATCGTCCGATTTCTAAGATCTGACATCGGTGCAGTTTCTTCGTTTCTCGGAATGGCATTTTATCGACAATCTTTGCTTTGCAACCGGCGAATTGATCCCCCCTTATCCGCCAGCCGCCGGTCGACAGGGGCGTCGATCCGCTTTACCGGTACTCTCCCCGAGATGCCCCGCCTCCCCCTCTCCCTCGTCATCGCCGCCGCCGGGCTGTCGCTCCCTCCGGCTGCCGCCGGGGGCAACCCGGTCGAGGTGGGCAAGGTGAAGTGGGGGCGCGACCTCGACGCCGCTCTAGAGACCGCGGCGGAGGCCGGCAAGCCGGTGTTCGTCCTGTTCCAGGAGGTGCCCGGGTGAGCCGGCTGCAAGGCGTTCGGTCGGGACGTCCTGAGCAACCCCGCGATGGTGCGGGCGATCGAGTCGGAGTTCGTGCCGCTGCTGATCCACAACAACCAGCCCGGCCGCGACGCGAAGCTGCTGAAGCGGTTCAAGGAACCGTCGTGGAACTACCAGGTGGTGCGCTTCCTCGACGCCGGGGGCGCCGACATCATCCCCCGCAAGGACCGCGTCTGGACGACCCCGGCACTGGCCAGGCGCATGGTCGCCGCCCTGGAGAAGCACGGCCGCGAGGTGTCCGATAGCCTGAATGCGCTGCGCCGCGAGTAGGCGCGCGCGATCCGAAAAACCCGGCGGCCGCTGCCGCTACAGCACCTTCACCCGAAGGTTCCGCACCGTGAACGGCTGGCCGTGGTCCTGGATGCAGATCTTCCCCTTCGGGTGCAACACCTTGCCAGCGGGTTTCTTCTCGGCCAGGTCGATGTCCTGCACCACCTCGCCGTTGAGGACCACCACGAGCCGGTCGCCCTTCATGGTCACCGTCATGCGGTTCCACTCGCCGGCCGGCCTGGACATGTTCTTGCTCGGCCCCGCGGTCCTGATGACACCACCCATGTCGTGGTGACCGAGCTTGTCGCCCTTGCCGAACGAGTCGAGGATCTGCACCTCGAAGCCCGACTTCGTCGGGTCGACCTCGTCGCCGCAGCGGAAGTAGAAACCCGAGTTGCCGCCCTTGGTGTATTTGAACTCGAAGTCGAAGGTGAAGTCGGCGTATTCGTCGAGCAGCCAGATGTACGAACCGTATCGCGTCCACCCCTTCTCCCCGGGCCGCGGTGTGAGGTGTAGGGAGCCATCCCCCTGGATCTCCCAGTTGCCCCCGGTCTTGATCTTCGACAGGTCTTTGCCGTCGTAGATGATGGTGAAGCTGGGATCGTCCGCGGCCGGGTGTTCTTTGAGCACCCCGGGACCCCCGGCCACGATACCGGACGAGAGCGCGAGGGCGGCGGCGGCAGATAGCGGAAGGAGGCATCTCATCCGGACAGGCTAGTGCGCCGACGAGGCGGCGTCGAGGCTCGAAGGCCGCCCGGGGGGCGGCAAACGTTGACCCGCAGACGCCACCACCCCCACAATGGGGACGTGATGAAACCCGGCGCCCTCCCCCTACTCCTCGCCCTTCTCTCGACCGCCGCCGCCCAGGAGACCGTCCGCGCGCCCTTCGACAAGGCGGACGCGGAGGCGGTCTCCACCTGGCTCGACGAGCACATGGACGAACTCGTCGCCGTGTACAAACACCTCCACGCGAACCCCGAGCTCTCGCTGCGCGAGCGCAAGACGGCGGCGCGGCTGGGGCGTTCGCTGGGCGGCGACGGCTACCAGGTCACGGGTGGCGTCGGCGGCACCGGCGTGGTCGCGGTGCTGGAGAACGGCGAGGGGCCGACGCTGCTGATCCGCGGCGACATGGACGCCCTGCCGATCGTCGAGCAGACCGGGTTGCCTTACGCCAGCGAGGTGAGGCTGGAGGCCGACGACGGCACGGAGGTCGGCGCCATGCACGCCTGCGGGCACGACGTGCACACCACCATGCTGGTCGGCGCCGGCAAGGCGCTCGCCGAGATGCGCGACCGCTGGTCGGGAACCCTGGTGTTGATCGGCCAGCCCGCCGAGGAGGTCGGCAAGGGGGCGCGGATGATGATCGCCGACGGCCTCTTCGAACGCTTCCCCAAACCCGACCTCTGCCTCGCCCTGCACGTGAAACACGACCGGCCGGCCGGCACGGTCGGGTACCGCGCGGGCTGGGCGGCGGCCAACGTCGACTCGGTCGACATCACCATCTTCGGCAAGGGCGGCCATGGCGCCAAGCCCCACAGCAGCGTCGACCCCGTGGTGGTCGCGGCACATGTCATCACCTCGCTGCAGACGCTGGTCAGCCGCCGCGTCGACCCGATCGAGCCGGCGGTGGTCACGGTCGGCTCCATCCACGGCGGCACCAAACACAACATCATCCCCGGCGAGGTGAAGCTGCAGCTCACCGTCCGCTCATACACCGACGCCGTGCGCGACACCCTGCTCGACGGCATCCGCCAGATCACCGCCGACACCTGCCGCGTGTTCGGCTGCCCGAAGCCGCCGCTGGTGGTCGTCAAAGACGAATACACCCCGGCCTGCTACAACCACCCTGGGCTGACCGAGGCCGCGGCCCGCCTGTTCCGGCAGCTGCTCGGCGAGGCGAAGGTGCACGAGAACCCCCCGACCATGGGCGGCGAGGACTTCGGCACCTACGCACGGGTGTTGGAGGCCCTACGGCGTTCCCGCCAACCGGGCCGAGCTCGAGACCATCTGCCGCTATTCCGAGGAGCAATACCTGTCGGAACGCCGGCTCACGGTCGAGGCGCTGTTCGCGGCGGATACGCTGGAGATGCCAGGGCTCTAGCGCCGATCATCGGCACTGCGTCGCCAATTTGGCGGTTGGCCGGTCTGCGGGTATCCTGCGCTTTGGCCGGTGCGCGCCGCGTGCGTTGCGCCGTCGCCCAAAAACGGACAAACTTTTGCGCGCTGCGGTTGCCGGTGCGGCCGGTATCGGCCCGGCCCCTGCCGGGGCAGGGACGGCGCCGCGGATCATAGGGCGGCTCAGGCTGGTCGCTCGATTCAGAACGAGGAAATATCGATGGCGGGAAACGGAAACGCCGCGCTCAGCGGCATACGCGTGGTTGATTTGACGCAGTTCGAAGCGGGGCCGTCCTGCACCGAGGCGCTGGCCTGGCTCGGCGCGGAAGTGGTCAAGGTCGAGAACCCGAAGGGCGGCGATCCCGGGCGGCTGGCGGCGTCGGAGGACGGCAAGACCGACGCGTATTACTTCCTGGTGTT
>JANQMB010000235.1 GCA_028280355.1 Verrucomicrobiales bacterium
CGATCGTGCGCGGCTTCGTCCCCGAGTTCCTCGAGACCTTCGACTTCGCCGAACCGGCCTCCGTGATCGGCCGCCGCGACGTCACCACCGTCTCCACCCAGGCGCTCTATCTGCTCAACGACGAGTTCGTCATCCGCCAGTCTGGCGATGCCGCGCGACAGCTGCTCGCGGACGCCGGCCTCGCGGGCTCCGACCGGCGCGTCGCCCACGCCTATCTGTTGGCGTTCGGCCGACCGGCCTCCGGCGCCGAACTCGCACGGGCGCGTGGATATCTCGACGCGGCCCAGGGGGGCGGGCAGCCCGCCCCCGCCGCCTGGGCGGGTTTCATACAGGCCCTCTTCGCGTCCGCCGAGTTTCGCTACCTGCTCTGAGTTTCCGTGAACGCCGACCGCGACCCGCCCCGACCGACCCACCCCGACAACCGCACCATGGAGATCCCCCGTCCGACTTTGAGCCGCCGCGCCGCCCTGCGCGCCGGGGCCTGTGGTTTCGGCTATCTCGCCCTGGCCGGGTTGCTCGCGGGCGGTGCCGGGGCCGCCGGGACGAGGTCCGGGAACCCGCTGGCGGAGAGGCGGCCCCATTTCCGGGCGCGTGCGAAGCGGGTGATCTTCATGTTCATGCAGGGCGGGCCGAGCCACCTGGAGACCTTCGATTACAAACCGGAGCTGGCGAAGTCGGGGGGCAAGACGGTCGCCGGCAAGAAGGGCACCAAGACCCTGATGGCGCCGGTGTTCGATTTCGCCCCCCGCGGAGAGAGCGGCCTGATGATCTCGGAGCTCTTCCCGAACGTCGCGGAGCACGCCGACGACCTGTGCCTGCTCAACGGGATGCACACCTCCAGCCCCGCCCACCCGCAGGCCACGGTGTTCATGCACACCGGAAGCCAGAACTTCGTGCGCCCGTCGATCGGCGCATGGGTCACCTATGGCCTCGGGACCGCCAACGAGAACCTGCCCGGCTTTGTCACCATCAACCCGGCCACCCGGCTGGGGGGGGCGCAGAACTACGGCTCGGCTTTCCTGCCCGCCAGTTTCCAGGGCACGCGGCTGGCGGTGGGGAAGGCGATGGACAACATCGGCAACCCGGAGCTCTCCGATCCCGCCCAGCGCCGGCAGATCGACCTCGTCCAGTCGATGAACCGGGGCCTGCTCGACCGCGTCGGGGCCAACGGCGAGATCGAGGGGGTCATCGAGAGCTACGAGCTCGCCTACCGCATGCAGGCCGCCGTTCCCGGGGTGATGGATATCGCCAAGGAGCCCGCGAAGGTGCGCGAAATGTACGGCATCGGCACCGGGCCGACCGACGGCTTCGGCACCCAGTGCCTGATGGCCCGGCGGCTCGCCGAGGCCGGGGTGCGTTTCATCCAGCTCACCCACGGCGACTGGGACCAGCACGACAGCCTGCGCGTCAAACATGGCGCCCATGCGGCGGCGACCGACCGGCCGATCGCGGCGCTCCTCACCGACCTCAAGCGGCGGGGGATGCTCGAGGACACGCTGCTGGTGTGGGGTGGGGAGTTCGGGCGATCGCCCGACGCGCAGAACAAGGACGGTAGGCGCCACAACAACCGCGGCTACTCGATGTGGATGGCGGGCGGCGGCGTCAAGGGGGGGATCAGCTACGGTTCGACCGACCCCCTGGGCGACACGGCGGTGGACGACAAGATGCATACCCACGACCTCCACGCCACGATCCTCCACCTCCTGGGTCTCGATCACACCAGGCTGACCTACCGCTACGCCGGCCGGGATTTCCGGCTCACCGACGTCTATGGCGAGGTGGCGACGGGGATTCTCGCCTGACCTGGGGCGCCGAGACCCCTATTCTTGGGGCGTTTTTGGGGGGCGTGAAAAATATTCTAGATTCATTGGTGAGACGGGGGGATAGTTGGCAGTATCCCATTGACTGAGGGTGCGCCACGGCGCTACCCGAGGTCGGAAAAAATTTCGGGTCAGATACTGGCCCAACAGATTTCAGGACCGTCGGGTAACCCCGCTTCCTGATTCAGGCCGGCAGGATCGTGGGGTTTCCTGCCGGTCTCTTTCTGTACCAACGTCGGTACCGTCGCCCCGAGCCCCTTGCGATCCGGTGGAATTCTACCACACTACCCCCTTTAAGCGCGACGATGCCCTTCACCGAACCCAGCCTGATCGGCGACTTCTTCTACGCCTTCCTCGGCATCCTATTTGAGGGCGCGCCCTATATCCTCCTCGGGACCCTGATCTCCGGTTTCATCGATGCCTACATGCCCTCAGACCTCATGGACCGGCTGCTGCCGCGGAACCGCTATGGCGCGATCGCCCTCAGCGGCCTGCTGGGTGCGGTGTTCCCCGTGTGCGAGTGCGCGATCGTGCCGGTGATCCGACGGCTGGTGCAGAAGGGCCTGCCGATCTCCTGCGCCATCACCTACATGCTGTCGGCCCCGATCGTGAACCCGATTGTCGTCTTCAGCACGCTTTCCGCCTTCTCCGGGGACGACGCCTGGTTCATGACCCTGTCGCGCGTCGGCGTCGCCTATGCCGTGACCGTGCTGGTCGGTATCGTCGTCCAACAGTTCTCCGCCCGCAGCATCCTGCGCGGTGGCATCTACCGCGGGATCCAGTCGGCGATCGATGGACAGGACAAGCAGCAGAACCATGCTCACGACCACGACCACGACCACGACCACGAGCACGAGCACGAGCACGAGCACGAGCATGACCATGACCATGACCATGACCATGACCACGGGCATTCCGGGGAGCGGGACCGGTTGGTGTTGGCGATGCGTACGGCGGCGAGGGACTTTCTGGACGTCGGGATGTATTTCACCATCGGCGTGCTGATCACCGCGCTCTACCGCACCCAGATCGATCAGGCGTCGGTCGACGCGTTTGGGGCCTCCGACTGGATGGGGGTGCCGGCGATGATGGCCCTGGCTTTCGTTCTGTCGCTGTGCAGCACCTCCGATGCGTTCATCGCCGCGCAGATGTTGAGTTTCTCGCAGGCGGCGAAGCTGGCCTTCCTCACCTACGGTCCGATGATGGACGTGAAGCTGGTCTTCATGTATGGGGCGGTCTTCAAGCCGCGTTTCGTCGTCGCCCTCGCCCTTGGACTATTTGTCACTCTCGGGTTAATCTTTATCCAGTGGGGGAACCTCTCCTGACGCTGACCCTCGCCCAGAGATCCCAATGACCCGCCGGTCTGTCATCATCTTGCAGTCTTTCGCCCTGCTGATTTTCGGCGCCGTCTTCCTCTGGTTCTACGCCGGGGGGCGGCTCGGGGCGTATCTGACCAGCGCCGGCAGCTTCCAGATCCAAGCGCTGTTGGCCGGGGTGGTGCTGTGCGTGGTCGGGCTTTTCCTGTTGCTTACCTCCGGCAAGGAGGCGGGTTGCACCCACGACCACGACCACGACCACGACCATGGCGATGGCGATGGCGATACCGCGGGGGGACATCACCATCACCACGAGGACGACAGCGTCGGGGGCATGTTGGTGACTGCCTCGGTGATCTTGGTACCCCTGGTGGGCGCCGCGATTTTCACCCCCGATGCCTATAGCAAACATTGGGTACAAAACAACAGCGCCAACTGGGACAAGGGGGTGATCGGTGAGACGCCGGAAGCCTTCGACCTGCGCAGGGGTCAGCCGGCGGGTGCCGGGGCCGAGGGCGAGCCCGGGGAGGGGGATGCGGCGGCCGCCGCTGCGGGTTGGGGGCCGTACACCTTCGAGGACTTCAAACTGCAGGTCGACCAGAACGACGACGGGGAGTTCCTGATGGACGTGATCAGCATCTTCTACACCGGGGGCGACGAGGAGGTGAAGAACGTGGTCGACGGCCTGCCGGTCGAGACGATGGGGCAGGTGATGCCGGAGAAGGTCCGCAACCCGGACGGCACCCGGCTGCGCGTGTTCCGGCTCATGATGAACTGCTGTATCGCCGACGCCCGCCCGGTGTCCGTCCCGGTCGATTTCGGAACCTCGCTACCGGACTACAAGGAGATGGGCTGGTACAAGATCCACGGCACGATGTCCTACGAGAAGTGGGACGAGTACACGATCCCCGTGATACGGGCGACCAGGATGGAACCCACGGAGGCCCCGGAGCAGGGGACGTTCGGGAGGCGGGGGTAGCCGCCTGGCGGGCCGGGGTGGGGAAAAGGGGCGGCGACTTCCCCGGCCGCCGTAATCCTACCGTCATGCTGCACGTATATGATGTGGGGGGATCAGGAGATCTCCGTATCGCCATGAGAAACAAGATATACAGGGGGTATCTCGTCGTGCTGGCCGGCTTGGGCCTGGCCGTCGGCGCGTCGCCCGCGCGCGAGTTTGAGGATGCCTACGGGCGCGTCATCGAGGCCGAGCTGGTGTCGCACACCGGTGCGGATGGCGAGCTGGTGACGATCAACAAGGGGGGCAAGGAGCTGACGGTGAAGGTGGGCGTCTTCAGCGAGGAGGACCAGAAGTTCATCCGCGACTGGATGCGGAAGACACCGCCCACCCTGGACTACGCCTTCCGGGTCGACGCTTCGAAATCGGCGGGCGAGGCCGCGGGGGCGAGGTCGGAGAAGGTGGCGTACGAGATCAAGGTCACCAACCTGACGCGCGAGCCGGTCTCCGGCATGCGCGTCGAATACCGAGCCTATTTCCTGGACCAGACGGGGCAGGGGGTCGAGAGCGGATTGCGCAAGTGGGCGGCGGCGAGGTTTGGCAAGCGGGCGGTCGACCGGACGGTCGGCAAGGCCGAGCCGGTTCTCAAGCACGTCGAGGGGACGGTCCCGATCGAGGGGCCGCTGCGCTTCAACCAGACCGCCACCTTCACCACCGAGGCGCTGCGTATCGACGAGGCCCGCAAGGGCCGTTTCTCGACAGGCTACAAGGACGAGCTGGTCGGCGTCATCGTGCGCGTCTATGAGCCGGGGGGGAAGTTGGTCTTCGAGCACCGCGACAAGAAGACCGCGGATTACGAGTGGGGCGGTGAAGGGGAGGATGCCGCCCCGGAGGTGACGCTCGACTAGGGCGCGGGCGCCCTGCAGCCACGGGCGTGAGCGAGTGGGGGGGGCTGGGCGAGCGGGGCGCCAGCTTCCCCGGCTCGCCTACGCTCGCCGCGACGTTCCCGGTCCCATCGCTAGAATCTGTCGGTTTGCTAGACCGGCGTCCATTCGGAGAAGGTCGCCGCCTGGCCGGCGATCTCCCCGTCCTCGCCAGAGAGGTTCCATACGGTCGCGCCGCGGATCTGGAAGCGCGCCCCGGAACTCGAGATCCGTATGCCGGAGTAGTCGTCGATGTAGCCGTCGGCCCCGACCCGGGCGAGCAGCCGGTCGCGTTCGCCGCGCTCCGGCTCCTCCGCGGTGAAGCGCGACGGGGTACCGACGAAGTCCCCCCAGCGCATCTCGAAGAGTCCGAGCGCACAGCGGTTGCCGTAGGTCAGCCGCGGGTCGGGCGAGGTGTCGTGGGAGGCGACGAAAAACGGCGCCTCCCACAGCTGCCGCGCCCGCTCGACGGGGTCGCCGGTGCCCCCGAGGAGCTCCCGCCCGGTGAGCTGCCGGAGGCTGCGCATGAGGAGGTCCACGTGGTCGGCGAGGAACCCGTTGGCGGCGCAGGGCGCAGGGGGTGTCGTTGCGTTGTCCATGCGGGGTTCCCTTGACTATCGTTCCCCATCCGGCGGGAGGTCGTAGCGCCCCTTGCGGATGCTGACCCCGACCAGTTCCGGGGCGCTCCAGAACATGCCGCGCGCGCCGGCCGCGGCGCGCCAGCCGCCGTCGAACGGCAAGGTCAGGATGCCGAGCCCGCCGTGGCCGAGGCCGTAGGTCAGGTTGGCGACCCCTTGCAGCGGGCGCAACGCGGGGCGCCCGTCGGCGAAAAACAGGAAGGCG
>JANQMB010000242.1 GCA_028280355.1 Verrucomicrobiales bacterium
TTGGCCTCCGACTCCCTCGTCGGCGAACCGGCTGGCGATCGCCGCCTCGAGCCCGGGGGTGAGGGGGATCAGTTCGGAGAGCGGCCGACCCCGCCGCGCGCGGTCGGACTCGATCTCCTGGAACAGGTCGGCCGCCCCTCGGCTCCGCGCGATCTTGTTGCCCGGGAGGAGGTCGAAGCTGGCGGCCTTCGCCTCGGAGCGGCGCCGGGTCGCCAGCTCAACGGGCTTGTCGATCTTCACCTCCGAGCTGGCCAGGCTCTCGGCCGGTCCGTAGCGGACGGGCGGCCAGAGCATCCAACCGTCGAAGCCCTCGTCGGCCGCCAGCGCCTTGTAGTCGGTGCGGGTCATCCGGCCGTTGCCGGTGAAGGTGTCCTCTGGGTAGAACTTGAAGACGGGGAAGTAGGTGCTCCCGTCGTGCCTGAGCAGGACAGGTTTGTCGTTGGCGATGAACTCGGAGACCAGCGAGACCGCGAAGACTGCCAGGAGGATCCGGAAGGACCACTTCGCGCGGCCCATCTTCTTGAAGCGGCGCAGGCGGCGGCGCGTGTTGGGGTGGAGCAGCCTAAGCATCTTTGCCGAAGTTGATGCGCGGGTCGATCAGCACGTAGCAGAAGTCGGAGACGATCCGGCCGAGCAGGGCGACGATGGACGTCAGGGCGATGATGCCCATGATGACGGTGTAGTCGCGGCCGATGGTGGCCTCGAAGCTGAGCATGCCGATGCCGGGGATGTCGAACACGCGCTCGATGAGGATGGAGCCGGCGAACATGATGCTCAGGATCCCGCCGACCCCGGTGGCGATCGGGATGAGCGAGTTGCGCAGCGCGTGCCCCCAGATCGCCCGCCGCCTCGTCCCCCCCTTTGCCAGCACGGTGCGCACGTAGTCCTGGCCGATCTGGTCGAGCAGGGAGTTCTTCTGCAGGATCGTGAGGAAGGCGAAGCTGCCCATCAGGTAGCAGGTCACCGGTAGGAACATGTGTTCGAACTGGTCTTTCACCTTTCCCCAGAAGGGCAGGTTCTCGAAGCCCTCCGAGCGGAAGCCGCCGATTGGGAAGATGTCCCAGAAGCTGTCGGACGTCCCGGAGAACAGGGTTTTGAGGATCATCCCGAAGGCGAAGGCCGGGATGGCGTACATCACCAGCACGACGACCGACGACAGCGTGTCGAACATGCTGTTGTTGCGCAGCGCCTTGCCGATGCCGAGCGGGATGCAGATGAGGTAGGTGAGCAGGAAGCCGGTCAGGCCGAAGGTGAGCGAGACGGGGAAGCGCTCGGAGACCAGCTGCCAGATGGTCTTGTTGTTGTATTTGTAGGAGGTGGCCGTCATCCCCATCTTCTTCTCGACCAGCCAGATCCAGTAGCGTTGGAAGAAGGGCTTATCGAGGTCGAACTCCTTCTCCAGCGCCCTGCGCTGGTCCTCGGTGATCCCCCCGGTGGTCTCGCCGGCCGAGGAGCCGCCGCCCTCGCCGACGGCGCCGCCGCGCATCTTGGCGATCTCCTGCTCGATCGGACCGCCGGGCACGAACTGCAACAGCAGGTAGCAGAAGAAGGTGATTCCGATAAAGGTCGGGATCACCAGCAGCAACCTGCGTGCGAAGTAGGAGAAGCGTTCCACGTCGGGCTGCCTGCTCGGGGGGTCGTGGGGCGCAGGTGGTTGGTTATCGCAGCGCCTCCGCTGCGGCCGGGGTCGTGAAGACCTCGCTGAAGCGTACGGCCTTCGGCGGCGCGGGCAGCGGGTCCCCGGACTTCCGCGCGGCGGCGAGGTCCGCCGCCTGGTCGGGGTCGGACCACCAGTAGAACTTGGCGCCCCACTCCTCGTGGAAGCTGCCGAGGACGTGGTCGGGGGTGCCGAACTTGTTCCAGTAGAGCAGGCGGGTGTAGTCGATGTTCCAGAGCAGGATGTAGGGCATCTCCTCGACGAGCATCCGGTCGATCTCGCGCAGGTTCGCGATGCGTTTCTCCATGTCGAACTCGGTCTTGGACTCGTCGATCAGCCGGTCGACCTCGGGGTTGCTGAAGCCGGTGATGTTGTTGCCGCTCTTCACGTCCTTGTGCCTGGTGTGCCACATGGTCTCCGGGTCCTTGAAGGGTTTCGGGATCGCCCCCCAGGGCGCCCAGGTGATGTCGAAGTTGTACTCGTCCATGTCGCGCGCCCAGCCGGCCCAGTCCTTCTGGTCGATATCGAGGGTGATGCCGACGTCCTTGAGGGCCTCGTCGAAGATGAGGAGGAACTTCGTGGTGCTGGGGTCGCGGGTGAGGAACTTGAGGACGAAGGGCTCCCCGCCCTTTTTGAGTTTGCCGTCTTTCGGGTCGACCGCCCAGCCGGCCTCCTTCAGCAGGGCGCGCGCCTTCTCGACGTCGAACTCGACCTGTCCGTTCCGGTTCGGGTGCGCCTCGTCGTAGATGTCGGGGAAGTAGGAGTTCGACAGCTTGTACTGGTTGAACATGATGTCGTTGTTCATCCGGGCGCGGTCGACGAGGTGCCCGAGCGCGTAGCGGACGCGCCTGTCCTTGAAGAGGTCGCGGCGCATGTTCATCGCGAACCCCTGGAAGCCGACGGGCTGGTTGTTGTAGACCGACTGCTTGGCGATCCAGTTTTTCTCGAAGCGCTCGCCGGTGGTCTCCTTCACCCAACGGCTGGAGGTGTAGACGGCGAATAGGTCGAACTCCCCCTTCTTGAAGGCCTCGAAGGCGTTGTCCCGCTGCGAGTAGAAGCGGAACTCGAGCTGGTCGAAGTTGGCGAACCCCTCCCAGACAGCATTGTCGGCGTTCCAGTAGTCGGGCCGCCGTTTCAGGCGGACGTAGCTGGGCTCCTTGACCTCGGAGATCGCGTACATCCCGGACACCACCGGGAACTCGAAGTTCACCTTGTTGAACTCCTGTTTCTCCCACCAGTGCTTCGGGAGCACGTAGAGGCCGGCCGCGTAGGTGAAGTTCTTCCAGTGGACCTCGTCGGCGGAGATCCGGATGGTGCGTTCGTCGAGCTTCTCGCACTTGGTCAGGCGTTTGTACATCGCCTGCCAGGGGCCCGTGAGGTGTTTGGGGTCCTTGAGGGCGTTGAAAGTCCAGATGGCGTCGTCGGCTGTGACAGGCTTGCCGTCCGACCACTTGGCGTCCGGGTCGAGGTGGAAGGTGAACTGCTTCTTGTCGGCGGAGATCTCCCAGCGCTCCGCCAGGCCGGGGTGGTTGCTGTAGTCGAGCTCGTCGGTGCCCAGCAGGGTCTCGAACATCATCTTGAAGATCTCCCTGGTGCCGATGTTGTTCTCGATCATGTAGTTGAAGCTCTTCGGGTACTGCATGAGGTACTCGGAGAACTTGCCGCCCGGTTCGGCGAGGGGGGAGGGCAGGGGAAACTCCGGCTGCCAGCCCTCAGGGGGGAAGGATTCGGCGGCGGCGGCCCGCAGGCCGAGGAGGGGGACGAGGAGGGATAGGGTGGGGCGAAGGAGGGGGAAATACATGGTGGGTGGTAGGCGGGGAATTTAGGTCGCTGGAGCTTGGACGCAACGGGCGGCTTTGCTATTTAAGTGGGGCGATGGCGAAATCCTACCTGGAGCGCAAGGAGGCCTGGGCGGCGAAGATGCGGGCCAGGGGGGGGGGCGCGCGCAGCGAGCGGGCGGGGGGCAGGCTGCCGCCGGGGCAACACGAGGTGGGGGACTTGCCGGTGCTGGACCTGGGGATCCACCCGGAGGTCTCGCGCGACGGGTGGCGCCTGCGGGTCGGCGGGCTGGTGGAGGAGGAGCTGGCCTTGGACTGGGCGGGCCTGGAGGCGCTGCCGCAGGCGGAGGGCGTCAGCGACTTCCACTGCGTCACCACCTGGTCGAGGTACGACTGCCGCTGGGGGGGCGTGCCGATGGCGGAGCTACTCGACCGCGTCCGGCCGCTGGCGGAGGCCCGCTTCGCCTTCTTCACCTCATACGACGGCTACACCACGAACCTGCCGGTCGGGGCGCTGTTCGCGGAGGGGGTGTTTCTGGCGACCGCGCTCGACGGCGAACCGCTGCCGGTGCGGTATGGCGGCCCCGCCCGGGTGGTGGTCCCGCAGCTCTACGCATGGAAGAGCGCGAAGTTCATCAAGGAGATCGAGTTCCGCGCCGAGGACGAGCCCGGCTACTGGGAGAAACGCGGCTACTCGAACACCGCCGACCCGTGGCTGGAAGGGCGGTTCTCGGGGGAGGAGGTTCCTGGGTGGAAGGACTGAGGGAACGTCCAACGTTCAACGTCGAACTTCCAACGTCCAATATGCGAAGTTGGTTGGAAGTTGGAAGTTCGACGTTGGAAGTTCGACGTTCAAAGTTCCCCCGGGTTCTCGCTTGACCGCCCACCCGCTCCCCCTGACCGTCGCGCCCAGCGAAGATGGCAAAAAGACCCTGTATTCTAGTGATCCGCGACGGCTGGGGCATCAACCCTGACGGGGCCGAGGGCGCGGAGCGCAACGGCGACGCGACCCTCCTGGGGGACACGCCGTTCCACGACTACCTGTTTGACAAGTACCCCGTGTCGAAGGTGAGCGCGAGCGGCGGCGACGTCGGGCTGCCCGACGGCCAGATGGGGAACTCGGAGGTCGGGCACCTCAACCTGGGCGCGGGGCGCATCGTCTACCAGGACCTGACCCGCATCAACCGGACCATCGACTCGGGCGAGCTGGCCGGCAACGCGGTGCTCGCCGAGGCCTTCGCGAAGGCCAAGGGCGCCCGTCTGCACCTGGTCGGCCTGGTTTCTGACGGCGGCGTGCACAGCCACCAGGACCACCTCGTCGCGCTCGCCGCCGCCGCAGCGGGGGCCGGCGTCGACGACATCTACGTGCACGCGATCACCGACGGGCGCGACACCTCGCCGACCGGTGGCCACGGCTACCTCTCGCACTGCGAGGACAGGCTGGGCGAGGTCGGGGCGCGCATCGCCACCGTCGTCGGGCGGTATTTCGCCATGGACCGCGACCGCCGCTGGGACC
>JANQMB010000307.1 GCA_028280355.1 Verrucomicrobiales bacterium
CTGGCCGGTGCCCGGGGTGAGCGTCGGGCGGGGGAGGAACTGGGCGTCGATCCAGGCGGTGTGCTGCGCCAGCCAGTCCTTGAGGATGGTGACCTCGGAGGCGTGGGAGCCGCCGCGCGGCGGGACGGAGGTCCAGCGGGCGAAGTTGCGCGCCTGGGACTCGGCGAGCTGGGCGGCGAAGCCGTCGATGAGCGCGGTGAGGTTCGAATCGGCGAAGGCGCCGTCGCGCAGCTCCGCCCAGCGGTCGATCCAGCGCTGCTCGAAGTCGGGTTCGGCGAACAGCTGCTCCCACCAGCCCCAGGTCAACAGGTTCGTGGCGGGCTGGCTGGCGGAGAACTGCAGCGGGTTGTTGTCGCGGCCGTCGGTGGACTGCATGGTGCGGTCGAAGTCCCAGACCGGGCCGGCGTGCAGTTTGCCGCCGCGCGGTTTGAACATGTGGGTGGAGAGGCGCAGGGCGTCGGGGTTCTGGGCGAGGATGTTGAGCCAGATGTGGTCGACCCAGGAGTCGCGCTCGATGTACTCCGTGTAGTGTAACCCGGTGGTCGGATGGGTGTATCCCGGGGCGTTGATCGCGGCCTCGAACTCGTTGATGTAACCGCGGATGTAGTCGCGCTGGGCGGTGAGGATGTCGTCCTCTTTCGGGTAGACGTGGTTGAGGCGCACCTCGCCCCCGAAGGGTTCGGTGCCGGGGATCCCCAGGGCGGTGGTCCAGCCGGAGTCGCCCGGGTCGACGCGGTCGACCTTGACCATGTAGCCGCCGGTGAGCTCCGGTGCCGCCAGGTCGGCCTTGGTGAGGCGCTCGACGTCGACGCGGTCGCCGTCGCGCTTGATCTTCTCGATCAGCGCGTAAACGCCCATGTAGTCCTCGTTGTAGTCGACGGTGCCGTTGCCGGTGTTGATGAACACCTCGACGTAACGGGTGCGCGGGGCGTAGCGGCCGATCTGGTTGCTGAGCTCGTAGATCAGGACGTTGCGCATGAGGGCGCGGTCCATCTGGTAGCGGCCGCTGAGCACCCAGTCCGACTCGGCGGGGAGACCGAGCGGCGCCACGTCCCTGTCCTCGTTCAGCTGGTTCCATGCCTCCATGGTCAGCGAGTACTTCGGCCAGCCCGCCGAGGAGGAGCCGCGCACGCGCATGCGGCCGCGGGTCTCGAAGTCCGGGGGCGAGGCGGGCGAGCTGCGGCCGGCCACCGGGTCGGGCTCGTAGATCGTCCAGTGCATGGCCCTGTCGGAGTTCGGCCGGCCGGAACCGAAGCCCTCGAGGATCACGATCGGGAGGTCGGAGGTGAAGGTGGAGACGTTGGCGGCGATCTTCAGGTAGGTCTCCGAGCCGATCGGCCCCGGCGCGAAACCGGTCTCGAAGCTGCGGGCGCGGATCTGCGTGGTGGTGGAGATGGCGAGCGGGCTCAAGTAGATGAGCGACGAGCTCGTCGGCGCGCTGCCGTCGGTGGTGTAGCGGATGGCCGCGGAGGGCGAGGCCGTGCTGAGGCTCAGCGAGAGGTTCGAGGTGAAGGTCTGGCTCGCGAGGTCGAAGGTGACCGCGCCGGCGGGTTGCCCTGGGAGTGTAGTGTTGGCGGCGCCGGGCGTCGGCGTCTCGAAGTGGTTGTAGACCCCGCCGCTCGACGGCGGGACGAGCCCGTAGGAGAAGTGTTTGGCGAGCGTCGGGAAGGCGGGGGAGAAGGCCTTGATGATCGAGATCCCGTCGGCGCCGACCAGGGCGAGGTACTCGCCGTCGGGGTCGATGCGGAAGTTGGTATGCAATTCGGCGCCGGAGACCGAGCGGTTTTTGTTCGAGGCGAAGACTACCAGGTAGCCGCCGGCGGGGATCGTGGTCGGCGATGGGAAACGCCATTTGGTGAGGTTCGTGGCGTCGTCGGTGAGGTAGTAGCCGCCGATGTCGATGGCGCTGGCCCCCGGGTTGTAGAGTTCGATCCAGTCCTCGGGGTCGCCGTCCTCGTCGCAGTAGGGGAGGTCGGGGCGCAGGTCGTCGTTGTCGCGATCGGTGTCGGCGAGGAACTCGTTCAGGTAAACGGTGACCGGGACGAAGGAGGAGGTGGTGAAGCTCGCCGAGGCCGGCGCCCAGGCTGTCCCCGCGGCGTTGGTGGCGCGGGCCCTGAAGTAGTAGGTGGTGAGCGCCGTCAGGTTGTCGACGAGCCCCTGGAACGCCGCCGGCTGGACGCCCAGGTCGACCGAGTGGGCCCAGGCGCCCGGCGTTGTGCCACCGTCGCTCGCGCCGTAGAAGATCGTCACCGAAGGAGGATCGTTGCCGGTGTCGGTGACTTGGCCGGGGAGGGTCGCAGAGAACGCGTTGACCTGGCTCGCCGGGCTGTTGGCGACCGCCGGGGGGGTGGCGATCGCGGTGGTGAAGGTGGCGCTGCCCGGCGCCCAGGAGGTGCCGCTGGAGTTCGCGGCACGGGTTCGGAAGTAGTAGGTCGTGTTCTGGTTGAGGCCGGAGAGGGGCGTGTTGGCCGTCCCCCCCTGCGGGCCGAGCAGCACGAAATTCGACCAGCTCGCCGGGTCGGTGCCGCCGTCCGAGGTTCCGTAGAAGATGGTCAGCAGCGGGTCGTCGCCACCAGTGTCGGTGACCTCGGCGCCCACCGTCGCGCCGCCTGCGGTGATGCCGGTGGCGGCGAGGTTGGCGACGCTCGGGCTGGCGACCGCAGTGGTGAAGTTCAAAGCGGGGCTGGCCCAGGTTTCGCCCGAGCTGTTGGTGGCGCGCGCGGTGAAGAAGTGGGTGCGGCCTGGCTGCAGGCCGGTGACGTTGGCCGCGAACGCGCCGGCCTGGGCTCCCAGGCTGATCGAGCTGTCCCAGGATCCGGGGTCGGAGCCGCCGTTGCTCTGGCCGTAGAAGACCGTGACCGACGGGGTGGAGGTGCCCGGGTCGGTGACGATGCCGTTCAGGGTAGCGCTGGTGGTGCCGATGGCGGTGGCCGCGGCGTTGGACAGCGCCGGTTGCCCGACCTGAGCCCGGTAGAAACGCAGTTCAGTCCCGCCAACGTTTCCGGCGCTGGCAGTGACGCGAAAGCGCAGGTAGCGCCCCGAATGGGTCGCGCCCAGGGCGTAGAGGGTGAAGTCGTCATTTGCGGTGTTGATCCCGGAGTTGATCGTCACGTCCGGGCTGGCGGAGAAGCCCCCCGGCGTGTTGCTGAAGGACAGCTCGAAGGTGTGCGCCTTGTCGGAGGAGGGGTTGCCACCCTGCCGCTGGGAGTAGCCGAAGCAGTCCGTGCTGACCGTCGTTCCAAAGTCGAGGTCGACATAGCTCGGGCCGGTGCCGATACCCGCCCACTGGCCGCCGAGGTTGGAGTCCGAGCCGACGGTCGGCTGGCCGTCGAAGAGGTGGGTGCTCGGAAACGACCCGCTGAAGGTGGAGGAGGTGAAGGTGATGGTCGGGTTCGCCAGGGGCGCCGCGGTGTCGGTCGCCCGGGCATCGATGGATGATGCGAGCGCCGCGGCGGCCAGCGTCGCGATGCGGGAGCAGGGGGTAGGGGGCATCGGGGGAGGATCTTCTTGTCCGGGAGGGGGGATGTCAGTTCTGCATCACCTTGTAGAACATGCGCGGGGTTCCCTGCGCCAGGGTGTCGTCCTGGTAGGTCGTCTCCGCGCCCCCGGACTGCACCTCGTCGGTGAGCTCCTCCCACTGGGAGAAGGGGATATCGAGGTCGGGGTTGCGGCGGACGGTGTAGGAGGCGCCAGGGACGGAGTCCCAGGTGAGCTGGACGCCCTGGACCGCCCCGACCTCGAAGTACGTCACCCCGGTGATGCGTAGCTCGGCCAGCGACCCCGAGCGGGTCAGGTTGAATTCGGTGCCACCGGGGTTGCCATTGCCCTGTTGCAGGCGGATCACGACATATCGCCCGGTCAAGGTAGTGCCGAGCGGGTAATAGTGGAGGATACTGTCGGTGGTGGTGAGATCGGCCACCGTCGCGTCTGCCGGGTTCGACAGGATGGGGAGGTCGAGCGCCGCGGCGCTGGGGTCGGTGTCGGTGACCCAGAGCTCGAGGCCGGGTGTCTTGTCGAGCGCCGGGTTGCCACCGATCCGCTGGGCGTAGACGAAGCCGTCGAAGACCACCGGGCTGCCGTAGTCGAGGACGATTACGTGTGGGCCCGGTCCGATGCCAGCGTACTGGGGGTCCTGGTCGTCGAAGTTCAGGGTCTCGATGTCGCCGGCTGTCAGGTTGGCGTCGTAGAGGAACTCGGGGGCGAACCCGGCGTCGAAGAAGGTCGAGACGGTGATCGCGTTCGGGTCGGGGAGGAGTTCGAGCCCTGCCGGCACCCCCGCGGTCACCTGGACAGAGAGCACGACGGAGGTCTGCGCTGAGTTGGTGTCGTCGCTGGCGATGACCATCGTGGTGCTGCGGAGGCCCGTCTGCCCCAGCTGCGGGGTGAAATCGATCACGATCTGGCCCGCCGCCCCGGGGGCGAGGGTCGCGGGGAACGAGGTGACGGCGAAGCTGCCGGCGTCGCCCCCGGTCAGGGTGACGCCCGAGATATTGAGAGTCTGAGTAGCGCCGACGTTGGAGATCGGGAACTGGCCTTGCAACGACGATCCATCCTCCGCCACGATCCCGAAGTCGAAACCGCCCGGCGCCGCCAGGTCGGGGTCGGCCGGTGCCGTGTCGAGGGTCAGCTGCAGCTCCGAGCCGCCGGTGTTGCCCCCACCGGCCGGGTTGAGACGGAACACCACCCACCGTCCGGTGAGGTCTGGCCCGAGCGTGTAGTTGCGGAAGGTGGTGTCGGCGGTCAGGAGCAGGCCGGTGTTGGCGTCCGCCGGGTCGGAGAGGATGGGCAGATCGGTGGTGGCGGCGCCGGGATCGGTATCGCTGACCCAGATGTCGATGCTCTGGACCTTGTCTAGGGCAGCGCTCGCCCCGGCACGCTGAGAGTAGGCGACCCCGTTGAAGGTGACCGCCGAGCCGAAATCGTAGACGATCACGTGGGGGGTGGCGCCAGTCCCGGCGTACTGTTGGGTGGATCCGGTTCCGAAGAGGGTCTCCAGGTCGGCCTCGACCGGGTTGGCGTCGTAGAGCCGTGCCGGTCCCCAGTTCGGCAGGTCGCCGGCGAAGGAGGTGGATGCGGTGGCGGTGGTCGGGTCGGCCAGGAAGACCACTTCGGCGGAGGCGTGATCGACCCCGATGCCGAGGGTCAGGAGGGCGGGGAGGACGGACCGTGTGAGGGGTTTCATCGTGTGGTGCGGGTGGGTGTTAGAGACAAAGAGGGTGCTCGGGCGCGCCCCCAGATGGGTCTGGGGGCGCGCCTTTGAAGGCAATGCGGGGGCGCGTCTGGCGCCCGGTTGGTCGAAGGGCGGCCTTTGCTAGCGGCGGCGGCGGCGAAGAGTGAGTGCAAAACCCGCCATACCGAGCAGTGCGGCGGAACCGGGTTCAGGGATGCCGAGCACGAGTTCCGAGCCGCCGGGGTTGCCCCCGTTGCCGGTGAAGCGCATCACCACCCACTGGCCGCTCAAGCCTGTCCCGAAGTCATATTCGGTGAGGTTGTTGTTTGCGGTATTGGTGACCGTCAGGTTGTGGTCGACGGTGGTGCTCAGGATCGGCATCGTGGTCGATGCGGCGCCGGGGTCCGTGTTGGTGACCCAGAACTCGATGCCGGTCACCTTGTCGGTGTTGGGGTCGGCACCCAGGCGCTGGGCGTAGAAGATGCCTTGGAAGGCGGTGGCAGACCCCATGTCCCAGACCTGGACGTGTGGGCCGCCGCCAGCGCCGGCCCACTGGCCGCCCTGGTTGGCGGTTCCGCCGACGTCGGCCAGGGTCACCGTTCCGTCATAGAGGAAGGTGCCGGCGAATCCCGCACTGAACTGGGACGAGTGCGTCGAGCTCGCGGGATCGGGGAGCATGGTCAGCGCCGCTTCGCCCGAGCCCGCAAAGGCGAGGCCGAGGGCAGCGGTGAGAAGAGAGGTTCTTATCTTTTTCATAGGATGTGTCGTTGTGGATGTATTGTGTTGAGCGGTGCGTCCGCATTGCCGTTGGGGATGGGTTTCAAGGGTTCGCGAGCTTCCTGATCTCCCTCTCCGGCAAGACGCCGTCGAAGATGTACAGTTCGTCG
The DNA here is from genome assembly GCA_028280355.1 of Verrucomicrobiales bacterium. Classification (GTDB taxonomy): domain Bacteria; phylum Verrucomicrobiota; class Verrucomicrobiia; order Verrucomicrobiales; family DEV007; genus JANQMB01. The sequence continues at coordinate 6,058 of JANQMB010000307.1, forward strand.
ATCTCTCCCTTGAATTGGTTCTGGTCACCGAAGTGCGGCCGGATGGTGCCGCCGAAGGTCACCGGGTCGGCGGATGCGGGGTCGGTCGCGGTGTCGACGGGTTGCGGTCCGGCTTTGCGCGGGTCTTGGATGTAGTAGTGCCGATAGCTGGCAGCGTCCCGGGTGCCATCGATGTAGAAACGGACCAGCGGCCTCCCCAGGGCGTCCAGCTTGCCGTTGTAGACGACGGCGATGTGGTGCCATTCGCCATCTGCGATAGGGGTGGCGCTGATAAAGATCGGCCTGCTGATGTGCAGGCGGAGATAGGTGTTGTTGTCCCTTCCCGCGCCCTCCCCCCTATGGGCGAGGATCTCCCATTTGCTGTTGGTCGAGCCGGGGTCGAGTCTGTTCCAGCCCCAGACGACCAGCGGCGAGCCTTTGGGCAGGAAGCGTGTCGATGGGAGTTTGAGCCAGAAGGCGACGGTGCGCGCCTTGTCGCCGCCGATCCCGTACCAATTGGTGCGGGCGAAGCCCTTCGAGCCATCGAGGCGCAGGGCGTCCCCGACACGGCCGGGGACGGTATCCAGTTGGATCCCGGCGGGGCTGTAGCTCGTCTCGGTCCGCGTGGCGACCCGATGGGTGCCCGCCACGGCGAGCGGTTCCCCATCGTCGTCGAACGACCAGTGGAGGTGTGGCGGCAGCGTCTCTTGTGGCGAGCTCGGCAGGTAGGTGAGGAAGGCGGGCGGATCGGCCTCGATCGGCTCCCAGCCCCCCTTGTCAATCGCCCGGCGAGCCTCGTAGGCGGCGAGGGTGAAGGCCTCGCTGTCGGTGCGGTGGTCGGTGATCTCGACGCTGCCGCGGAAGACGTGGACTTCGGCGGGTTCACCCTCATCCGACAGGACGCCGAACTCGGTGCCCAGGTCGGTGACGAGGAAGTCCGCCGTGTCGACCTGGAACCCGGCCGCCCCCGGCGGGACCTCGAACCAGGCCGAGCCGTGCCGGAGGTTCAAGCGGTCGTCGTGCGCCATGGAGATCTCCGCAGGCGCCTGGACGATGCCGCGGACGCCGGAGGCGAAAGTGAGTTCGAGCGTGCCCTCCAGGAGCTCCAGCCGCGAGCCGACCTCGAGGACCTTCCCCTGCGGGGGCCCCTCGCCCTCCACCGCCCGGTGGGTCAGCATGAACTGGGTCTGGGGCGATACCTTGAAGCGGGCGACGGGGGCGTCCGGGAGCTGGACGAACAGGGAGATGAGGCCGGCGAGGACGATCGCGGCGGCGGCGCTGAACGCGGCGATGCGCAGCGCTTTGCGTTTCTGGCGGGCGAGGATGCGATCCATCGGGATCACGTTTTCGCTGATGGACGGCGGCGCCTGGACGCTGGCGTCCAACACCAGCTGGAGGTGCACGAAATCGAGGTAGAGGGCGCGCGCCTCGGTGCTTTGGTCGAGCGCCTCGAAGAGCTCCGCCCGCGCCTCCTTGGGCAGGGTGCCGTCGAGCAGGTCCTGGATCCCACTGTTAAGTTCAGGTGTTCCCATCGCCGATCGCCCGTAGGCGGAGTCTTTCGGTGATGCAGCGGCGCAGGCCGTTGCGGATGCGGTGCAGCTTGACCCGCAGGGTGTTGGCGGGGATGCCGGTGCTGACGGCGAAGTCGCGGATGTTGTTGGCGCCGGTGTATCGCGCCTCGACCATCTTGCGGTCCTTGCCGTCCAGGCGCTTGAGGCACTGCTTCAGCGCCCGGAGGCGAACCTCGACGTGTTCCGGTTTCGCCTCGTAGAGCTCGTCGAACTGGTCGGCCAGCTTGGCCGCGACGCTGTCCGGAAGCATCGGGATCTCCGTCTTGTGGAGATGCCTGAAGTGGCTCTTGACCTCGAGGCGGGCGATGGCGAAGGCCCAGGCGCGGAAGTTCGTGCCCATCTCGAAGGTGTGCATTTTCTCCCACAGCACCAGGTTCACCTCCTGCAACACGTCCGCGGCGCCCTCCACGCCGGGCATCAGCGAGATGATATAGGCACGCAAGTTGGGCTGGTGCGCGATGATCAGGCGCACGAACTCGCGTTGCTTCTCTGGGCTACTCTGCATCTAGGCGCCTGGGACACGGGGGCGATTGGGCGAAGCGTTACATTTTTTCTGTAAAAATATTCCCGCCTGCCTGGAGCTGGTGGAGGGTGGGTAGATGGGGGTGTTTATTTTATATATATACTATATATCATAAAAATGATTTATTGTTAAAGGCGATTGGTGAGCCGGGATGCTGTTGTTTCAAGCGCGTCGGCCTGTACGAGCTGGCTTTGCGGCGCCTTATCATGGCGATCGGTGGCGGCCCAGATCGCTCGCAAGCGAGCTTCCTACAGGGACGGCACCGTCCCCCGGCGTAGGCGGCATCTCGGCTACCCCATCTAACCTACGCCCGAAGTCGCCTTCTGGACCGGCGGTCGACGGGTACCCTGTCGCGCTAGCCCTCCCCGCCGGTCGCCCGGTAGAGCGCTTTGACCTCCGCCTCGGACAGGGCGCGGTCCCACATCATCACCTCGTCGATGACGCCCTTGAAGCTTGAGCCGGAGCTCGACCCGATGGCGAACTTGTATCCGGCGAAGGGGATCTTCTGTGCGCTCTGGCCGTCGAGGGCGCCGTCGACGTAGATGCGCTGTTCGCTGCCGTCCCAGGTGCAGGTGAGGAAGTACCAGTGCCGCGCGCGCCATTTCGTCTGGCCCGAGGAGCACAGGGAGTATTTGCCCTTGGCGGGGGTGATGATGAAATCGAGGGCGCCGGTGTCGCCTCCCCCCACTTTCGAACCCCGTGCCCAGTTGACGCGGAAGAAGGCCCCCCGGCCCATCCCGAGGATGCCGAGGGACGTGGAGGGACCCATGCTTTCGGCGGGGTAGATCCACGCGCTGACCGTCCCGCTGTTGCCGTATTTCTTATACGGTCTGGTGACCTGGGCGTCGCTGCCGGGCAGGGACAACCCGCCGCCCAGCTTGCCCTTGGAGACCCATTTGGCCGGCCCGAAGACCTCCGCGCCGTTGCCGCTGCCGCTCTCGTCCACCACCGTATCCCCGTGGTCCTCATCGAAGCCGAAGTGGAGCTTCAGCCCCTCTTTCAGCTCCGGCGGCAGCTCCCCACGCGCGGTCCGATCCTGTTTTGGGGGCGGCGGCTTCGCCGCCTCGGCGGCCGCGCGTTCGCTCACCCTGGCGATCTCCTCCCTCACCTTTACCGCCCCGTCGAGGTGCCCTGAGGTGGTGAGTTGGTCCTGCAGCGATCTGAGGGTGTCGAGGTATCGGCCCCGGATGGGGGCGACGAGTTTCCGGGTCGTCTCGGTGCGGCGACCCGCGGTGTCCAGGTAGAGCTTCTGTAGCCGCACGAGACCTGCCGGTTCCCCGAGCAGGTCGGCGGGCGTCACCGCGTTCCCCTCGGAGAGCTTGGCGCGGATTTTCTCCTCGCGGATGACCAAGAGGGCGTCCAGGTCGGCGGCCCTGCGGGTCTCGGCCTCGTATTGGTCGAGCGACTTGAGGTAGTTGGCGTTCAGCCTATTCAGGAACTCGGCCTCCTCTGCACGCAGTGCGGTGATCTCCGCCTGGTAGTGCTCTTTGAGCTCGGCCAACGAGGGCTCGGCCTCCTGGGCTCTAGCTGGCGGGGGGTAGAACTGCCCGGCGAGGAACATCGCCAGCCCGCACCACGTCGCCTGTAGCGGAGTCCGTGCCGATCTCATTGGTCTTGTCGGGGTTCGACCGGGTACCCAGCGGAAATCCCCCCCCAGATTGTAGTGCGAGGGAGGGACGGGCGCAACGGCCTTAGCCAGCCATCCGGGTGGCGGCGAGGGTCAATCTCCGGCGGGTGGTGCCACCTTCTCCCAGCCACCGAACTCGGCGAGCTTGTCCTCCATCGCCGCCGCCCAGATCGCGTAGCCTCGGGGGTTGGGGTGGAGGGCGTCGGGCATGACCGCCTTCGGGAGCGTGCGGTCGTCGGCGAGGAACGCCCCCGAGATGTCCAGGTAGTGGATCTTGTCGCCGTCGGCGAAGGTCTCCGCGATGGCGTTGATCTCCCCGTTCCGCTTGCGCTTCGGGTCGTCCGGACCCACGCCGCGCGGGAAGACGCCGAGCAGGAGGACCTGCATCTCCGGCCGGCGGTCGCGCAGCAGGTCGAGGATCGCCCGGATCCCCGAGGCGGTCTCTCCGGCCTCCTGCATGGAGTGGCCGGTGTTGTTGGTGCCGATCATGAGCACGGCGACCTTCGGGTCCACCTCCGGGGGCAGTTCACCGTTGAGCAGCCGCCACAGGACGTGTTCGGTGCGGTCGCCGGAGAAGCCGAGGTTGAGGGTCTTGCGCGGGGCGTAGTATTTGGCGAAGACCTCTTTGCCGCCGTTCTCCCAGCTGTGGGTGATCGAGTCGCCGAGGAACAGCAGCTCGTACCCACCCGCCTTCGCCGCCTTGACCTTCTCGGCGTGGCGCTTCTTCCACCAGCCTTCGCCCAGGCGCGGCTGCGGTACCGTGGCTGAGCTGACGCCGAAGGTCGCGCGCTGTCTCGTGTAGAGGACCTTCATGTCGGCGAGCGTCCCGGCGTATTCCGGCTCGGCGTGGACCGACCGCATCTCCCCGGGGTCCTTCTCCAGGTCGAACAGGTTCCATTCGTCGGTGGTCGGAAAAAAGATCAGCTTGTGGCGGTCGGTGCGGACGCCGTCGTGGCGGGCGACGCTGTGGGTGCGCTCGCCGAAGTAGGAATAGTAGATAGCCTCGCGCCAGTCCTCCGGTGGCGCCGCCGGGTTCTTGAAGGCGGGGACGAGGCTCCGGCCGTGCATGGCCGCGGGGACCTCGGCGCCGGCGATGTCGAGGAAGGTGGGTGCGTAGTCGATGTTCTGGATGAGCGTCTGCGACTGGGCGCCGGCCGGGACGACCCCGGGCCAGCGGATCAGGAAGGGCATGGCGAGCGACTCCTCGAACATCCAGCGCTTGTCGTACCAGCCGTGTTCGCCGAGGTAGAAGCCCTGGTCGGAGGAGTAGATGACGATGGTGTCCCCGGCGAGGCCGCTGTCGTCGAGGTAGTCTAGCACCCGGCCGACGTTCTCGTCGACGGCGCGGATGCAGCGCAGGTAGTCTTTGATGTAGCGCTGGTATTTCCAGCGGGTGACGTCGTCGCCCTTCAGCTCACCGCTCTCGAGGGCGGCGATGAGCTTCTCGTTCTTCGGTCCGTAGGCGGCGTCCCACTGTCTCTTCTGCGCCTCGTTCATGCGCGGGTAGCTCATGTTGGCGATGCCGCTGAGGAAATGTTCGGGGAACTGCGACTTGGAGCCGTGGAACTTCATGTCGTGCCCCCAGTACATATGCCCGGCGATGCCCATGGCGTGTTCCTTCAGGGTCTTCGAGCGGCCGCCGCCGTAGTCGTCGAACAGCGAGGCCGGCTCCGGCATCTCGATGTCGTCGAACAGTGTAAGGTGGCGCGGGGCCGGGCTCCAGGCCCGGTGGGGCGCCTTGTGCTGGCACATCAGGACGAAGGGTTTCGACTTGTCGCGCCCGCCCTCCAGCCAGGCGATCGCCTTGTCGGTGATGATGTCGGTGCAGTATCCCTCGAAGCGTTTCTTGCCGCCCCCCATCTGGAGGAAGTCGGGGTTGTAGTAGGCGCCCTGGCCGGGGAGGATCTCCCAGTGGTCGAAGCCGGTGGGGTTGCTTTTCAGGTGCCACTTGCCGATCAGGGCGGTCTGGTATCCGGCGTCCTGGACCAGCTGCGGGAAGGTGGTCTGGGTGCCGTCGAAGCGGGAGTTGTTGTTGTCGAGGAAGCCGTTGGCGTGCGAGTGCTTGCCGGTCAGGATACAGGCGCGCGAGGGGCCGCAGATGGAGTTGGCGCAGAAGCTGTTGTGGAAGATGGCGCCCTCCCTGGCGATGCGGTCGAGGTGGGGGGTCGGCGCCACTTTCGCGAGGTGGCTCCCATATGCGGAGATCGCTGCCTCGGCGTGGTCGTCGGAGAAGATGAACAGGATGTTGGGCCGCTTCCCTGCGGCGGTGGCGGGGGCGCCCAGGAGGGCCAGCGCGAAGGAGAGGAGGATGATGGCGGGCATGGGGACGGTCTAGGGGAACGCCCCCGGGGGGGCAAGGAGAATCCGGGCTGACCGCCGCGGGCTTGTGTGTGGGGGGAGTTGGCGCGATCCTTGCCGCATCGATGGCTGATCCGACGGCAACGCGAGCGGCGGGGGGCGTGTCTGCCGTGGAGGTGGCCACCAACCTGGGGGCCTGCCCCGCCACCTGGGACAGGCCGGCGGTGTTCTTCGCCAACCTCACCTCGCTGTTCTTCGGCAACATCGCGGCGACGCGGGCGCTGTGTGAGATGCTGGAGGGCACCTTGAACTCCTACGGGGGGAGGCTCGCGCCGGTGCTCGACCTGCTGTTCCGCGAGGGGGAGGTCGGCCAGAACTTGTTAGTGGTAGAGAGCGCACCCGACGGCCGCCTGCTGGAATACCACGGCGGGGTGCTCGGCCTGCGCATGCCGGAGATCGTGGTGGCCGAGGGCGACCGCTACGAGGACCCCGACCTGGTCGCCCGCGTCGCCGAGCACCCGGGGGGGGCGATCGATGGATACGTGACCGACGCGGGGCTGGTGCGCGTCGCCGAGCTGGCCGGCAAGCGGACCTTGAGCACGCTGGAGGGGAGCATGCTGGCGAACAACAAGCTGGCGCTGCACCGCGAGCTGCTGCGGCTCGGCCTGCCGACCTTCGACACCGAGATCGCCGCCGGGCCGGCGGAGGTGGGGGTCTGCTGTGCGCGATTGGCGGCGCGCGGGTATCGTTCGGCGGCGGTCAAGGCGCAGGTGGGGGCGTCGGGGATCGGGATCCTCAAAGTCGACACCTGGCGGCCGGACCGGGTCTCCGACCTGATGTTCCACGACGGCCCCTGCCTGATACAGGGGTGGGTCGAGCGAGGCATCAACGCGGTGCGCCATGTCCACTCGCCGAGCGTGCAGGTGTTCGTCGGCCCTGCGGTGGCGGAGCTCTACGACATCACCGACCAGATCCTGGACGCCGACAGCGTGCACGAGGGCAACATCGCCCCGCCGCACGACGGCGGTGGGGCCGGCGCGGAGGACGCGGAGTTGCTCCGCCAGGCGGAGATCATCGCCGGCTGGTTGCACGGGACCGGATACCGCGGTCCGGCCAGCGTCGATTTCCATGTCGCCACGCGCGGCGGCGTCCGCGAGGTGCGCGCCTGCGAGATCAACGCGAGGATCACCGGCGCCACCTACCCCTCGTTGCTCGCCCGCCACTTCCAGAGGCGCGGCGCCTGGCTGATGCGCAACCTGGCGTTGTCGGCGTCGCTGCCTACCGGCGACCTGCTGGACCGGATCGCGGGCGCCGGCCTGCTGTTCGAGCCCGGCGACGGCCGCGGCTGTATCCCGATCAACTTCAACACCGACGGGGCGGGGCGGGTGGTCAAGGGCCAGTTCCTGTTCCTGGCGCCCGGGGTCGAGGGCGCGGCGGACCTCCTGACGGAGCTGGTCGCCCTGCCGGGGATCGATCTACACTATGACCGAGACTGACATCTGGGGGACCGGGCTGCGCAACCGCCTGGTCGCGCTGACGCAGCAGCTGATGCTGATCCGGACGACCGAGTTCGAGCCGGGCGAGCGCCGGCGCTGTATCGATTTCATCCGCAACCACCTCGAGGACTTGCCCGGGGTCGAGCTGCGCGAATACGGGCGCAACGGCGAGGTCTCGCTGGTGGTCAACACCGAGGGCTGCCGGGAGCCGGAGATCCTGATGTGTGGCCACATCGACGTGGTCGCCCACCCGGACGACGCGGCCTACCGCACCGACCTTCGCGACGGGCGGATCGTCGGCCCGGGGGCGGGCGACATGAAGGGGGCGGTGGCGATTATGTTAGAGGTGTTCCGCGAGGTCGTGGCGCTGCGGCCGTCCGCCTCGCTGGGGATCGCGATCACCTCGGACGAGGAGAAGGGCGGCGCCGACGGGGTGGGGTACCTGTTCGGCGAGGCCGGCCTGCGCTGCGGCCTGGCGCTGGTGCCCGACGGCGGCTGCCTGAACCGCGTCACGGTGCGCGAGAAGGGCATCCTGCACCTCGACGTCCGCTGTTCGGGCACGGCCGGACACGCGGCGCGGCCCTGGCTGGCCGACAACGCCTCCGAGCGGCTGCTCGGCGCCCTGTGCCGGCTCCGTGGCCATTTCGACGAGACCTACCCGCTGGCGGGGGACCAATGGCAGCCGAGCTGTGCGATCACCATCCTCGGGACCCCGAACCGGACGGTCAACCGCGTCCCGGGGCACGCCCACGCCGGGGTCGACATCCGCTTCCCCCACCCGCACACCGCCCGCGGGATGCTGGAGGAGGTGCGGGCTGCGCTCGGCAGGGATGTCGAGGTCGAGCCGCTCATCAGCGCCGAGCCCGCCGACTTCGCGCCCGACCCGGAGTTCCTGCGGATCGTCGAGGAGATCACCGGCGAGCCGGTGGCCGAGGAGTCCGGCCACGGTGGCAGCGACGCGCGGTTCGTGGCGGCGGCCGGCATCCCGGCGGTCCTGTCGCGGCCGCTGGTCGGCGACCTGCATTCGGTCGACGAGTGGATCGACGTCGGTTCGATGGTCACCCTCTACCGCATCTACCGGGAGTATATCGTGTCGAAGCTGGGGTAGCGGCGGTGTAGCGACGAGCGTGAGCGAGTCGTTTTGGGGGGCAACTCCCGGTTGACGCCCCACTCGTCTGGCGGACAGTGGCCGGCTCGTCCGCCGAACCATGAGCCCCGACAAGATCCGCAACATCGCCATCATCGCCCACGTCGACCACGGCAAGACGACGCTGGTCGACCTGCTCCTGCAGGCGGGGGGCGCCTACCGGGACAACCAGGCGGTCGAGGAGCGCGCCATGGACTCCATGGACCAGGAGCGCGAGCGCGGCATCACCATCAAGGCGAAGAACACGGCGATCCTCTGGGAGGGGCACACGATCAACATCGTCGACACGCCGGGCCACGCCGACTTCGGCGGCGAGGTGGAGCGGGTGATGAAGATGGTCGACGGCGTCCTGCTGCTGGTCGACGCCTCCGACGGCCCGCAGGCGCAGACCCGCTTCGTGTTGCGCAAGGCCCTGGCGCAGGGGCTGAAGCCGGTGGTGGTGGTCAACAAGGTCGACCGCGAGACGGCCGACCCCGCCGCCGTCCACGACAAGGTGCTGGAGCTCTTCCTCGAGCTCGAGGCCAGCGAGGAGCAGTTCGATGCGCCCTTCCTCTACGGCAGCGCCAAGGAGGGGTATTTCGTCAGGGACCTCGACGACGCGCGGGACGGGGTGCTGCCGCTGCTGCGGGTGATCGTCGAGCGGGTCGAGGCCCCCGAGGCGGACCCGGACGCGCCGTTCCGGATGTTGGCGAGCAATATCGACTGGGACGACTACGTCGGGCGGGTGGCGATCGGCAAGGTGCTGTCCGGGAAGGTGGCCAAGGGCGACCGCGTCTGGCGCGTGGCGCGGGACGGCTCGCGCACGAGCTGCAAGGTGACCAAGGTGTTCGTCTACAGCGGCGTTGCCGGCTCGCGGGATTCGGCGGAGGGGAGCGCCGGCGACATCGTCGGCCTGGCGGGTTTCGAGGACGTGGATATCGGCGAGACGCTGAGCGCCGAGGAGGGGGCGGAGGCCCTGCCCTTCGTCGAGATCGACCCGCCGACGGTACAGATGCAGTTCGCGGTCAACGACTCGCCCTTCGCGGGCAAGGAGGGCAAGTACGTGACCTCGCGGCAGATCCGCGACCGGCTGTTCCGCGAGGTGAAGACGAACATCTCGATCGAGGTGAGCGACTCCGACAAGGCGGGCGTGTTCAACGTGGCCGCCCGCGGCGCCATGCAGATCGCGGTGCTGGTCGAGGAGATGCGCCGCGAGGGATACGAGGTGCTGGTGTCGAGGCCGCGGGTGATCACCCGGCGCGACGAGAACGACGTGTTGGTGGAACCCTTCGAGACGCTCTACGTCGAGGTGCCGGAGGAGTATGTGAGCGGCGTGCTGAAGAGCCTCGCCGCGCGCCGCGCCGATATCGTCAACATGGAGCCCTCGGGCGGAGGGACGCTGATCGAGGCGACGATCCCGACCCGCGGGCTGATCGGTTTCGAGTTCGAGCTGCTCAACATGACCAGCGGCCACGGCATCCTCTCGCACCTTTTCAAGGAGTACGCGCCGCGCACGGGCGAGATCGCCGGGCGCAGCACCGGCACCCTGGTGTCGATGGACAAGGGCGTGGCGATGGCCTATTCGCTGGACGCGATCGAGGCGCGCGGGAAACTGTTCGTCTCCGCAGGGGAGGATATCTACGAGGGGCAGATCGTCGGCGAGAACCCGCGCGCCGAGGACATCATCGTCAACCCGACCAAGGAGAAACACCTGACCAACCACCGCTCGAGCGGCGACGGCAAGGGCATCCAGCTTTCGCCGCCGGTCAAGTTCTCCCTCGAGCGGGCGATCGAGTACATCGCCCCTGACGAGCTGGTCGAGGCGACGCCGGAGAACATCCGGCTGCGCAAGCGCCTGCTGTCTGCGACGGAGCGCAAACGCCAGTCGCGCAAGGCGGTTGAATAGCCGCCTGCGGCGGCGGGGCTCGAAGATCGGATATCGGAGTTCGGGTCTGACCAGCCCCCGATCTTCGGACTCCGAACTCCGATCTTCGAATTTTTGCTGGAGTTCGGCGGGATGCTGTCGGATGAAACGTCCCCGAAGAAAAGAATCCCATGAAAGTCATCTCCGCCGAACAAGTCCATGCCGCCCTCAGCTACCCCGAGCTCATCGATGCGCTGGGGGAGGCCTACGCCGGCGAGTTCAAGATGCCGCCACGCCAGGTCTTCCTGCTCGACGACGACGAGGCGAACCACGACGCGTTTGCGGTGTTGCCCTCCTGGAGCAGCGAGTTCATCGGTGTCAAGGCCTTCACTTACTTCCCGGGCGCCGAGGCCCCCTACAAGTCGCTCTACTCCAAGGTCATGCTGTTCGACCGCGAGCACGGCGAGCCGCTGGCGCTGGTCGACGGCACGACGGTGACCTTCTGGCGCACCGCGGGGATCTCGGGGCTGGCGACGCGGCTGTTGGCGAGGGAGGACGCGGAGACCATGCTGCTGTTGGGCACCGGCAACCTCGCGCCGTACATCATCCGCGCCAACGCCAGCGTCCGGCCGCTGAAGAAGGTGATGGTCTGGGGGCGGACCCCGTCCAAGGCCGAGGCGGTGGTGTCGGCGATGGGCGGTGAGCTGCCCGGCATCGAGTTCTCCGTGGTGGAGGACCGCGAGGCGGCCTGCGGGGAGGCGGACATCGTCGTGGCGGCGACCGGCTCGCACGAGCCGGTGGTGCTCGGCGACTGGATCACCCCCGGCACCCACACCGATTTCATCGGCAACCACCATGCCACCAAGCGCGAGTGCGACACGGCGCTGGTCCTGAAGTCCAAGGTCTATGCCGACAGCCGGGTCAACGCTTTCAAGGAGGCGGGCGAGATCCTGGTGCCGATCTCCGAGGGCGTGTTCGAGGAGGGGGGCGTGGTCGCCGAGCTGACCGAGATGTGCTCCGGCACCGCAGCCCTGCGCGAGGGCGACGAGGAGATCACCCTGTTCAAATCGATCGGGATGGCCATGAGCGACCTGGTCGGCGCCGGCCTCGCCTACAAGGTCGCTACCTCCTAACGGATTTCTATCGCCCACCGCTCCCCCCGGGGGGGACGGTGTTCCCCGATGGCGTTTTCGACACCTGCCGCGGTTGCGGTGGTGCGCCGTTTAGTATAGTACGGTCGTAATTGCGTTGACGGGGCGCGTCGCCAGGAACATCTTTTTCGTGGAAGGGTTCCCCCCGAGGAGGGGGCGAATTCCCTCCCGAGCGATGGCGCTATCTGGTGAAGGTTCTGACGATGTCGTGGCGGGGGACGGTTGGGAGTCTCCGGCGTCGTTCCCCGCGACACAGTGGACGCTCGTGAACCAGATGGGCGACGGGGCGAGCGAGGAGCAGCGGGTCGCCGCCCTGGAGATGCTGGCGAAGAACTACTGGTATCCGGTGTATGCTTACGTCCGGCGCAGCGGCAACGACTACCACGACTCGGAGGACCTCACGCAGGGCTTCTTCCTGAAGATCCTCAAGCGCGACGGTCTCGGTGCCGCCGATAGGGACAAGGGCCGGTTCCGCTCCTACCTGTTGAAGGCGCTGAAAAACTATCTCGCCAACGAGCATCGTCGCGAGGTGGCCTTGAAGCGGGGCGGTGGCAAGCGCGTGTTCTCGATCGACTCCGAGGAACACGAGGAGAGGTTCCTCGCCGAGCCCTCGCACCAGACGACGCCGGAGGTTCTCTACCAGCGCAACTGGGCCTGCTCGTTGCTCGAGAACGTGGTGTCCGAGCTGGCGGAGGAGTACGGGCGGGCGGGGAAGGGGGAGCTTTTCGCGGCGTTGCGGGACAGGCTCCCCCAGCCGGGGGGGGGAGGGTTTGGCGGCGGTGCGGCGCCGGCCCTCGCGATGAGCAAGGGGGCGGAGGCGAAGGCGGTTTACAATATGCGCCAGCGGTACCGGAAGCTTCTGCGCGAGTCCGTTCGCCAGACCTTGCACGACGGCTGGAAGGAGGACATCGACGAGGAGATCCGGTTCCTGTTGGCCGCGTTGGAGGACGAGAGTGATGGGTTCTGATTCCGGTGTCTGCCCATCCTGCGGGAAACCGTTGGTGGCGGGGGCGCTGGGCGGAATCTGTCCGCAGTGCCTGTTGCGCCTAGGCCTGAGTGACTGCGAGGGCGGCGGCATCGACGGCGTCGAGATCGACGGCTACGAGATCTTGGAGGAGCTGGGCGAGGGCGGGATGGGGGTCGTGTACCTCGCCCAACAGACTGAGCCGATTGAGCGGATGGCGGCGGTCAAGGTGATCAAGCTGGGCATGGACACCCGCGCCCTCGTCTCCCGCTTCAACGCCGAACGCAGGGCGCTCGCCCTGATGGACCATAAGAATATCGCGGGGGTCTTCGATGCCGGCGCGACCAGCACCGGGCGGCCGTTCTTCGCCATGGAGTGGGTCGACGGCGAGCCGATCGACACTTTCTGCGACCGCGCCGAGCTGGACGTGCGCGGGAGGCTCGCCCATTTCATCGATGTCGCCGAGGCGGTACAGCACGCCCATTCCAAGGGCGTCGTGCACTGCGACCTCAAGCCCTCCAACGTGCTTGTCGCGGAGATCGACGGCCGGCCGGTGTCGAAGGTGATCGACTTCGGGATCGCGCGGGCGATCGACCCCGAGGCGGGGCTGGGGCTCACCGTGGTCACCGAGGGGGGGGTGCAGATCGTCGGGACGCCGGCCTACATGGCGCCCGAGCAGGCGGAAGGCGCCCCGAAGGGGGTCGATACGCGGGTCGACGTCTATTCGCTGGGGGCGATGCTATACGAGCTGCTCGCCGGCGGCCCGCCGTTCACGAGCACCGAGCTGGGGGCCACCGGGCTTACCGGCAAGCTCCGCCACGTCCGCGACAAGAGCCCGCCGAGGCCTAGCGCGCGCGCGATGGCCGAGGGCGGTTCGGGGAGGAAGATCGCCTCGGACCTGGACTGGATCGTCATGCGCGCGATGGAGAAGGACCGCGAGCGGCGCTACGCCTCGGCCGGCCAGCTCGCCGACGACGTCCGCCGTTTCCTCTCCGACCAGCCGGTGGTCGCCCGGCCGCCCTCGCGGGGGTATCTGGTGTGGAAGTTCGCCCGCCGCCACCGGGTCGGGCTGGCGGTCGGCGCGGCGGTCTGCTGCATGCTCGCGATCGCGGCCACCGTCAGCGTCGTCCAGGCCGTGCGCGCCCATCGCGCCGAGGAGGTCGCCGTGGAGCGGCGCGAGCAGAGCGAGCTGCTGGTCTCGTTCATGCTGGAGGACGTCTACGGTATCCTCAAGGACGTCGGGCACCTCTACCTGCTCGAGGGGGTCGCGGAGGCGGCCTACCGACACTATGCCAGCTTACCGGACTCGTTGGGCGAGAACGTTTTCATCGGCCGTTCCAACGCGCTGGCGAAGATCGGCGAGATCCGTGCACAGCAGGGCGATTTCGAGGCTTCGCTCGCCAAGATCCGGGCGGCCTACCAGATCCTCGAGCCATTGGCGCTGGGGTCCGGTGCCAGCGACCGGGTGCGGTTCGAGTTCTCCCAGCGCAGCGCCTTGCTGGGGATGGTGCTGCGCCGCTATCGCGACCCCGCCGCGAGCGAACCTTACTTTAGAATCGCCGTCGACACTATCCTGCCACTGGTGGAGGGCGGCGGGGAGAGGAAGATGGAGTACGAGGGGTACCTGGCCGGTTTCTACAACCTGCAGGCGAGCAGCCTACAGATGCTCGGCGAACGTGGGCGGGCGCGTGAAAACCTGGCGATGGCGTTGGGCATCAGGGAGCGCCAACGCCAGGCCGACCCCGATTCGGTGCAGCGGCGCAACGATGTGGCGAAGCTATACGGGGATCTGGCGAAGGTGCACGATGACCCGGAGGCCGCTTCGGAGATGTTCCGCAAGGCGCTGGAGTTCAGAAAGCAGATCACCAGGGAGCGCCCCCTCGAGTTGCGGTGGCAGGTCGCGCTGGCTTCGACGTATATCGACCTCGCCGCGCACGAGCGGCGGCGGCACCGGTACAGCGTCGCCCTGCCCGCCGCGGACGAGGCGGTCGTCATCTACCGGGCGCTGCTGGCCAGGGACGCCGAGAACGTCCAGTGGCAGACCAAACTCGCCAGGGCACTGCAGGAGAGGACGTCTATCGGCTTGTGGTCCAGGCGCTTCGATGAGTTCGAGGCCACGGCGCGCGAAGCGCTCGAGCTGTGGGAGGGCGTCGTTGCCGGGAACCCTGCCCAGGACGACAGCGTCGATCACGTGCTGAGCAAGAATCACCTCGCCCGGATCCTTAAGGCCACCGCGCAATACCAGGAGGCCGCGGAGATCTTCCGTCAGGTGAGGCGCGATTGCGAGGGCATGCTCGTCCCCGGGGGCGTCGCGGGTCCCCTGAGGAGGGAACTGGAGAAGGTCGGCCGCTATGCGGTGCAGGAGTTGGAGCGACTCGAGGGCCGCCTGGAACCTCAGTAACTCGGGCTTCCGCAAAAAAAATGCAGAAAGTTAGGAATCGGTAATCCCAGACCGGGTAGTAAATAAATGGTTGGAGGAGTGGTCACTGACCACCGAGGTTGTGGGGATCTGGTTGGCCGGTGTCGCCCTAGGTGGCACCGGCCAACACCATTTTGTGGCGGGTGGCTGCAGGGTGCGTGTGTCGCTGGCCCGGAGCTGCTCGAATCTTTCTAGTTCCTCTATGCCCGAGGTTTCTCCAACCACACAGGTGGGGCAAGTTGGAGCGAGGTGGAGGGGGTCGGATCTCCGAGGAAAGAGGGGGAGAGAGGCAAAGGATCCTCCGGCTGAGGCTCTCGCCCGCCTACCCTATCTCATCCATCCGCCGGATCCATCGCAGCCCGCCGGGTTTTGCCCAGCCCGCCGGGTTTTGCCCTTTTGCCCGGGACCAGGGAGCGGGGCAGCGGTCGGGGGGGGAGCCGTAGGCGGGGGCTCCGTAGGCGTCCTCGCATTGCTCTCTACCCTGCGCCCCATCCGTTCACCGGGCGCATCGTGGCGTATGGTGTTTAGGTCTTCGAGACCTCTTCTTGGCTGTGCTCCGCGATGCTGATGTTGCGGGCCAGGGCGGCCGCGACGAAGCCGGTGAACAGCGGGTGGGGCGCGTTGGGTTTGGAGAGGAACTCGGGGTGGAACTGCGCCGCCACGTAATAGGGGTGGTCTGGGAGTTCGACGATCTCGACCAGGGTGCCGTCCGGCGAAGTGCCGGCGATGGTCAGCCCCGCCGACTCGAGCCGCTCGCGGTAGTCGCCGTTGAACTCGAAGCGGTGGCGGTGGCGCTCGTTGATGGTGGCGCTCTTGTAGAGCTCGTAGGAGCGGGTGCCAGGTTTGAGGTCGCACACCCAGGTGCCCAGGCGCATCGATGCGCCTTTCTGGGTGACGCTCTTCTGTTCTTCGAGCAGGCAGATCACCGGGTGTGCGGAGTTTGGGTCGAACTCCGTGCTGTTGGCCCCCGGCAGCTTGGCGACGTTGCGGGCGAACTCGATGGTGGCCACCTGCATGCCGAGGCAGATCCCGAAGTAGGGGATGCCGTGGGTGCGGGCGTATTCTGCGGCGGTGACCTTGCCCTCGATCCCGCGGTCGCCGAACCCGCCGGGGATGAGCAGGCCATCGATGCTGTCGAGCTTGTCCTCCACCGCATCGTCCTCCAGGTCCTCGGCGTCGATGCGCTCGACGATGACGCGGCAGTCGTTGGCGGCGCCGGCGTGGGTGAGCGCCTCGTATATGCTCTTGTAGGCGTCCTGCAGCTCGATGTATTTGCCGACCACCCCGATGCGCACCTCGTGCGAGGGGTCGATGACGCGCCAGACGAAGTTCTTCCAACCCTCGAGGTCCGGTTCGGTCTGCGGGAGGCCGAGCCGGTCGCAGACGATGTCGTCGAGCTTCTCCTCGTGCAGGTAGAGCGGCAGCTCGTAGATGGAGTGCGGGACGTCGCGGCACTCGACCACCGCCTCGGCAGGGACGTTGCAGAACATGGAGATCTTCTCCCGCACCTCCTCCTCGATCGGCAGCTCGGAGCGGCAGAGCACCACGTGGGGCTGGATGCCGATCTCGCGCAGCTTGGCGATGCTCTGCTGGGTGGGCTTCGTCTTGAGCTCGCCCGCGGCCCCGATGTAGGGCACCAGGGTGACGTGGATGAAGAGGGCGTTGCCGGGGCCGACCTCCTGGGCGAACTGGCGCAGGGCCT
This sequence comes from Verrucomicrobiales bacterium, assembly GCA_028280355.1. Lineage (GTDB taxonomy): Bacteria > Verrucomicrobiota > Verrucomicrobiia > Verrucomicrobiales > DEV007 > JANQMB01. The sequence continues at coordinate 22,778 of JANQMB010000307.1, forward strand.
CGAGGAACGGCAGCCCCTCGATGTCGCCGACCGTGCCGCCGATCTCGGTGATGATGACGTCCGCCTCGACCTTCTCGGCCACCTCGTAGATGCGGCCCTTGATCTCGTTGGTGACGTGCGGGATGACCTGCACGGTCTTGCCCAGGTAGTCGCCCTTGCGCTCCTTCTTGATGACGTTCTCGTAGACCTGGCCGGAGGTGAGGTTGTTGAGCTGCGACAGCACGCCCCCGGTGAAGCGCTCGTAGTGGCCGAGGTCGAGGTCGGTCTCCGCCCCGTCGTCGAGCACGTAGACCTCGCCGTGCTGGAAGGGGCTCATGGTGCCCGGGTCGACGTTCAGGTAGGGGTCGAACTTCTGTAGGATGACCTTGTGGCCGCGCTTCTCCAGGAGGGTCCCCAGCGACGCGGCGGCCAGCCCCTTGCCGAGCGAGCTGACGACGCCCCCGGTGACGAAGATGAACTTGGTGTCTTTGGTCTTTGCAGTGGTGGGCATGCGCTGGGCGGTCTTAGGTTTCGGGTTGTGGGGCGCCAGGGGCCCGGGCCGCGAGGATGAGCTGCTCGACCTGTTCGGCCTGGGCTGGGGTGTCGACGCCGATCGAGTCGTCGTCGCAGATCACGACCTTGATGCGGGCGCCGTTCTCCAGGGCGCGCAGCTGTTCGAGGCGCTCGGCGACCTCGAGGGGGGAGGGGCGCCAGCGGACGAACTGGAGGAGGAAGTCCCTGGTGTACCCATAGATCCCCTTGTGGCGGAAGCGGGGCGCCTCCGGGTGGTGGCTGCCTGGGTGCGGGATCACGCTGCGGGAAAAGTAGAGCGCCTCGCCGCATTTGTTAAGGACTGTTTTGACGATGTTCGGGTCGTCCAGCGGCTCCCCCCCGGCGGCGGGCACCGCGGCGGTGACCATGGGGGTCTCCGGGTCGGCGGCCAGCGCGCCGACGAGCTCGTCGATGAGGCCGGGGTCGATCAGCGGCTCGTCGCCCTGGATGTTGATGACATGGGTGCAGCCGGGTTCGACCCCGGCCGCCTCGGCGACCCGGTCGGTGCCCGAGGCGTGGTCGGCGGAGGTCATCGCGACCCGCGCCCCGAAGCCCTCCGCGGCCTCCGCGATGCGCCGGTCGTCGGTGGCTACGACCGTCGTGTCGAGGCGGCTGGCGCCCTGGCACCGCTCCCATACGTGTTGGAGCAGGGGTTTGCCGGCGATCGCGTGCAGCGGCTTGCCGGGGAAGCGCGTCGAGCCCCAGCGGGCCGGGATGATGCCGATGGTGTTCAGTTCGAGATATCCGGTGGGTTTGTTGAGGGGCGGCGGCTGGCGGCCTGCAGGAGCTCGTCGGCGGAGAGGGTGGCGGTGCCGACCTTGCCGACCACGACCGCCGAGGCCCAGTTCGAGATCTCGGCCGCCTCGACCGGGTCGAGCCCGGCCGCGAGCGCCAGGGTGAACAGCGCGATGGCGGTGTCGCCGGCTCCCGAGACGTCGAACACCTCGTGTGCGCGTGGCGGGATGTGGGTGAAGCGCCCGCCGTCGCGCCCGCAGTGCACCATGCCCTGCTCGCCCAGCGTGATCAGCAGCTGGGCGGTGTCCCATCGGCCGAACAGCTCGCCGGCCAGCGTGCGCAGGGTCGGGTCCTCGGAGGGGGGATCGGAGATCGGGCTCTCGGGGAGCCCGGCGAAGCGGAACGCCTCGTGGCGGTTGGGCTTGATCGCCGTCGCGGCGCGCCAGGCGATGGTGTTGCAGGGGTTGGGGTCGACGGTGATCACGGTGTCGGTGCCGCCGGCGACCTCGGCGATGCGGTCGGCCAGCGCCTGGGAGACGAAGCCCTTGCCGTAGTCCTGGATGATGATGGCGTCGAGGTCGGGCAGGCGTTCGGCGACCGTGCCGGCCGCGGCCTCGAGCTGGTCGGCGGTGGGGCTGTGCCTGCGCTCGCGGTCGATGCGGACGACCTGCTGGCTGCGGGCCACGACGCGGGTCTTGACGGTGGTCGGCGCGTCCGGGGTGCGCTGGATGGGCGCGACGTCGAGCCCCCGCTCGCGGAGGATGGCGAGCAGTTGATCGCCGTCCTGGTCGGCGCCCGCCATTCCCATCACGGAGACCGACCCGGCGAAGGGCAGGAGGTTGCGCGCCACGTTGGCGGCGCCGCCGGGGTAGAGCTCGTCGCGCTCGACCTCGACCACGGGGACTGGCGCCTCGGGGGAAATGCGGCTGACCCCGCCCCAGAGGAAGCGGTCGAGCATGATGTCGCCGACGACGAGGATGCGCTTGTCAGCGAATTTCCCGAGGCTGGTTCCGAGGCGTGTCCCGTCCACGGACTTAGGCTGTAGAGGCGATGGGGCGCCCCCGCAACACCGGTTTACAATTTTCCTGTTCCGCACCTCGCAATCTCTCCCCGCCCGCGTATAATCGGCGCCGCGATGTGCTATCCGACCGGCAGCAGACGGGCTGGCCCCCTGGCGGGGGCGGTGGCCGCGCTGTGCCTTTCCGCCCCCGTCGGGGTGGCGGGGGAGGCCGCCCCGGACGGGCCGCTGGACCTCGCCGACTTCCCGGGTGAATACATCGACGAGGTGATCGTCCCGGTGCCGGGAGAGATCCTGGCGATCCTCGAGAAGCTGGGCGAGAGCGGCTGGAAGTCGGAGATCCGCAAGCCGGCCCGGGTGAGCTTGCGCGGGCGGGTCGATTACGCGCTGGCCTTGGGGATCGCGGTGGCGGACGGGTTCATCGCCGTGCAGGCGCAGGACAAGGCCGCCGTCGAGTCGGCCGGGCGCCGGGTCCTGCAGTATGCGGAGGCGCTCGGCTTGCGGCAGTCGGTCACCCGGCACTGTCAGGCGATCTTGGATGCGGGCGACGCGGGCGACTGGGCGGGCGTGCGCCGCGAGCTCGACCGGACGGAGAAGACCGCGCGTGAGGCGATGGCGAGGATGGACGACTGGGCGCTCGCCACGAGCGTCAGCCTGGGGGGGTGGGTGCGCGGCACCGAGGTCGCCTCCTCGGTCATCTCGAAGGCGTTCACCGCCGACAAGGCCGAGCTCCTCAACCAGCCCGACCTGGTGAAACATTTCTCGAACTCGATCGGCAAGATGGACGAGAAGGTGCGCGAGAACCCGAAGATGGTCGCCGTCGCCACCGCGCTCGGCTCGATGGTCAGCTTGATGGGGGGCGAGGATGAGCCGGTGCCCTCGGACGCGGTCGTGGAGATGAACGAGATCTGCCGTGGGGTGGTGGCCACGATACTGGGTACCGCGGAGCCCGCGGGCGGAGGGGGGGGAGGGCGATGAGCTGGCGCGGGGTCAGGGTCGTCTCCTGCGCGGTCCTGTTGGGTACCATGCCCTCGGGTGGGTTGAACGCCTCCGTTGAGGAGGCCTACAGTTTCGCGATGGAGGCGGCGGAGCCGCACCTCAAGGCGGGGTTCAACATCCGCGGCGAATCTTGGGATGGCCAGATCAAGCCCGGCAAACGGAAGATCATCAAACACCAGCTGTTCCGGGGCAACGAATACTGGTTCTGGCTGGGCACCTCGGCCGCCGGGGCGAAGCTGAGCCTCAAGATCTACGACCGCAAGGGGCGCCCGGTCCACGTGGAGACGGTGGTCGGCGAATATTGGGTGGCGACCCGTGTCCTCGCCCCGCGCACCGGGACCTACCTGGTGGTCGTCGGCGGCGGGGAGGGGGACGCCGAGGTGGACTGGTCGTTGGCCTATGGCTATCGGTAGGAGTTTGTCAGTGTTCGGTGTTCAGCAGGAACAAAAGGCCACGGCCGCGCGGTGATGTCGTCCCCTCTTTCTGACTACTAGCCACTGATCACCGACGCCCCCCGATGCCTGAGCAGAAGCTGGAATACGAGACCGCGCATTTCTTGCAGGCGCTGTTCGCCGACGACCTGTCTTTGTCGAAGGAGCTCGAGGCGTCCCTGGACGTGCGGGTGACGACGCGTGACGCGTGGATCAAGTTCGACGGTGAGCCGGCCGCGGTGGAGCGGGCGGCCGCGGTGATGGGAGACCTCGAGAGCGCGCGCAGGGGGGGGGCGACGATCAGCAAGGAGGCGTTCCGGTTCGCGGTCGAGTCCGCCGTCGCCGGCGACAGCACGCCGGTTGCCGAGCTGCTGGGGTACCGCCTGTTGGGGAGCCGGGGGCGGCAGGCGGTCGCGCCGCGCACGCGCACCCAGCTGAGCTACCTGAAGTCGATGGAGGCCAACGACGTGGTGTTCGGTGTCGGGCCGGCCGGGACCGGCAAGACCTACCTCGCGGTGGCCTCGGCCGTCGCCGCCCTGAAAGACAAGCGGGTCGGCCGGCTGGTCCTGACGCGGCCCGCGGTGGAGGCCGGCGAGGCCCTGGGGTTTCTCCCCGGCGATCTCACCGAGAAGATCCTGCCCTACCTGCGCCCGCTCTACGACGCCCTCTACGACATGCTGGAGCCGGAGGAGGTGAACAGGATGATCGAGCGGGGTTCGATCGAGATCGCGCCTCTGGCGTACATGCGTGGCCGCACCCTCAACAACGCGGCGATCATCCTGGACGAGGCGCAGAACACGACGGGCGAGCAGATGCTGATGTTCCTCACCCGCCTCGGGGAGGGCGCCCGCTGTGTGGTGACCGGGGACCCGTCCCAGGTCGATCTCAGGCGCGGGGTGACCTCCGGGCTGCGCGAGGCGATGGGGGTTCTGCGGGAGGTCGACGACGTCGATTTCGTCGAGTTCGGTCGGCGCGATGTTGTCCGGCACCGGGTGGTCGGGGCGATCATCGAGGCCTACGGGGCGGCGCGCGAAAAAAGCGTTTGACCGGCGGGCAAAGGCGCGGTGGCGGGGGGTGCGAGAAGCGTTGATTTCGGCGCGGGGCCCCGGTAGCGTTCCTACGGCAGATTTCCAGAGATGGGCGCCCCCGGGCGCAGGCCGACGTTTCCCCCCGAGAAACCAACCGCAGCTTCCTCCAGAGCCAGACCCACCCACCCCACCTCCTGCGCCCTCCCCAGGCTCCCCGTGCGGCCGTCCCGCACCCTGGGCGCAACCCCTAAGCCCTTCCCATGTTCAAGGCTCTCAAACGCCTGCAGCTCCGGCGCCGCGGCCTGATGACCGAGAAGACCCGCCGCAAGCAGAGCGAGCGCGAGTGGGTCGAGCGGTTCCGCGAGAGCGGCATCGTGCGCGGCCTGGCCCTGCTGCTGTTCGCCGCGGGCCTCGGGTTCCTCCTGCTCGGGGCGGCGGAGGGGCGCGACGATGTGCTCGGCACCCCTTGGCGCGCGCTGGCCATCGCCGGCGTCGTCCTGGTTGCGGCGGTGGCACACTTCCTCCTCAACCACCCGCATAGCTTCAGGCGCAACAGCCGCGTCGTGTTGATCTTCGGGATGATGTTCGCCCAGCTCGCCCTCCTGCGGCTCACCTGCGGCCTGGCAGAGGGCGGCGCGTTCGGAGAGGGCGGCGGGAGCTACGGGTTCCTGCTCGCCCCCTTCGCGCTGGCGCCGGTGGCGATCACCATCCTGCTGGGTCGCAACCACGGCCTCTTCGTGACGGTGTTGTGTGCGGTCTGGGGGGCGCTGCTGCTGGAGCCCGGGCTGGCGATGCCGGGGATGGTGACGGGTCTGGTGGCCGGCTTCGTCGCCGTGCTGGTGACCGACGGGGTGCGGAAGCGCAGCCGCCTGGTGCGCGCCGGTATCCTGATCGGGCTGACGGTGACCCTCTTCGGGTTGCTGTTCGGGCAGATCGGCGCCGACCTGTATGCGCCCGGCGGGACGGACTGGCAGGCGTTGGGTTACGGGGTGTTGGCGGCGCTGGCCGGCGGCGTCGCAACGGCGACCGTGGTCGGCGGCCTGCTGCCGGTCCTCGAGTCCGTCTTCCGCATCACCACCGAGATCTCTTGGATCGAGCTCGCCGACCTCAACCATCCGCTGCTGCGGCGGATGACGCTGGAGGCGCCGGGCACCTACCACCACAGCCTGGTGGTGGCCAACCTGGCGGAGGCCGCGGCCGAGGAGATCGGCGCCAACGCGACGATGTGCCGGGTGAGCTCTTACTTCCACGACATCGGCAAGCTGGTGAAGCCCGGGTACTTCATCGAGAACATCGGCGAGGGGGACAACCCGCACGACGACCTGACGCCCACCATGTCCGCGCTCGTCATCACCGCCCACGTCAAGGAGGGCGTCGACATCGCCCTCAAGAACAAGCTCAACAGCGACATCATCGACATCATCGAGCAGCACCACGGCACCTCGCTGGTCTACTTCTTCTACCGCCGCGCGCTCGACCAGCAGGAGGAGGCCCGCCGCCAGGTCGAGGCCGGCGAGGCCAACGAGGACGACATCCCCGAGGTGGCGGAGAAGAGTTTCCGCTACCCCGGGCCGCGCCCCCAGTTCAAGGAGAGCGGCATCGTCAGCATCGCGGACGCCGTCGAGAGCGCGTCGCGGACCCTCCAGAAGCCGACGCCCGGCAAGATCCGGCAGATGATCGACGACATCATCCACGCCCGCATCCGTGACGGCCAGCTCGCGGAGTGCGACCTGACCCTGCGCGAGCTGGGCGTCATCGCGGACAGCTTCAACGCCACCCTGCGCAGCATGCTGCACAGCCGCATCACCTACCCGAAAGACGACTCCGACCTGGAGAAGGCCGCCGACAAGAAGAAGTCCGCGCGCAAGAAGAAGTCGGGCGCGGCGTCCGGCAAGCTCTCCCCCAAGTCCGGCAAGAAGACCGGCGCGCTGCTGCCATGACCGGCGCAGGCGGCGCCCCGCGGTTGGAGGTGTCGGACCACCAGGACGCCGTGCCTGTCGACCTCGTCCGGCTCGGCGAGGTTTCTAACAAAGCGTTGCCCCTCTGCGTGGAGCGGTCGGCCGAGGGCGGGGGGGTGCTGGCGGGGCTCGGTCTGGTGGAGGTGGCCGTCGTGTCCGATGCGGCGATCGCCGCCGTCCACGCCGAGTTCCTCGGCGACCCGGCGCCCACCGATGTGATCACTTTCGACCACGGTGAGATCGTGGTGAGCGCGGACACCGCGGCGGTGCGGGCGCCGGAGTTCGGGCACCCGGTCGACCGGGAGCTGGCGCTCTACGTGATCCACGGGCTGTTGCACCTCGCGGGGTTCGGCGACCGCGAGGGGGAGGAGTTCGAGCGCATGCGGGAGATGCAAGAGGAGGTCTTGACAAACGTGTGGTAGGCGTTCCGGGGGGGCGGTTTTTGTTGCAGCTCTGGCTTTTTACGGGCTGGTGAATGTGTGTATCGTGTCTCGGATGCAGGAAGTGGACGGAGACGGACCGATCTACCGCGACGCCGCTGGCGATGGCGGCGAGCTGAGGCGTGCCATACGCCATTCCTGCTGTGGCCTGCGGCCCCCCGGCGAGCTGATCTTCCACCCGGGCGAGACCGGATGGGACCAGTTCTACCTCGGGGTGTTCGCCCGCCGGGTGGTGCCCCACCTCGGCGCGGTGGTCGCCGCGGCCACCGCCGGCCAGCTGGACCGCGTCGTGGCGGCCGAGGTGGACTTTTCCGCCGACCTGGAACCCGGGGTGGGCCGGCGCCTGGCGGGCGCTGGCGCCGCCGTGTCCGAGGCGCGTGCGGGCGCCCGTTCGATGAGGCTTTTGGAGAGGCT
>JANQMB010000311.1 GCA_028280355.1 Verrucomicrobiales bacterium
TCATCTCGTCGCGTGTCTTCCAAGGCATCACAAACACCTACCCAGGGTGTAAACGATGTCTCCGTACACCTGTAAAGGATGTACCCGGTCTGTACACGACGAGGCCGCCGCCTGGCGCGAGATCCCCCCCCGCAGAGGTCACATCTCCATTTAACACGCTCTAGATGGCCAGAAAGGCGGGGGCGATGGGATACCGGGGGAGCCTATCGTCGGCTGGTGTCGCTGGGTTCCGGCCGTGGATGCAGGATCGGCCGCATGTGGCGGCCGGTGTCAGGGGCGCAACCGATGCATGACAGGTCTCCGCTGTCGTCGGTCTACGGAGACTGTTGGACCTGCAGGCGGAGGAAGATGCGGGTGCCGGCGCCCAGTTTGGCGGTCGATCGGTAGGTGAGGGTGGGGGTGCCGTCGGTGTCGACACCGGAGCGGACGAAGACGATGTCCGATGGTGAGGAGCTCCAGAGGACGAGGTCGGCCGAGACCTGCGGGGTGCCGGTGGCGTCGACTGCGTGCGGGTCGGCCCGGTAGGTGATGGAGGCGAAGCGGTCGGGGCCGACGGTCTCGACCCCCACCGTCGGCGTCAGCCCGGCCGAGGGCGAGCTGTCCGAGGTGCCGATGAAGTACTCGAGGAGGGCGTTGCTGCCGTCGGAGTCGAGGTCGTCGCCCGGGTTGCCGGTGAAAGGCGTCCCCTCCTGCTCGCCCGGGGAACCGCCGCTGTCGATGCTGGCCGCCCAGCTGGCGCCGAGCGAGGGGTCGGGGGCGGATGCGGGATCGACCAGCGCCAGCGAGGGGCCGGAACCGTCCGGCGGGATAGGCCAGGGCGAGGCATCGTCGTAGCGGAAGCTGCTGATGGTCGATCCGTCCGCGGCCTCGAGGGTGATCCACTCGCCACCGTTGTCGAGGCGTCCGGAGTAGTCGGCGGCGATCTTCGAGGCGGCGACGCCCGGGTAACGGGCGGTGAACGCGGCGCGGTTCGCGACCACCAACAGGCGCTCGCCCGGGGCGATCAGGGTACCCGGCGGAAATTCGACCTCGATGCCTTCGAGGTGGTCGCCGACGGGTTTCAGCACGAAGGCGGCGCCGCCGAGGTCGACGGTGGCAGCGGAGATGTTCATCACCTCGACGAACTCGAAGTCGTCGCTGTCGAAGCCCGGGTCGACGGTCAGCTCTGCGGTGGTGGGGGCGGTGGGGTGGTAGTGGATCTCGCTGATGACGATGTCCGACGGCCCCGCCGCCGGTGCGGTGGTGAAGAAGGCGGTGGTCATGGCGCTCCACTCGGAGGTGCCGCTCCGGTAGCAGCGCGCCTGCATCCAGCCGGGGTTGCTGATCGGGGTCGGGATGGCGAAGGTCCCCCCACCGGGGGTCGCGATGGCCCCCGCACCGGCCTTGACCGCGCCCCCGAGCTCGCGCGGGTCGAGGTCGTCGGCCCAGTCGGTGGGGTCGCTGTCGCCGGCGCCGAAGAAGTAGTAGACCTGTGTCGCGTCGGCGGGGGCGGTCACGGAGATGGTCGTCCCGGCGGCCACCTGGCCGCCGTGCTGGCTGAAGGATGGGGCGTCGAGGCCGGGGTAGAGGCCCGCGTTGCGCAGCTGGCCGAGGAAGACGGCGCTGCGGCTGCCGATGAGGCTCGTCAGCGAGGCCACCTCCGCCAGCCAGTCCTCCCTGTCGCGCGGGTTGCCGACCTTCGAATCGCCCCAGCGGGCGGACTCGGCGATGATGACGGAATCGACCACCGAGCGCCGTCGCTCCAAGGTGGCCAACACCGCCGCCGGGTTCAGGGGGCCGCCGTTGAAGAGCGCGCGATGGGCGCGGTCGGCGAAGCGGAGCCGGTACTCGGCCGTGCTCTCCGCCAGGTCGAGATGGATGAACTGCGGGTTGCTCTTGTGGTAGAGGGCGCGGCTCGCCGAGCCGTTGCTGGTGTTCACCCGGTCGTTGTTGGCCGACCAGTTGTTGTCGTTCGCGCCGAGCGAGTGTTCGCCATCGTGGATCAGGAACTGGAAGCCGAGGTCGTCCCGGACGCGGTTGCGCACGGAGTACCAGTTGTTGGAGGCGCCGACGAAGCTGGAGAGGGGCGCGTCGTAGTTGCCGGTGTAGCCGATGCAGAGCATGTATTCGACCAGGTTGTCGACATCGAGGTAGGCCGGCAGCGCGGCGTCCCGGGCGCCGCCCGGGCCGAGGCCCTGCATGGCCATGAAGCGGGTCAGGGTCGGGGTCGCCCTCTGTTGCCGGGCCATGTCCCAGAGCGCCCACCAGTCGCTGGTGTTCTCCGCCATGGTGCCGTCGGTGGCCTCCGTGTTGTAGCCGCCGCTGCCGCCCGCGGACTTGATGGTGTCGAACTGGTCGTCCGACCCGGGCAGGTAGGTGGCGGCGAACTTCGCCTCGCCGCGCTCCTGGGTCATGTAGAGGCCCCAGTAGAGCCCGTTGAGGTAGAGGTGGTAGTAGCGGCTGCGGGTGTAGGGCTGGCCGAGTAGAGCCTGCAGGTCGCGGCCGAGGACCTCGCGCAGGAAGGTGTTCTGCGAGCCGCCGTTGAACGACCAGGAATAGTTCTGCGCCGTGCGCAGGTCCATCTTGTCGAACTTGTCGGCGCCCTCGTTGCCGAACATCGGGTAGCCGAGCTTGCCGGCGCCGTACTCCTTGCGGAAGAACAGGCGGAAGGCGTGTTTCGGGTTGTCGGGCGACCGGCTGGCTCCGCCGCGGATGCGCAGGCCGCAGTTCTCCTGGACGTTGGTGGTCGCCCCGTCGGGGTGGATGACCTCGAAGGACGCGGGCCGCTCCCAGCTCCGCCCGTGCCCGGAGGGGTTGACGTAGATGCCCGTGCTGCCGTCGGTGAGGTTGCCCTGTGTGGTGGCGATCGAGATGCTGGGGATCGCGGACAGGGCGTCGATCATCTGTTGCGCGGTGTAGCGGCCGGTGATGTCGGGGTCCATGCCGTAGTTGAAGTCGTGGCCGTTGATCTGGTTGTCGCCCGGCCATCCGGGGGGCGTCGCGCCGTTCGCGTGTTGGGTGCGGACGTCGTCGAGGAAGAGGTAGGTGTTGGTGTCGACGTTGGTCGGCAGGTAGCCGGCCTTGAAGGCGGCGGCGCGCAGGACGGTGGTGGAGGCGATGCTGACTGGCGCCGTGTAGACGGTACCGCCCGTCTCGGTGGGCTCGGAGCCGTCGGTGGTATAGCGGATCGTGGCGCCCGGCGTGGTGGTGGTGATCGCCACGTCGAAGGCGGCGGTGAAGAAACCGCGTTTGACGCTGAACGAGGTGTCCGCCACGAAACCGGCGAAGGAGGCGCCGTTGGCGGCGCCCGGGGTGGGGGTGGCGAGGTATCCGACCGTCACGCCGTCCTGGTCGATCCCGTAGGACGCCCCTTCCTCCTGTTGCGGGTAGCCCGGGCTGAAGTCGGTCACTACCTCGACCCCCCCGGCGCCGTCGTCGCGGGTCAGCGCGAGGTATTCGCCGCCCGCGGAGAGTTTGAAGTTGGTGTGCAGCTCGGAGCCGGCGACGCGGCGGTCTTTCGAAGAGGCGAACACGACGAGGTATCCCCCGGCCGGGATCGAGGTGGCGGGGAAGGGCCACTTGGTGAGGTTGGTCGGGTCGTCGGTAAGGTAGTAGGTCGACAGGTCGGAGGGCGCCGGTCCCGGACCATAGAGCTCGATCCAGTCTTCGGTCGTGCCGTCCTCATCGGTGAGCCCCCCGGTGGCGTTGTTGGCGACGAACTCGTTGATGCGCGGCGCGGTCGGGTCGACGTCGACGAAGACGGTGGCGGTGCGCTGGGTGGTGCCGTTGGGGCCCGTCGCGCTGATGGTGTAGACGGTGGTCGCCGCCGGGGTGACCACCACCGACCCCGCCCCACCGACCCCGGTCTCAGGGGAGGTGACGTCGCCGGGGGTGGGGCTGATCGAGATCGTCGTGAACGGCGGGGTCACCTGCCAGGCCAGCGTCGACCCCTGCCCCGAGCTGATGAAGACCGGGTTGGCGGTGAACGAGGTGACCGGCGGTCCGGTGCTGAGCTGGACCCCGCTGCCGTCCCCGGCCAGCAACACGAACCCCGTGCCGGACCCTACGCCCCCACCGGGATCGGAGGCGGCGAAGGTCCAGGTGTCGCCGTCGATCGTCACGCTGCCGCCGGCCCCCGCCGCGTGGGCGTCGAGGATCTGCACCACCTCGCCGAGTTCGTAGCCGTACGCAGGGGTGGAGCCGAAGGTGTGGATCGCCTGCGCCTGGAAGTCGCTGAGCGGGGTCGTGAAGAGCCCGACGTCGTCGATCTCCCCGCGCCACTGGCGGTCCGACGCGTCGGGGTTGTTGCCGATCAGCATCGGGTTGCCGCCCCCGGTGAGGCTCGGGGCGCCGCCGGTGGCCACCTTGACGCCGTCGATGAAGAGCCGGGTCTGCTCGCCCCCCTCGGAGACCGCGACGGCGTGGTGCCACGCGCCGTCGTCGACCGCTGGCCCACCGGTGATGTCGCCGGTCCCGCCGGCGTAGGCCATGTTGCTGCCACCGGCGTTCCTGGCGAGGCGCCAGTGGTTGCCCTCGCCCCTCGCCACCACCGCCTGCCAACCCCTATCGAAGACGGAGACCTTGAACCAGGCAGAGACGGTGACGCTCCCCCCGGCGGCACCGATATCGGCGCTGCTCGGGACCGAGAGGTGGCGGGAGCCGTCGAAGCTCGCCGCGGATCCGAACAGCGCCGTCGAGGTATAGGCGCTACCTCCGACCCACGACCCGTTGTCGGCGGTGCCCCCCCCGGGGGCGGAGTCGTTCGCGTTGTTCTCCAGCCGCCAATAGCCGACCAGGCTGTCGGACGGGGCGGCGGGTGCCGTCGGGACGATGGCCGGGCAGATGGCCGCCAGGGCGGCATACCACCGGATAAGCGATGGCCGCCGGAGACAGCAGTTCCGGTGGGCGGCATCCGGTGGGCGGCTTGCGGCGGGTGGCGCCAGTGGGGTCGAGCTGTCGGTCCTTCGCTGAGTGGGGGGTGTCGGTATTGGTGTCAAATCGTCGGGTGTCCCTCAAACCGTCGGGTGTGCCCTGAGGCGATGGCCATGGGGCGCCCCGGAGGGTTCCGGTGGGGATGTTGTGGGTGAACTGGTGGGGAAATCGGGGGCGGTGGCTCGGCGCCGGGGCGGCTTCCGGTCGTCCGGCGGTTACGGCGGGCCAGCCTGTGAGGAGAGTGGGGAGGGGTTGGCGAGTTCGTAGATCACGCTGTCGATGACCCGGCCGTCGAAGATGTACAGTTCGTCCATCGCCCCATCGAAGGCACCCAGCTCGCGGGAGCGGGCGGTGGCGATCCAGAGCGGGTTGGCGTTGTTCGGGTCGGAGTTCGTGTCGAGCGTGTCGATTGGGGGGAGGCGCGTGTGTGACGCCAGTCTCTCTCCGATGCCGTCCACGAAGAACTTCACCACCGGGTGGCCGTCGGGGTCGCTGGTGCCGTTGTAGACGACGGCGACGTGATGCCATTCGCCGTCGTTTAGCCGCGTCGTCCCTTTTAGGTACTCTCCGCCGCCGGTCGAGAACTCCAGGTCGACGCCCTGCTCGGGATGGGGGCCGGAAACCCGCACGGCCCAGGAGTCTTCAGGCCAGGGGTCGCGCTTCTTGCCGCCCCAGTAGACGAGGGTTTTGCCGTTGCCCGCGGCGTTCTGTGACGGCGGGATCTTGATCCAGAAGGCCACCGTCCGCGGCCTGTTCCCGTCCACCCCTCGCCAACTCGTGGCGATCCTGTCGCTGATCCTGCCGACCCGCATCCCCTGGCCGACCCTGCCCGGCACCTGCACCCGCTCGCCTTCCTCGGGGGGCGCGACGCGGACTTTGTCCCGGTCCGGGTGCCTGCCCCCGACCGCCGCCGGGTCGTCGCCGTCGAACGACCAGTAGAGGAAGGGGGGCAGCGCCGACTCCGATGGCAGGCTCGTGAAGAAGCCTTCCGGGTCCAGCTCCACCTCCTCGATGCCATCCGGTTTGGTGACGCGCGCCTCGCCTCTCACGACGCGGGTCGGGGACGAGGGCGTGCGGCGGTTCTCGACCTCCACCTGGCCGTCGAAGACGTGGACCTCGTCGGCGGCATCGCGGCAGGAGATCACCCCGAACTCGGTGCCCAGATCGGTGACGAGCAGGTCGGGGGTCTCCACCTGGAACCCGACCGCCCCTTCGGGCACATGGAACCACGCGGTGCCCTCCCCGAGCGAGATGAGGTTCTCCCGGTGGAGCATCAGGTCGGCGGGGGCGCGGACGATGCCGTTGACGCCCGACTTGAACTGGAGCTCGACGGTGCCGCGGTCGAGCCTCAGCCTCGAGCCGATCGCCAACACGTCCCCTGCGTGGGACGGCGTCTCCCCGGAGGTGGGGTGGGTGATCGTGAAGGCGGCCAGCGACGACCCCTTGACCCGGGCCGCCGGGGAGGCGGGAAGGGTGACGAGGGTCGAGACGACGATCGCCGCCGCGGCGGCGATGCCGCTGGCGGTCAGGGCGAAGCGCAGCGTCCGGCGCTTCTGCCTGGCGAGCACGCGGTCCATCTGGATCAGCGGTCGGCCGCCCGCCACCGGCAGGTGTCCGTGCTCCTCCTGCAGCAAGCTGTGGAGGCACACCAGTCCGGCGTAGCTCCGCCTGCCCTCCTCGGAGGTTCGGAGGTATTCCTGTAGGGCGGCGAACACGTCGGGGGAGATCGTGTTGTCCATCAACGAGGACACCGCGGACTCGAGTTCGTCCCGCGTCATGACTCGTGAACCTCGGTGGCCAGGCGCCGGTCGATGCAGCGCCGCAGCGCGGCCCGCAGCCGGTAGAGGGCGACGCGGAGGGTGCCGGGGCGGCTGCCGCTCTCCGTGGCGAAGCGCTCCAGGTTGGTCTCCGAGGTGTAGCGCGCCCGCAGCAGCGCCCTGTCCTGGGGGCGCAGTTTCTCCAGGCAGTGCCGGAGCGCCTGGCGCCTGGACTCCATCCGGTCGGAGGTGTACTGGTCGCCCTCCCCGGCCAACATGTTGGCGACGTCGTCGTCGAAGACGAGCCAGCTGTTGCGCCGCAGCTTCTTCCTCTCGTTGATGACCCTGTAGCGGACGACCTGATACGCCCAGGCCTTGAAGTTCGTGCCGAGCTCGAAGGACCCCCTGTTCTCCCAGAGCACGACGTTGACGTCCTGCAACACGTCCTGCGTGTCGGTGTAGTTGGGCATCAGGGAGAGGATGTACGCGCGGAGCGGAGACTGGTGCTCGGTCAGCAGCCTTACGAATTCGCTGTCGGCGTCGACGGACATTCTCGGCTTCGCCCCAGTGTCTATCCACTCTGGTTGTGTCGTCCATAGTCCTGAGACCGCGGAACGTTACTGAAAAAACTCCAGCAGGGGTCGGGGCGGGTGTTACGACCCCTGGTTCGCCTGCTCGGATCTGTTTCCTGAGCCCGTTCTCTCGAAGAACAGTCGGCTCCATCAACTTACCCGAAAACCCCCTCCCGACCAAGGGTCAGAAAAAAAATCCCGAAATCCAAGTAACGTTTCCCCGTCAGGGGGACTATGGGGGCGATAAGGGTTTTTTGTCTCAAAAATTATCAATTAGCATTATTAATAATTATTGAGAATTATGGAATTCTTAACAGCGAAAACCTCTGTTTAATCGTTGAGACCCTCTCCCCCCCGGCAGGAACCCAAGAACTGTAGAATCCCAACACATCCAACACATCCAACACATCCTATGAAAACACTGCTTGTCTCTTCCTTCCTCACCGCAGGTGTCGTCGCCTCGAACGGCGCGTCGATCCATACCGGCCTCTTGAACTATTGGAACTTCGACGGCAACGCCAACGACACCGCCGGCACCTTTGCAGAGGCGAATAGCGCGACGGTGAACAACGGTACGGTCAACGGATCCGTGACCTATGTAGCGGGTCAGTCCACCGGCTTCGGGCAGGCGGGCAACTTCCCCGGTGGAACCGGCAACTCCGTCACCGTCCCGGATCCGGGCGCCGCGGGTGCCTTCGTCAACGACATCGACCGGACCGGCGCGGATCTCACGATCTCTATCTGGTACAGGTTGGGGAATATCGACAACGGTTGGCAGGCGCCCATCGCCCACGGCGAGGGTCCGGACTATCGCATCGCCGACCGGGATGGAAGCAACCCGCTCGAGATCGCCTGGGCGGGAGGCGGCAACGGCTCTGACATTTTCTCCACTGGGGCAAGCCTTGGCTCCAGGCCGGGCGGGGACGGGAATTGGCACCACGTCGTCGCCACCACCGCCGGCAGTTCCACCGCGCTCTACGTCGATGGCGTCCTGCGGTCCACTGGGGGGACGGGGACGATCCAAGACAACGGTTCGAACCAGCTCTGCATCGGCTGCAACCCCGACGCCGGCAACCGTGTGTGGAACGGTCAGATCGACGACATCGGGATGTGGAACCGGGCGCTTAGCCTGGCGGAGGTTCAAGAGATCTACAACGCCGGCCTCGCCGGTACGTCGCTCGGTGCGATCCCGGAGCCCGGGACAGGCGCCCTCGCGGCCGTCGCCGGCCTGATGTTGGTTCTCCGCCGTCGCCGCAAGTAGGGGCGTCGCCCGATTCGAGATATCAGACGTCTTGCACAGTACCAGTCCCGTGTGAGACGTTCATGGCCGGCCGCGCGTGACGCGCGGCCGGCCTTTTCGTTTCTGGCCGATGCCGCTTGCGTTTGGGGTTGCCGATAGTGGATAGTGTTAGCGCCTCAGCGCCCTGAGGCTCGAAGCATGGGGTTGTCCCACAGTGTGTTCGCCCGTGCGGCCGCGGTCGCCGCGGCGGTGCTCGCCGCCCCGTCTTGCTCCCGGGAGGAGCCATCGGGTGGCGGGGTGCGGGACGGCGGCGCGGAGGAGGCCGCGTTCTCAGGCGCCGGCATCGTCGAGGCACCGGGGCTCGGGGGGCGGGAACTGGTGGGGCCGCTGGCCGATGCGTGGTCACGCATCGACCCGGCGAGAGACGGCTGGGACAGCGAGGCGTTCAGCGAGGCGGCGGTGGCGCAGCTGGGGCGTCTGAAGGCGGCGCTGGCGGAGCCCGACCGAGGCCGTCGCGAGGTCGCGGGGCTTGCCGTGGAGGGGTTTCGGTCGGGGGGGCTGCGGCCGGTGCGGCTGCATGCGGTGGGCGGTGGGGGCGGAGAGTTCACCGTGCGCGATTGGGACGGGGAGGCCCCGGCCGGTGGCGGCGGCGGGCTGGCTGAAGTCATCGAGGGCCTACGGGGGGCGTTCGCCCCTGAGGCGGGGCCGCAGCTCGAGGCGAAACTCTACAAAGTCGAAGCGGGCGAGGGCGACGCCGTGAGCACGGCGGTTCTGTTCCACGCCGCGGCGGCGGCGGCCGATGGGGGCGGGCGCCTGCAGATCAACGCCGAGTGGCGCTGCCGCTGGCGGCACGCCGGCGGGGCGCCCCTGTTGGAGGGGATCGAGCTACTGCACTACCAGGAGGTGGAGCGTCGGGCGGGCGGTGGCGCGCCACTGTTTGCCGACTGTACCGCCGCTGTGCTGTCGGCCAACCCGAGCTACGGGCAGCAGCTGCTGCGCCCGACCGACCACTGGCGGGCGCGGATCCCGAGGGACTTCGGCCTCGACGTCGTGGCCAACGTCGGGTTGACGCTCGCCGACCTCGACGGCGATGGCCTGGACGACATCTATCTCCCGCAGCAGGGGGGGCTTCCCAACCGTCTGTTCCTCCGGCGGCCCGACGGTTCCCTGGAGGACGCCACCGGGGCGAGCGGGGCGGGCTGGTTGGACTACAGCCCCTGCGCCCTGGCGGTCGACCTCGACGCGGACGGCGACCGCGACCTGGTGGTCGCCCTGCAGTTCAAACTGCTGCTGATGCGCAACCGCGGCGCGGCGCGCTTCGAGCTGGTGGGCGAGGTGGCGACGCGCGCCCAGACGTTCTCGCTCGCCGCCGCCGACTACGACCTCGACGGCGACCTCGACCTCTACGCCTGCGGCTACAACGCCAGCCCCGGCGACCTCAGGGAGAGCGGCGCGCTGGGCTCGCCCGTCCCCTTCCACGACGCGGAGAACGGCGGGCGCAACCTCCTGCTGCGCAACGCTGGCGGCTTCTCCTTCTGGGACGTCACCCGCGAGGTCGGCCTTGACGCCAACAACACCCGCTTCAGCTTCGCCGCGGCCTGGGAGGACTACGACCTCGACGGTGACCCCGACCTCTACGTGGCCAACGACTACGGCCGCAACAACCTCTACCGGAACGACGGGGGCGAGTTCGTCGACCTCGCCCGCGAGCTCGGTGTGGAGGACATGTCGTCCGGCATGTCGGTGAGCTGGGGTGACTACAACCGCGACGGGCTCCCCGACCTCTATGTCAGCAACATGTTCTCCTCCGCGGGCAACCGCATCGCGTTCCAGGGCCAGTTCCAGGCTGGCGAGGCGGACGCCGCCCGGGGGGGCTTCCAGCGCTTCGCGCGGGGCAACGCCCTCTTCGCGGGGCGTGCGGGCGGCGGTTTCGAAGACCTCAGCGTCCCGGCCGGGGTGACGATGGCGCGCTGGGCCTGGGGTTCGCGTTTCGCCGACCTCGACAACGACGGCTGGGAGGACATCGTCGCCGCCAACGGCTTCGTCACCGCGCCGGACACCGGCGACCTGTGAAGCTTCTACTGGCGGCAGGTCGTGTCGCAGTCACCGGTCGACGACCTCAGCGAGGCGGGCATGCTGCGCTACCGGCAGGGCTGGTCGGCGCTGGTCCGGCTGCTGCACATGGACCGCTCGTTCAGCGGCCGGGAGCGGAACTGCGCCTTCCTCAACCTCGGCGGCGGGCGCTTCGCGGACATCTCGGCGGTCTCGGGTTTCGATTTCCCCGACGACGGCCGGGCGGTGGTGGCGAGCGACTGGGACTTCGACGGCGACCTCGACCTGTGGGTGACCGCCCGCACCGCGCCGCGGCTGAGGTTGTTGCGCAACGACCTCGCGGCGGGTGGCCGCTGGCTGGCGCTGCGCCTGCACGGTGACGGGGAGGTATCCAACCGCGATGCGGTCGGCGCCCGCTGTGAACTGTGGATGGAGGGCGACCCGCGGCCGCTGGTGCGCGGGGTGCGTGCCGGGGACGCCTTCTTGTCCCAGTCGGCGACCTGGCTGCACTTCGGGCTGGGCGCCGGGGGCGAGGTCGACCGCCTGGTCGTGCGCTGGCCGGGCGGGGTGGAGGAGACCTTCTCCGGCGTCGTGGCCGGCGGGCGTTTCGACCTCCGGCAGGGGGCGGGCGTCGCGGAACGTTGGACCCCTCCCACCGGGGGGAAGCCCCTGGCCGCCTCCCCGCAGCAGGTAGAACCGGTGGGTGACGCCGCGCGCGTCGTGTTGCCGGACCGCCTGCCGCTGCCGCCGATCTCGGTCGCGGGCGGCGCCGAGATCCCTGATGCCGACCTGGTGGGGCCGCTGCTGATCAACCTGTGGGCGAGCTGGTGCGCGCCCTGTGTCGCCGAGCTGCGCGACTGGACCCGGCACGCCGATCGCATCCGGGGCGCGGGCCTGCGGGTGCTGTTGCTCAATACCGACGCGCTCGCCGAAGGGGGCGACCCGTCCGCGGCGCGCGCCCTGCTGGAGGAGATCGGGTTCCCGTTCGAGGCCGCCGACGCCAGCCCGCAGACCGTCCAGCTGCTGGATCTGTACCAGCGCGTGTTTCTCGACCGGTGGTTGCCCTTGCCGGTGCCGAGCAGCTTTCTGGTCGATCGCCATGGCAGGGTGGCGGTGATCTACCGGGGGCCGGTGCGGGCGGGGACGGTGGTGGCCGACCTCGACCTGCTCGACGCATCGCCGGAGGAGCTGCGTGCGGCGGCGACGCCGTTCCGTGGCCGTTGGGCGACGCCGCCGCCGGTGGTCGGGCCCGGGGGGTTCGTCTCCCAGCTCGTCGACCATTCCCTGCTCGAGGTCGCCGAAGTCTACCTGCGGCGCTACGCCGAC
>JANQMB010000313.1 GCA_028280355.1 Verrucomicrobiales bacterium
GCCGGTCGGTGGCGGCATCTACGACAACTCCAGCGGCACAACCAACGTCACGAACTCCACGATTTCCGGCAACGAGGCCGGGCTCGGGGGCGGGATCGCGGCGGAGGGTGACGGTACGCTCAACATCTTCAACAGCACCGTCGCAAACAACAGTGCCGGCCTCGGTGGGGGCATCTTCAACGACTGGGCCGGCTTCAGCGGGGGCACCCGCAGCAACGACGCGACGATCAACCTGACCAGCTCCATCGTCGCCGGCAACAACGCGACGAGCGCTGGCCCGGACATCGACGGGGAGGTCAACGCGAACTCCAGCCTGATCGGCGACACCTCCGGCGTCACCATCAGCGGCACGGACAACGTCCTGAACCAAAACCCCCTCCTCGCCCCCCTTGCCGACAACGGCGGCGACACGCTGACCCACGCCCTCGACCCGAACAGCCCGGCGGTGAACGCCGGCTCGAACCCCCTGTTCCTGGCCGACGACCAGCGCGGGCTCAACCGGCTCGCCGGCGGCCAAGCGGACATCGGCGCCTTCGAACTACAGGTCGGCACCCTGGTGGCCAACGACGACTTCTACCTCGGCCCCGACGGCGCCATCGGCAACGTGCTCTTCGCCGTGCCGAACGCGGCCGACGGCATCTTCAACAACGACGACCCCTTCACCACCTTCACGACCCCCAACATGACCGCCAACGGCGGGAACCTCAACGTCAACGGTGACGGCACCTTCACCTACAACCCGCCCGCCGGGTTCACCGGCGCCAACGACTCTTTCAACTACGAGATCAGGAACGGCCCCCTGAGCGCCATGGCCACGGTGGCGATCGGGGTCAGCGACCTCGTCTGGTTCATCGACGACACCGCGGCCCCCGGCGGCGACGGGCGGCAGACCTCGCCTTTCGATTCGCTGGGCGCGGTGGGAACCGGGACAGGGAACCTGGACAACACCACCGACCCCGACGGCCGCGGCGACGCGATCTTCGTCCGCCAGGGCGCCGGCCCGTACGACGGGGGGATCTTCCTGGAGAGGGACCAGCGCCTCTTCGGCCAGGGCGCCCCGCTCGTGCTGCTCGGCCGCACGGTCGAGGGCGGCTCGCCCGCACAGACGCCGACGGTCACCAACACCGGGACCGGGGCGGGAATCACCCTCGGCGTCGACAACCTGGTACGCGCCATCAACATCGACAACGCCAACATCGGCCTGTTCGCCAACGGCGTGGGCTCCGCCACCGTCGAACAGGTCGGCATCACCAACTCCCGCGGCGGCGGCATCGCCCTGACCGGCAACCTGGCCAACGGCACCTTCACCTTCAACAACGTGGACGTCACCGATGCGGGCGGCACCCTCCTGGCCGTGACGCTGGGCAACTCCACCGTCACCTTCGACGGCCAGAGCAGCCTGCGGCAGGGCAGGAACGCCCCCCTCCTCGAGGCCGACGGGTTCCATTCGGGGACGATCAACTTCCTGCCCGGCTCGCAGCTGGCCGCCACGGACGGCGACGGACTGCAGTTCGACAGCGCCCGCGGCACCTACAACTTCCAGGGGGTGACCACCCTCGACGGCGGCGACGCCGGGATCGACATCTTCAACAACGCCAGCGGGACTTTCACCTTCGGCACGGGCACCACCATCAACCACGGCTTCCCGGGCCTGGCGGCAGTCGATATCAACGGCCTCCTCACCGGGTTCGAGGGCACCTTCAACTACGATGGCAGCATCGCGTCGACCGGCGGCTCGGCACCGGTCTCGATCGCCGAGACGTCACCCGGCTCGACGGTCAACTTCAACAACTCCGGCGCCAACACGATCACGTCGACGGGGGACCCGGGGCCGGGCGGCCTGGGTGAAGGCATCACGATCTTCAACGCCGACGGTACGGTCAACATCAACACGCCGACCACGCTCACCAACGCCAACTTCGGCATCACCGTCGACATCGACTCCGCCGGGGACGTCACCTTCACCGACACCACCATCAACATCACCGACCCGGCGACCTCCTCCATCCCGGTCGTGGTCGGCGACCACCCCGGCACGATCCGCTTCACGAACCTCAACATCGTCACGAACGGCAACCAGGACGCGGCGTTCTTCATCGGTAACACCAACCTCCGGGTCGGCACGCTGATCGTCGACGGCGACAGCAACATCACCACCAACGGCGACGGCGGGATCAAGTTGCAGCAGATCGACAACATCGACGTCACCTTCAACAACGTCAGGGTCACCGACCCGCGCTCGCTGCCCGGCGCCACCCCGCCCAACGCCCCGGTCGACGCGGTCCGGATCTCCGACGTGACCGCCGGCACCTTCAAGGTCACCAACCTCGAGTCGACGGGCGCGAGGTCGGCGCTGAGCATCGGCGGCTCCGGCGCGGACTTCACCTTCGAGGACATCACCGCCACGAACTCGGCCGAGCAGGGCGTCAAGATCGAGAACTACACCGGCACCTTCCTCCTCTCCGATGGCGACGACAACGTCGACGACGATATCCTCACCGTCGACGGCACCGGCGCCGGCTTCGCCGGCATCGACATCGCCAACTCGGGGGCGGCCACCTTCACCTTCGCCAACGTCGACATCAAGAACACCGGCGCCGAGGGCGCCCTGCTGGACGACGCCGGCACGGTGCGCTTCAGCGGGCGCAGCGGGAACGTCGGCGACGAGATCGGCATCACCCTGATCAGCGGCACGAACGGCGATGGGATCAACTCGACCAACACCAACCTCGTCGTCACCTTCGCGCGCATCGGCGAGACCGGGCAGGTCCTCGGCGACGGCATCCAGATCACCAACAACGACGGCGGGACCCGCACCGCCGACCTCATCTTCAACAACGTGTTCGGCCTCGGCGTCCCCGACCCAACCGGGAGGGGCGTATTCATCGACGCGCAGAGCGGCACCCTGTTCGCCAACCTGAACGCCAATTTCTTCGCCACCGGGATGAGCACGATCGCCACCCAGGACGGCGGCGCACCGAGGTCGCTGATCCTCGACCTGACCGGCAACAGCACCCTCAGCACCCTCTCCGCCCAGCCCGCCATCTCGATCATCGGCAGCGGCCTGCACTCGACGGTCGTCCGCTCCTGGGACTTCCCCAACCAGGTCATCGGCGGCATCACGGGCTCCTCCGGGATCCTCTTCGACCGCGTCACCTTCGACGCCGACGGCGACCCCTCGAACGGGATCCAGCAGGTCGTGTTCTCCGACGGCCCCATGGACGATGGCGCCCTCGACATCGGCCAGGTCCCGCCCTTCACGATCCAGCGCGTGGAGGGCGACGGCCTCGTCTTCCTCAACCCGACCGGCAACCTGCGCATCGACGTCCTCAACATCGCCAACCAGAACGGCACCGGCCTGATCGTCGACACCAAGAACCTCGGCACCACCTTCAACCTCGACATCGGCGGCGGCACCATCGACACCGTCGATGGCGCGGCGATGTTCCTCGACCCGCTCACCGGGAACCTGACCTTCGACGTCGTTACCGTCGACGGCAGCCCGACGAGCGGCATCATCATCGACGTCATGGCCGGGACGCTGACCGTAGACAGCGGCAGCATCAACAACACCACCGGCGCGGGGGTCTCCCTCAACGGCGCCGCAGGTTTCTTCCTGAACAACACCGCCTTCACCAACATCGGCGGCGTCACCATCGACCTCACCGGGAGCACCGTCGGTGGCTCCGGGAACACCGCGACGCCGTTCTCCGCCAACGACGGCGGTGGAAACAGCGGCTCCATCCTCTTCAACGGCGGCACCCACAGCGCCCCCTAGACACCACTTCGACCTAGGGCGTGTTAACACATATGTGGCGTAGCGCTTCGACGGCGAGGGCGAAATGGATGGATGCGGTGAAGGTGACGTCGAGCCTTGTCGAGACCCCTGGGCGCTCAGCTGGCGAGGGGTGGGGTGCGGGCGGCAGGATGCCGCCCCTCCGATAGACATGGCTTCACCGGGAGGGGCGGCATCTTGCCGCCCATGGGGTAGGCATCCCTGTAGCCGCGAGCGTGAGCGAGTGGGGAGCCGGATCCTATCGACTCGCTCACGCTCGTCGCTACCCCCCACATCTACCGATGCGTTCGGCGACCCCCGCCTTTGCGTGAACACGCCCTAGGCCGTCCCATTAGCGAGGGGCGCAGACCGCCCCGACAACGCCCCCCGCCGCGGAGCCGGGCGGACGCGACGCGCCCAGCTGAATGCCACCCGCCCGCCCCCCGTCAAACCCCCGCACCACAGCCCACGACCCGGGGACGGGGAACGCGCATTTTGACAGCATACGGCATACGGCAGTGTCCTAATTAGACGGTCGTGTCCTAATGTGAATAGTGGCGAAATATTGGGGTATCGGAGACTTCGGGGAATTTTAACACTTGGCTCCAGGCGCTAACTTCTTCGAGACGGGCAGATTTGATGCTCTGGATCCCACCAGAGGATGTAAAACACGTTCCCGTCCAGGATGCCCCAAAGCCTTTTCTTTCCATTGACACGCAGGGAGAACAACAGGTCTTGGTATTCGTCCAGTTTCCGTTCGCGAAACTCCCTCTGTGCATCGGCGGCTATCTTGTCCGGAGGGACGAAGTGGCTTTTCCGCCTGGGCTGCCCTTTGATATCCGCCCAGCTTAGTTTTTCCAGCTCCGACAACTTTCGGGCAAGTTCGGGTGCGTCTTGGCCATCGATGCCCAAGGGACACCAACGGCCGCCAGTCGCAGATCGCGACAGACGCCAAACCGGGCGCCCCTGGACCTCCGGGTCTACCGAGGCCGCCGGCCTCTTCTCTAGGGAGGGGTTGTTTCCCCTGGCGACCTTCGGCGTCTTGCCCTGTTTCCCCCTCCTGGCCACCCCTCCAACAGTTCTTTCCGCATCAGCTCAAGAGAGAGCTGTAATAGTCGCTCATCGCCTCATGTGTGATAACGACGTTGCTTGGCTCCCCGGTGGGCACGCCTTTCCGGGCATCGCTCCACGGAGATTCCCGGTGGGTCAGTTGGCTGAGCCAATACGGGGGTTTGTCGCCATAGAACCCCAGCACGGAATCCACGGTGCCCCTCTCGTCTCCGTCCAGCGATGACTCGTCCCCCTTTGGCCACCTGTCTATCTGGAACTGCCCTTTGTGTTCCTTATAGAGTTCGGGCACCACCGGACCGTTCGCCCACGCCTCGATCCGCGCGCGAAACAACGGCTTCTCATCCCAAACCAAAGACCAGGCCTGCGAGTAGTAGACAAGCTTCTGGAGCTTCATCGCCGAGGTTCGGCCAGCCTTCTTCAGGATATAAGCAGCAACGTCGTGAACGTTAGCCATAAGCTAAGGACATCTGTTCAATGGAACAGTATATTAGCATGCCGCGGAGTCTGATGCAAGCACCTTCAAACGGTTGTATCGAGCCGGTTCGAGAACCCAGCCGCCTACTCCTCCTCCGCCTCTCCCTCTCTCCTGTGCTCGGCGAGGATCTCGCGGGCAGTGAGGAGGGCGAGGGCGGACATCAGGAGGATCCCCAGCACGATAAGGATCCAGAAAACTGTCATCGCCGTGCCTTTCTTCTGTTTTTTGGCAGTGTCGTTTCGCCCCCAATCGGGTCTCCCCCAAAAAGCTCTAGAACACGATTGAGGGCCTCCGGGGTCGTCCCGCACTCTTTTGCAATCTTCTCCGTCGCGGCGCGCGCCACGAAGCGGAATACGTCCTCCTTAACCTCTCTGATCGATCGTGAGCCGTCGATGATCTCCACGTTGTCGCCCCCGATCTCATTGAAGATCCGGCGCGCTTCTTTCAAGGCTTCCGGGTTCTCAAACTCGTTCGGGGTGTCCCCCCGATTCTCGATCCGCGCAATCCCGACGCGCGGCTCGACATCGAGAATGACTACGGCATCGGGGATAGGCGCAAAGTCGTGCGCGCGGCGGATCTCTTCGATATCGCACCCGCGGGAACCTTGGTATGCCATTGTCGAATAGAAGTATCGGTCGAGAACAACCGCCCCCCCATCGAGCAGGGTCGGCCGGATCGACGCCTCGATGTGGTCCTTCCTGTCGAGGATGAACAGTTCTAGCTCACGCTCGATTGTTAGGCGTCCCGCCCTAGCGGACTCGCGCAGCTCGCGGCCGTAACGTCTGCTGGTCGGTTCCTTGCTGAATGCGCAGAGGATGCCGTTCTCTCCAAAATACTGGGCGAGAAGGGCGGCTTGGGTTGTTTTTCCGGCGCCGTCGATACCTTCGATGGCGACGAATAGTCCGGTGGGAAACGGTGTGCGCACGGTGGGATCTTAGGCGTCGGTTTCCAGCAAAAGCGAGCGGATTATTGATGGTTAGGATACTTTAATTGCCCACAGATCCAAAGGGTTATTCGCAGGTATGCTACCATAGCCACTAGAGCCGGACTGACCTACAGCGCGAAGGTTTGCACGAACACAGTCGACCCGACCATGACCCCGGGGAGCCCTACTTCCCCGCCGCCTCCCGCCGGAGAATTCCCTCTTCCCGATCCCTTTTGGCCCGCATGTAGGCCAGGGTGGCTTTCGTCCCGGCTCTGAACACGGGTCGCCAGAGGAGCGGGACGAAAACGATCCCGAACCCCTTCAGGGGGACGGGGGCTTCGCCGGCCCACAGGAGGAACAGGTAGATCGCGGTAACGAGGCAGCACGCAAACAGGGTTAGCCTCCCGCCGGCCTTCATTCTCCTGATGTCTTTGGTGTTCACCCAGACCCCCTTTCCCCTGAAGGGGGGGCGGGTTTGGAACCACCTCCACCAGCCGCGCCCTTTGTGACATATGCCATCAGCGACCACCCGCCGAGCCACCTGACCGCGAGGTCCTGGTTGATGGCGAAGGCCAGTTTCCTCGGCATTTTGAGCATTCTGTAGAGCCTCCCGCCGTAGGATCCGTCGCCCCCGAAGGTGTAGAACCATCCGGATACCTGGAGCTCGCAATGCCGGAGCGTCGCGAGGGCGGTGTCTTTGGAGAAGTAGTGGATGTGCCCGACCCCGTCCCTGACCCGCATCAGCGGGCTCATGCGGGCCACCATCTGGACGCTGAGGTCGAGCGGTATGTGGAAGAGGATCCGGTCGGAGAGGCTGGCCACGTTTCTGATAAGGGAGAAACAGTCTTCCACATGCTCGAAGACGTCGAAGCACAGGGCCAGGTCGAAGTCCCCCTCGGTGCCCCGGCCGACGGTCTGGTTGACGAATTTCAAGTTTTCGGTCTCCCGCCCCTTGGCGACGGCGTACGCCTCCGGCATGGGCTCGTAACCCACCGCCCTGCGGACGTCGAGGGAGCGGGCGATGTCCCTCAGTATCGCCCCGCCCCCGCACCCGACCTCGACGACGCTGCGGTGGGGGATCCCCCATTTAGAGATCGCGGCGCGGGCGTTGCCAGCCTTCCACCCGGCGCTGTCGTCGCCGAACTTGGGGTTTTTGGACGCGTAGGTCCCGTCGGTGTATATATCTGCTACTGTATCCATACTTTCCCTAGAGGGACGCCCCCCTCGGGGGCGCCGCCCGCCTCAGCGGTCCTGTTGTAGCTGGAACTCGATGTCCATCCCCAGCTCGCGGATCGCCCTCACCATGTCGGGGTCTTCCTCCCACGGCTGGTACATCGTCAGGGGGGAACCCCTCTCCGCCGGCCTCGTGTCGCCCCCCCTCTGGAGGGAGACTATCGCTGGCCTCAGAACTTCGTTGATGTAGGCGACCGCCCGGTTGTGCGCCTCGATCAGCGCGTCCAGGTCCTCGGAGTTATCCTTACCGGCCTCCCAGACCCGTTTCATGTTCTCGGCCAGCTTCTTGTCCCCCCGGGCATCCGCCGCGGTCACTAGCCGGCGCAGCATCCCGATCGAGCCGTTGAGGTTTTCGATATGGTCGAGGTTCCGGCTTGCCGTTTCGAGCACGCTATCGAGCCCGTCAGCCAGGCCGTCGATGTGTTTCGCGTTCCCCGCCGCGAGGGTGATCACGCCGTCGAGATCCTCGGGTCGGGGCGGGGGTTCGAAGCTCTTGATTGTCGATATCGCGGCCAGGACCATGGCCACTGCCGCCATCACGAATGTCACCGTTTTCATATCCCCGAGGTGGCCCGGGGAGTTGATAAGCCACACAAGAGGATGGCCGCGACAGCCTTTAGCCGCGTTGGCCTGTACATCCGCTGCCGCCTCCCCGGAACCATTTCGGTCCAGGTGACGGCGCACCTATCGGGGTGCGTCAAACCGCTCTTGTGCGGGGTTATCAAGCCCCGGGACTTTGTTCAGTTAAGTCTCTGCCACGACCCTAGGGAGCCCGCGCACCGGGGGCAAGGACATTCTTCCCGAGATCTACTCCAGTTTCCGCCGCCGCTTTTTCCTCGCGGTCTTTTTCCGCTTGTCCCCTAGGTCGAGCTGCATCTGAGGGGGGATAGGCTTGCCCATGGGGCATCTCAGGTCATCGACTTTGCCGCTGAGTTTCTCAAACACACCATCGTATGCGTGGACGGCGTCGAGTTCGACGCCCTCGCCCGCTATCGAGATCGCGCTGGCCAGATGGATCGCGTCCTTCGACTTCAAGCCGGCGTGGTCCCACATGAGCTGCCTAGACTTCTCCGCGATCTCCCGGTCGAAGCTCACCCACTCGAAGCAACTCCGCTCGAAAAACTTGGAAATCGTCCTCCGTGACGCTTCGTCGATCGGCTTCTCATCATCGAGCTTGATGACCTCCGTGATCGTCACGTATGAGGTGACGATCTTGACGTTCCCCGATTCGGCGTCGGAGAGGAACGGCAAAATAGATTCGTAGCGCCCCGTCTCCTTGCTGAAAAAGGCGCAGAACACCGACGAGTCCCAGTAGTATATCTTCCCCATCTGTTAGGCCAGGATGCCACAGACATCTTTCACGGTCGGCAGCTCTTCGTCGGGAGGGAAGCGGTAGATGTCTGTGACGCTGACGCTTACCGGCTTCCCGAACCGGTTGTATTGGACGCGCCCGGAGACTCGGACCCGCGCTCGGAAGGCTGCGATCGCGTCATCTACAAGCTCGTCCTCGATGTGGCACTTCACCTTCCTCTTGTAGAGGCTCTGGAAAACGTTGAAGCTGACCCCGCCCTCGTCGCTGATGAGGTTGAGGGTCCCCTCCAGGGAACCGAAACTCTGATGTTGGGCGCCGACAAGGTCATCTGCGCTCGCTACCGTTTTCGACGTGAGAGCCGTCAGGTATCTCCCCCCTCTGACAGATATAGGGATCGATTCCTTGCCTCGCCCCCGGGTGTCGGCCAGCTTCCGGGCGGCTTCGACAGACGCATCGGAGAACAGGTGTGGCTTCTGGTTCTGCCCCCCTATCTCCAACAACTTCAGCCCCGCGGGGATAGCTGCTGTCACAGCCCCGGCTGTGGACTCGTCGGCGCAATGGGCGAACGCCGTAACTCTGGCGCTGCCCTCGGAGACCTTCACCTTCCAGGTGACCCCCTCCCCGTCGCCAGCCGCCTCTTTGGCGACGCTCTCGATGAGGTCGAAGAAAGCGGACAGAGCCCTCTTGAACCTCCGGAGGGGGATGCGCGGGGCATCGAGAGAAAGGACTAGGGTTTTGTCACGCTTGGCCATTCCAGCTCCTAGAAGGTAGGCGATGGGGGCGTTCCCGGCTAGCCCGATGCGTAGTCTGAGACCAGTTTGTCGATCAGGCCGCTCGGTCTGTCCCCCCATTTCTCCAGGGCTCTCGCCCAGTTCTCGGCGTCGAGCGAGACGGAGACCTTCACCTTCTTCGCCCCCGCCGGCCGCCCGGCGCCGGGGCGCCTGCCACCCCAACTTGATTTTGACACACTTTTTTCTTGATCCATGTCTTTGATTATGGCATACCTATTCAAGCCCGCAAGCGCGGGCTCCCCCCGATGCCCAGACACCTGCCCTTCGAGAAGAAAACCACCGTCATACAACTTCTCTGCGAGGGCTCCGGGATACGCTCGGTCGAGCGCGTCACCGGGGTCCACCGCGACACGGTGATGAGGCTGGGGGCGAGGGTCGGCGGGGGGTGCCGGCAGCTCCTCGACGACCTCATGCGCGACCTCCCCTGCCGGGCGCTCCAGATCGACGAGCAGTGGACCTACGTCGGGATGAAGGAGAGGAAGGCCCAGGAGAGGGGGCGCCCCGACCTCGGCGACACCTGGATCTGGGTCGCCCTCGACAGCGAGAACAAGCTCGTCCCGTGCTTCGCGGTCGGCGACCGGAGCCAGGCGATGGCGGACAGCCTCATGTATGACCTCGCCTCCCGGCTGAGGGGGCGCCCGCAGATCTCCACCGACGCCTTCCCCGCCTACCCGGGCGCGATCGAGAAGGCTTTCGGCAGCGAGGTCGACTACGGGGTGGTCGTCAAGGAGATGGACACGGCAAGGGTCGTCACAGGCACGAAGAAGTGTCCGGTGCAGGGGAACCCCGACAGGCGCCTCATCTCGACGAGCCACATCGAGAGCCAGAACCGGACCACGCGCATCCACATGGCCAGGCTCGGCCGGATGACCTCCAAGTTCTCCAAGAAGCGCGAGAACCTCGAAGCCGCGGTCGCCCTGCACTTCGCCTACTACAACCTCTGCAAATACCACTCTTCCCTAGAATGCACGCCCGCGATGGAGGCCGGGGTGACCCCCTCATGCTGGGGTGTCGCCGACCTCGTGGCCGTGGCTGAAGAGCGGGCGGTTGAAACTAGGACAATGGCGGGCTAACTAGGACACTGCCCGGCATACGGCGAGATTGACACTATGAGCAACGAGAGCTTCCGAGACCGGCCCGCGCCCCGGCACCGCGGCAACAGCCTCTTCACGGCGACCTTGCTCCTCGCCGTCATCGTCATGGCCTCCCTCCAGGTCCGCGCATGGTGGGTAAACCAGGCCGCGGCCGCGGTGGCGCCGAGGGCGATCACCCCGCGCGGCGACCTCGACGAGGACGAGAAGGAGACCATCCGCCTGTTCGAGGAGACCTCGGCCAGCGTGGTCTTCATCACCACCGTCAACCTGCGCCGCGACTATTTCGGGACGAACATCTACAAGATCCCGGCCGGCACCGGCTCGGGGTTCATCTGGGACAAGGCCGGGCACGTGGTGACCAATTTCCACGTCATCCGCGGCGCCCACGAGGCCACCGTCACGCTCTCCGACCAGTCGACCTGGAAGGCGACCCTGGTCGGCGCCGAGCCCGACAAGGACATCGCCGTCCTCAAGATCCAGACCCCGCCGGCGCGCCTGGCACCGATCAAGGTGGGCGAGTCCCACAACCTCCTGGTCGGCCAGCAGGCCTTCGCCATCGGCAACCCCTTCGGCTTCGACCAGACCCTCACCACCGGCATCATCAGCGCGCTCGGCCGCGAGATCGAATCGGTCACCCGGCGCCCCATCCAGGGCGTCATCCAGACCAACGCCGCCATCAACCCCGGCAACTCAGGGGGGCCGCTGCTCGACAGCGCCGGGCGGCTGATCGGCATCAACACCGCCATCTACTCGCCGACCGGCTCGAGCGCCGGCATCGGCTTCGCCGTGCCCGTCGACACCGTCAACCGCATCGTCCCCCAGCTGATCGAACACGGCAAAGTCACCAAGCCCGGCCTCGGCATCAACATCGCCGCCGACTCGCTCGTCCAGCGGCGCCTCGGCAAGAGCGGCGTCCTCGTCCTGAACGTCCTCGAGGGCGGCGGCGCGGAGAAGGCGGGGATCCGGCCCACCCGCCAGACCGCCAACGGCCGCGTCATCCTCGGCGACCTCATCACCGCCATCGACGGCAAGGAGATCACCGACACCACCGACCTGTTCCGCGCCCTCGATACGAAATCCGTCGGCGACTCCGTCGAGGTCACCTTCGAACGCGACGGCGAGAACAAACAGCTCACCGTCGAGCTCAGCCAGATTAACGGCTAAAATGAGCTCCCTCCTTCTCAAAAACGGGGAACGACGTACAAGCCGTAGAGGATCCCCTGCAAGGCATAGTGAGGCACCGCAGACCACCGAAGGGTCGCCCGGTTCCCCATCGCCCAGGTTACCGTCGGTGAAAACCCAACACCGCCACAAGACCGTCCCGAAAAGGCAACACCCCACGCTCGCGGGCGCCGCCCCCGAACCTAAGACGGTCGACTAAACGAAAAAACCCACCCCGCAGAACGGGATGGGTATTTCGCCCCTCCCCCGGGATGGGGGGAGAGAAAACTCTGGCGGCGACCTACTCTCACACGGCCTATCGCCGCACTACCATCGGCGCTGCAGCGTTTCACTTCCGTGTTCGGGATGGGAACGGGTGGGACCACTGCGCTGTGGCCACCAGAGTCCGCGCCTCGGCGAGAGCCGAATCGCGACCTCCGGCGGCCCGTCGCGTCGCGATGGGCTCTCGAGGAGATCTGTCGTCAGAATAGTGTTTGTCAAAGAGCGCCGGCGTAACCGGGAACCGGTTCGCTGACAACTGCATACGGGTAGGAATCCGAAATGTTACTTCCAGAGACCCGGCCGGGGCCGAGGTTCGATCTCACATAGCTAGTGAGAACGGAGGATGTGAAACAAGTCGGACGGATTATTAGTACTGCTAAGCTGAGCATGTTACCATGCTTGCACCCGCAGCCTATCAACGTGGTAGTCTTCCACGATCCTTCAGGGAAACCTCATCTTGGGAATAGCTTGGCGCTTAGATGCTTTCAGCGCTTATCTGTTCCGAGCTTAGCTGCCCGGCTATGCCGCTGACGCGACAACCGGAGCACCAGAGGCTCGTCAATTCCGGTCCTCTCGTACTAGGAATTGAACCCCTCAAGTTTCCTGCGCCCGCAGAGGATAGAGGACCGAACTGTCTCGCGACGTTCTGAACCCAGCTCGCGTGCCACTTTAATCGGCGAACAGCCGAACCCTTGGGACCTTCTCCAGCCCCAGGATGTGACGAGCCGACATCGAGGTGCCAAACCG
>JANQMB010000267.1 GCA_028280355.1 Verrucomicrobiales bacterium
CGCCGACGCCCCGGGGGCGGCCGCGCGCGCGCCCCCCCCCGGCGACGCGACCCGCTTCACCTACGACGCCGGGGCGGGGGCGCTCGCCGCGTCCTACGACCTGCTCGAACCCCACGCCCGGCTCGCCTGGCCGACCATGCGGCCGCTGACCGAGGCCGACAGTTTCGTCGCCACCGTCGAGTTCACCCTGTCGGAGGTCGACTTCGACGAGTTCAACCTCTGCCAGTTGGCGTTCGGTTTCATCAACCGCAGCAACACCGGCACCCGCCGCACGACCTCGCCGGGGGACGCCTGGGAGTGCCTGACGGTCGACTACTTCCCCGGCGCCGCCTACCCCACCTACACGCCGACCTTTATCGGCCAGGATGACGATAGCGGCGACGCGCTCACCTCGGCCGCACTCCAGTTCCCGAGCGGGAGCACGAGCCTGATCAACGACCCCGGCGAGATCGGCACGCTGCCCACCGGGGTCCGCCTCACCACCACGCTGGGGTACGACGCGGCGTCCCGCACCGTCACGCTCTCGCTCGCCGGCCCGGGGGGCGGCCTCGACATCAACCGCGTCGGCGCCGACCCCGACGGCGACCCGGCGACGATCCAGCTGGCGCTCGACGGCGACCCGCGTTTCGAGTTCGACGCCTTCGCCCTGCTGCTCTGGGACCACCCGCAAGGGGGCTCTGCCGAGCTCAGCGTCCACTCCCTGCGGGTCGAGGCTGCGCCCCGCGACCTGGTCGCGCTCGCCTTCCCCGACGGCCCTCCGGAACCGCAGCTGGCCGGGGGGCAGCTGACGCTCACCTACCGCGTCGACCTCACCCGCGGTGACCTGTCGGTCGGGGTCGAGCACTCCCAGGGTCTGCGGACGTGGACCGGCACCGAATACAGCGTCCTCTCCGCCGGGCCCGGCCACGAGATCCGCCGCGTCTCTGCGCCCTCGGGTTTCCTGCGCTTCAAGATCACCTCGCCATGAGACGCGGTTTCACCCTGGTCGAGCTGCTCGTCTCGCTGGCCGTCGTCGTCACCCTGGGCGCCATCTCTGCGGCCGTCTACAGCTCGGTGAAGCGCGCCGCATACAACGCGCGCTGCGTCGCCTCGCTCTCGCAGCTCGGCGCCGCGGTCGGCCTCTACCTCGGCGAACACGGCAACCGCTTCTTCCCCTACGCCCAGAACACCCCCGAGGGGAAGGTCTGGTACTTCGGCCTCGAACGCGCCGGGGGCGGGGGCGCCGAGGGGGAGCGCGAGCTCGACCCGGCCGCCGGGCCGCTCGGCCCCTATCTCGGCGACGGCGGGCGGGTCGAGGTCTGCCCCGCCTTCGACTACGGCTCCGCGCTGTGGAAGCCCAAGTTCAAGGGCGCCAGCTGGGGGTACGGATACAACTGGCGGCTCGGCGGCGGCCCCTCCGGCCGGAACCCGAAGCACATCACCGACCTGCGCCGCCCCGGCTCGGTCGTGGTGTTCGGCGACTGCGCCCAAGTCAACACCTTCCAGAGCCCCGCCAGCCCCTCCAACCCGATGCTGGAGGAGTTCTACATCATCAACGAGAGCTTCAAGACGATCCACTTCCGCCACGGCCAACACGCCAACTTCCTGTTCGCCGACGGCCATGTCGACGCCCTCGAGATGGCACCCGGCACCGGCGACGGCAGGCTGGAGGGGGAGCGGCTCGGGCGCATCGCACCGGCCGGCAGCCTGGAGTATCTGGAGTAGGCCTTGGCCCCCCTTCCTTCTTTTTCACCGAAAAGGGCATCCGAAAACCGCCCTCATCGCTCGCAAGCGAGCCCCCTACCGAAGGGCGAGTCCGTCTCGTCTCGGGCATGTAGGAAGGCCGCTCGCAGCCGATGGGGTGGCGGCGGGACAGGGTTGTCACGCGCTTGCCGTGACCAACTCGCGAGCGATCGAGGATCACCTCTCCGTCCCCTTCAAAGTGAAGGGCCCTTTCCCAAACGGTGCCCTCGAAAGAAAGTCGTCAGCGACGCCTCCGCCTGAGCCCCAGCAGACACCCGGCCAGGCAGGCGAGGAGCCCTGTCGAAGGTTCGGGGATCAAGAAGGTGGGGTTGAAGAGTGTTTGAGCCGTTCCGCTATTGGAGACGTTGGCGTCGATGGAGGCACCGATCACAATCCGGTCGATCGGCGTGTTGTAGCGGATGCGAACGGTATTGGCGAAATATGCGCCGGTCCCATCGAGATAGGTAGCGTCGCCGTTGCCGTTGAGCCCGATAGAGGGCGGGGTCTGGCCGTTGATCTCCGTGACCGTCGCGGAGTTAAGGTCATACAAAGTCGATCCCAGATACGCTCGGAAGAAGGCGACCTCGTTGCTGGCGCCGCCGGCAGAGTTCCCCGAGTCGATGTCCGTCATCGCGAATGTAAAGTCCCTGACCGGCTGCGAGAAAACCAGCTCAACCTTGGCCGACTGGGCGGTTGAGCTGATCCCGGAGATATCAAAAGTGACCCCCGCCCCATCTCCTGACGGATCCCGCCCCGAAAAATCCGCCGCAGGGTCACTGATGATGGCTGAGCCGACATCTGCACTCAAGGAGATCGTCACGTCCACCCCCGAACCATCCACGTTAACCAACTGATTGGAGGCCGTTGAACCCAACCCGCCGAAAGCGACCAAAGGTGACTGGCCGAAATCGAGGGTGAAAGCGTCCGCTTGGGCAGAACAAAATACGACCCCAGCAGCGAGGGTGCTAGCAAGGGACAGACGGAAATGGGAAAACATAGCGGAGGCAAGATTTCCGACCCTCCCTTGGAAATACGGGACCCGCCGGACATACCCTAAAGCGACATACCGCGGCAGAAGGGACCACGGCGTTGACATCTTTTTTGGCTTCTTTTTCTAAACGCCTCTCAGCCCGGAGAGAACCGCCCCCAAAGAGCGCCCCGACACCTCCGCCCAACCGCCACCTCGGCTAAAACACAAACAGGACCCCGAGCAGCACCACCGCGAAGGCGGCGGTGGCACCGATGGGGATGGCGCCGAGGCGCACCTCCTCGTAAAACGCCTCCTTCCTGGCGTCGAGCGCGTCGCCGACGATGCCCGAGGCCTTCCAGAAGGGGGTCATCACCAGCACCGCGAGGCGCGCCGGCAGCGAGCGCGCGAGATGGGCTAGCCAGCCGATGAAACGGCCGACGAACAGCCGGTGGGCGACCGCGTTGGCGGTGTTCAGCCCCCGGTCCATCGCACCGTAGAACGCCGGCCCGCCGCGCCGGTAGAGCCAGTCGGTGTCGAGGTTCGCCGATCGGACCTCGGCCGGGTAGAGGCCGGCGCGCATCAGGAGGGTGAAGGCCAGGGCGCTGAAGAGGAGCAGCGCATACTGGTCGGTGACGTGCCCGACCGTGTAGGGCTGGTAGCTGGCCTCGACGTTGGGCAGCATCCCGTAGAGGAAGGCGTTGGGGAAGGTGCCGACGAAGATGCAGAGGAAGGCGGTGATCCCCATCGCCAACAGCTGGTTCACCGGCGCCTCCTTGCAGCGGATCCCGGAGTCGTGCGAGAAGAAGGCGAAGAAGGGGATCTTGATGCCGGCGTGGTGGAACACGCCAGCGGAGGCGAACAGCAGGGCGAGCCAGACGACGGTATACCCCCCGGCCGCCGCCGAGCTCATGATCATCGACTTGCTGACGAAGCCGCTGAAGAACGGGAAGGCCGAGATGCTCGCCGCCCCGATGCAGCAGAAGACGCAGGTCCACGGCATGCAGCGGTAGAGGCCGCCGAGCTCGGTCGCCTTCGACTTGCCCGTGCGGTAGAGCACCGACCCGATCGACATGAACAGCAGCGCCTTATAGAGGATGTGGCAGTAGGCGTGGGCGGCGGTGCCATTGAGGGATAGCGGGTTCCCGAGGCCGACCCCGACCACCATGAAGCCGACCTGGTTAATCAGGCTGTAGGCGAGGACGCGGCGCAGGTCGTTCTCGATCACCGCGAAGAAGATCGGGATCGTCGCCATGGCGACGCCGATCCAGATCAGCTCCGCCTCGCCGGGGAAGCAGCGCGCCAACACGTAGACGGCGGTCTTGGTGGTGTAGGTCGCCATGAAGACGACGCCCCCTATCGAGGCCTCGGGGTAGGTGTCGGTCAGCCAGGCGCCGACGACCGGCCAGGCGCAGTTGATGCCGAAGCCGAGGAACATCAGCCAGGCGCCGGGGCCGGCGAGCTCGATCTTGTCGAACGCGACACCCCCGCCGCCCGCGAGGTGGATCAGCAGGCCGGCGAGCAGCACGACCCCTCCCAGCACGTGGACGAGGAAGTAGCGGTA
Organism: Verrucomicrobiales bacterium; assembly: GCA_028280355.1. GTDB lineage: Bacteria > Verrucomicrobiota > Verrucomicrobiia > Verrucomicrobiales > DEV007 > JANQMB01. The sequence continues at coordinate 4,254 of JANQMB010000267.1, forward strand.
GGCCGCCCTGCCCGCCTCCGGCGTCTTGCGGGCGAGGATGCACATCACCGCGCCGAGCGTGAGCATCTCCCAGAACAGGAACAGGGTGATGAGGTCGCCGGCCATGACGACCCCCATGGCGCTGCCCGCGTAGAGCAACCCCGCGGAGAGGTCCAGGGGGCGGTTGTCCCGCACGACGTAGAGGATCCCGATGAAGGACAGGACCGTGAAGATGTTCAGGAAGATCAGGCTCCAGCGATCGGCCCGCCCGAGGACGAGCTCGAAGTCGAGCAGCTGGAACGTCCAGTGCACGCCCTCCGAGATGAGGAAGTAGTTGGCGAACCCGGCGAGCGGGACACAGAGCGCGAAGACCTGGCGCGCCCGCCCCTCGAGGAACGGGACGACGAGCGCACCGAAGAGGTAGATGGCGGCGGGGGGCAGTCCCTCAGGCATCGTCGTCCCCCCCTTCCCGCTCGCTTTCGTAATAGTCCTCCCCGCGCATCACCAGCGGGCGCAGGACGTGCTTCGAGACCAGCACCAGCAACACGCAGGCCACGAACCCGTATACGGCATAGAAGCCGGGCCATTTCTCCCAGCGGAGATAGGGGTGCTTGTCGAACCCGGTCATCCAGAAGACCAGGTCGACCAGGACGAGGAGGGCGCAGCCGGCGAACAGCCCGACGAGGACCTTGCGCACGTTCTCCGGGCGGTCGAACCAGCCCGGGGACTCTTCCGGTTTGTCCGTGTCGGTTTTCATCACTTCGGGGATCCCCCTTCGCCCTTGTCGTGGTACTTGTCCCCCTTGGCGGGACCGGGCGAGGAGATGAGGACGAGCGCGAGGTAGAGACCCATCACGGCGAAAGCGATCGTGAAAGCCTTGAGGTAACCAGGCACGGCGTCGTGCTTGAGCTCCTGGAGCGGTCCGTCGTCTGGGGGATGGCTGGCCATGGCAACAACTGCGCCTACTCGGCGGCGATCATCAGGGAGGAGAGTTCGAAGAGGAGGCCCGGGAAGAAGAACAGCAAGACGGTGACGACCGCGGTGAAGGTCAGCGGCACGACGCAGGCGAGCGGCGCCTCCTTGATCCCGCCCGGGGCGGCGCCCCCCTCGGGGGCGCAGAAGAAGGCGCGGTAGACGATCGGGAAGAAATACACCCCGTTGAGGACCGAGCTCACCACGAAGACGGCGAGGAGCGCGAGCTGCCCGGCGTCCGCGGCGCCCCAGATCAGGTAGATCTTGCTGAGCAGCCCCCCGGTGAGCGGCAGACCGGTGACGCTCATCGCGCCGATCGCGAAGGCGCCCATCGTCCACGGCATCGTCCGGCCGAGGCCGTCGAGCTGGCTGACATACTTCTTCCCGGCGGCGACATAGATGGCGCCCGCGCAGAAGAAGAGGGTGATCTTGCCGAACGCGTGCATCGCGATGTGCATCATGCTGCCCTGCACCGCGTAGGGGGACAGCAGCGAGACGCCGAGGACGATGTAGGACAGCTGGCCGATGGTCGAGAAGGCGAGCCGCCGCTTCAGGTTGTCCTGGCTCATCGCGATCAGCGAGGAGGTGACCACCGTGAACGCGGCGGCCCAGCTCACGACGTAGGCGACGTCGAGCTCCCCCAAGAACCCCGTGCCGAACACCCCGGTGAAGACGCGGATGACGCAGAACACGCCCACCTTGACCACCGCCACCGCGTGCAGCAGCGCGGAGACCGGGGTCGGCGCCACCATGGCGCCCGGCAGCCAGGAGTGGAAGGGCATCAGGCCGGATTTGGCGAAGCCGAAGGTGAGCATCAACAACAGCACCATGCCGCCGGCCGGCCCGACCTCGCCGGCCAGGAAGCCGCTGCTGGCGAAGGTCATCGGGCTGCCGGTCTTCACGTAGCAGTAGATCATCGCCGGCAGCACAAAGGCGATCGAGGTGCCGAGCAGGTAGCCCAGGTAGGTGCGGCCGCCGGTGCGCGCCTCGCGGTCGCCGTGGTGAGTGACCAGCGGGTAGGTCGAGAGCGACAGCATCTCGTAGAAGACGTAGAGCGTGAACAGGTTGCCGGCGAAGGCGACGCCCATGGTGGCGCTCAGCGAGATGGCGAAACAGACGAAGAAGCGCGTCTGGTTCCCCTCCCCCGCCCCGCGCATATAGCCCACAGAATACAGGGAGGTGACGATCCACAGGCCGGAGGCGACCAGGGCGAAGGCGAGCCCCAGCCCATCGACGCGGAACTCGAGCGGCAGGCCGGGCAGGATCTCGAAGAAGCAAAAGCGCAAGACCTCCCCCCCCAGCACCGCCGGCAACATCGCCAGCACGAAGCCGAACTTGAGGAACGCGGCGACGAAGGTGGCCGCCTCGCGCCGGTTCGGGGCCCTCCGCAACCACACGATCGCCGGCACCGCGCAGAGCGAGACCAGGAAGGCGAGGAGCGGGAGGTAGGAGTCTTGGACCATTCGGTGAGTTTTAAGTTTTAAGTTTTAAGTGGTTAAGTTCACGCATCCGCACATCTAGGTAAGTTGGGAGATCCTCTCTTGCTTAAAACTTAAAACCTAACACTTAAAACTGGTTCAGATCGCCAGGGCCGCGCGCAGCCATCCGGCGAGGGTGTTGTTGAAGAGGCCGACCAGCAGCACCGCCGCCGCGGCGAGGAACAGCGGCACGAGCATCGACCACGGCACCCGTTCGAGCGGCTGGGACGGGCGGGAGTCGGCGTCGTCCCCGGCGGGCGCCGGCTCGTCCATCTCGCCGAAATAGGCGCGCTCGAAGATGCGGAAGAAGATGACCGCGTTGACCAGGCTGGAGAACAGCAGCGCGACGACGTAGTCCCAGCGGCCGGCCTCGATCCCGCCGCCGACCAGGTACCACTTGCTGAAGAAGCCGCAGGTGGGGGGCAGGCCGATCATCGACAGCGCCCCCACCGTGAACCCTATCATGGTCAGCGGCATCTTCCTGAACAGCCCGGTGAAGGCGGTCAGCCGGTGGTCGCCGGTGCGCAAGACGATGATCGAGACAGCCATGAACAGGCAGAAGGTCATCGCCGCGTCCGAGAGGATGTGGTAGGCCGCCCCCGTCAGGCCGGCCTCGTTGCCGACCCAGGCGCCGCCGACCATGTAGCCGACCTCCGCGACGATCAGGTAGGTCAGCATCTTCTTGATGTCGGAGCGCGCCAGCGCCAGCAGCGAGCCGGCGACGATGGCGACGGTCGACAGCGCCACGACGATGTCGCCGCAGCCGGCGCCCCCGTAGCTGAAGTCCGCCCCGAAGGCGAACAGCATCACCCGCAGCATCACGTAGACCATGACCTTGGTCATCAGCGGCGCCATCAGCGTGCCGACCGCGGTCGGCGCGTAGGAGTAGGCGTTCGGCATCCAGCCGTGCAGCGGGAAGAAGGCCATCTTGGTCCACAGGCCGACGAGGATCAGGATGAAGGCCACCGTGATGCTGGCGTCCCCCCAGATCCCCGCCTCGGCCATCGCCGCGCGCATGCCGTCGATGTTGAGCGTCCCCGTCTTGATGTAGAGGTAGCCGACGCCCAGCAGGTAGAGGGAGGCGCCGACCGTCCCCATGATCACGTAGTTGAAACTCGACAGCGCCGCCCGCCGGTTGCCCATCGCGATCAGCGCGTAGCTGGTCAGCGAGGTGATCTCGATCAGGACGTAGAGGTTGAAGGCGTCGTTGGTGAACACGATGCCGCAGAGCCCGGCCAGCAGGAACAGGTAGAGCGTGTAGAAGAACGGCGCCTTCTCGCCCGCCTCCGCGGCCACCCGGGTCTTCGAGAACACCGCGTTGACCAGGCCGACGAGGACCACCGCGGCGGCGGTCAGCGCCGCCAGCGCGTCGATGCGATACTCGATGCCGAACGGGGGCGCCCAGCCGCCGAGGCGGTAGCGCAGCTCGCCGCCCGAGGCCAACACGTGGAACAGCGTGACCACGGCGCCAACCGAGGAAAGCGACAGCGAGATCAGCGCCAGGGGCAGCCCGGCCTCCGCCTTGCCGCGGCCGAACAGCGTCACCAGCAGCGCCCCGAACGCCGGGGCGAGGACGGTCACCAGCGGCGCCTGGTGGGCGAGGAAGCCGAAGAACTCAATCATGTCCGCCCGGCTGTAACTTCTCCAGGATCTCGTCCTCCTCGATGCTGCCGAAGGAGGTGAAGATGCGCTGCGCGATCGCCAGCGCCAGCCCCAGCGTGCTGACGCCGACGACGATGGCGGTCAGCATGAGGACGTGCGGCAGGGGGTTGGCGTACCCGTCCCTGTCGATGTGCTCGTCGCCCGGGTGCTCCAGCGCGTGCTCGTAGGTGTGGTGGTCGAGGATCGGGATCCCGGCGCCGTCTTTGGCCCCCACCGAGACGTAGAAGAGGATGATCGCCGTCTGGAAGATCGACATCCCGATCAGCTTCTTGATCAGGTTGTTCTTCGCGATCATCGCATAGAGCCCGATCATCATCAGGACCACGTAGACCCAGTAGTTGAACTTCGGGACGATCTGCTCCTGGAGGAAGCTGGCGAGCGCGGGTTCCATGGTCTAGAGGCCGTCCCGCAGCCGGCCGCGGGTGGACAGGTTGGCGTAGATGACGAACATGATCGCGGTCACGGTGAAGGCGACGCCGATCTCGACCCCCAACATGCTGTGCGAGCGCGCCATCTGGACGTCGCCCGGGATGATCGGGTCGAGCGCCGCGTAGTCGAGGAAGTTCCCCCCGAACAGGACGCAGGCGACCCCCCAGCCGGCGAACACGATCACCCCGATCGCCGCCAGCACGATCGTCTGGCGCTCGCCGAGCCTCCGCTTGGCCGCCGGCAGCCCGCAGGACAGGGCGAGCAGGATGTAGCTCGCCCCCAACATGACGCCGCCCTGGAACCCGCCGCCGGGGCTGTGGTGCCCGTGCGCCACCACGTAGAGCGCGAACACCTGGATCACCGGGAAAACCAGGTTGCAGGTGGTGCGGATGATCAGGTCGTCGTCCCCCTCCTCGCCCCCCCCCTCCGGGAGCTCGGCCGCCGGGGTGCCGAAGGCCCGCAGGACCGCGATGATGCCGATCCCCGCCACGAAGATCACCACCGTCTCGAACATGGTGTCGAAACCCCGGTAGTCGGCCAACACGGCGGTGACCAGGTTCGGGACCTTCGTCTCATACACCGAGCCCTCGATGTAGTGGGTCGAGAGCGGGGACGCGCTGGCCGGCGATTGCGGGTCGCCGAAATCGGGGAAGTCGCCGGTCGCCGAGAGCAGCAGCGCCCCGACGATGATGACCGCGATGAGACCGAAGAGCTTCAAAGAGATTTGCTAGTTTTCAGTGTTGGGTTTTCGGCGAGGGCCCGCGGCGCCGGCGTCAGTCCTTCGACCTCCGGCGGGTGGAGAACACGGTCGCGACCATGATGACGGTGGAGACCCCGGCGCCGACGGTCGCCTCGGTGAAGGCGACGTCCACCGCGCCCATCTCCGCCCACAGCAGGCAGATCAGGAACGAGTAGATGCCGAACACCATCGAGGCCGCCAACAGGTCCTTCACCCGCAGCGCGATGACCGCGGTGACGACCATGAAGATCAGGATGATGATGTCGAATTGCCAGATCATGCGGGCCGCCCTACGGGCGGGGGTTCGGGCCGGGGGTCGGTAGGCGGGAGCTAGTTTTCGTCACGGGGAGATTTCTTCTTGGCCGCCTTCTTGCGGGCGGCCTTCTTTGTGGCCTTCTTCTTTGTGGCCTTCTTGGCGGCGGTTTTTTTGGAAGCGGCCTTCCGCGCCGGGGTCTTCTTGCGTGGGGCGGCCTTCTTCTTCGCCCCGCCCGCCGCGGCGGGCTCGGCCTCGGCGGGCGCGGGTCGGGCGCCCTCCAGGAACGGTCCACCGAGGTCGCGGACGCCGCGCATGCCGTGCTTCACCACCGGCTCGATCCCGTCGTCGTACCCGGCCTTCATCAGCGCGTGCGTGCTGGTGGGGCTGGTCAGCATGATGAACAGGCCGATGGCGAGCACCTTGATCGCCACCAGCGCCTCGACCGGGCCGTGGATATGCTGGAGGACCTGGATCGCCATCCCGGCGGTGATGAGCAAGGTCGACAAGGTGTCGCCCTTCCCGGCGGCGTGCATGCGGGTGTAGAAGTCGGGGAACCGCACCAGCCCCACCACGGCGCCGAAGAAAAAGAACAGCCCGCTGACGATCAGGGCGACGCTGAGGGCGTCCAACAACATCCTAGGCCCCCCCCTCCCCCCCAGCGGTGCCGGCCGCCCCGTACGCGGGCCGGCTCCTGGCGAAATAGCGCGCGGCCGCCAGCG
>JANQMB010000343.1 GCA_028280355.1 Verrucomicrobiales bacterium
GGCGAGGCGAGTAGGCGGTCGACCAGATCCCCGTAGGCATCGGAGCCGGGGTCGGCGACGAAGCGGTCGATCTCCGCGGGGGGGGGCGGCAGGCCGATCAGGTCGAAGTAGAGCCTGCGGGCGAGGGTGCGCCTGCTGGCCGGCGGGGCGGGCGCCAGGCCTTGTGCCTCCAGCCCGGCGAGGACGAAACGGTCGATGTCGCCGTCCGGCCAAGCCCCCATCGCGACCTCTGGCACCGCCGGTGTCGCCGGGGGCTGGAAGGCCCAGAAGCGGCGCCCCTCCTCGACCGGAGGGCCTTCCCTCGCCGCGGCGCCCCAGCCTGCGCCGAGGGATAGAGCCAGCGCGAGCCGGAGAGTTTTGCTTTTGTTCTGCAAGGCTCCTACGCAGGGTAAGGGGCGTTTCCCCGCGATGCAATCTAGCGACCCCTATGCTCTCGACGAGTCCCGGATCCAGGAACCCCCGACGGATCTGCGTGGGATGCTCAGGCATCTGGGGCCGGGTTTCGTGCTCTCCGCGTCGATCGTCGGTTCCGGCGAGTTGGTGGCGACGACCGTCCTGGGGGCGAAGGCGGGGTTCGTCGCCCTGTGGGTGATCCTGCTCAGCTGCCTGGTGAAGGTGGCGGTGCAGCTGGAGTTTGGGAGGCACGCGATCACCAACGGCGAGAGCACCTTCGCCTCCTTCAACAAGCTGCCGTGGCCGAGCCTGCCTAGGGCGTGTTCACGCAAAGGCGGGGGTCGCCAAACGCATCGGCGGATGGGGGTAGCGACGAGCGTGAGCGAGTCGACAGGATCCGGCTCCCCGCTCGCAGAGATGCGTACCCCATGGGCGGCAAGATGCCGCCCCTCCTGTCGGAGCCATGTCTATTGGGGGGGCGGCATCCTGCCGCCCGCACCCCACCCTTCGCCAACTGGGGCCGACCGTGGGACATGGGTACAAAAAAGGCGGCCCGATCAATTCTTCTGCAAGAAACCCCCACGAAACTTACAGGAGAGACCAACCGGGCCGCCTCAGGATGGATAGTATTCGTGTATGGGGGCGGCGCAACCGAAAATTGGAGGGCTGGCGAGACTTTTCCCCCACAAAGGTGTCGCCCCCTCACTATCAGGCCTTAGCGTGATGCCTCGGGGCTCGGATCAGCGACCGGCGCCGGGGATTTCGCCACCCTGGGCAGGAAGAGGGATCGGATTTCGACCCCCATCCACCGGAAGATGCCCTTGAGGATGATCTTCGAAGCCGCCCGCTTGCAGGGGGAGAAGCCCTCTTTGAGGAGGTATCGGTGATCTAGGTTGCGCTGGCCATAGCGACCCGCCGCGCGCCGCCGATCGGCGATGGCTCCGAGCCGCCGGTTGTATAGGCTCATGAATTTAGCAAATATTTTCCCGCCCTTTCCATAATAAGGGAAGCGGGCGAATTCCGTATCCGTTTCGTCGTATACGAGCCGTACCGGACCGATGAAGTAGGTTCCGATATCGAGCAGGAAGGCGATGTTCATCAGCTCGGCGTCGCCGAGGTAGCGGTATTTGTCGCGATAGAGCGCCTGGAACCAGCGGAAATAGGAGGTAACGAACTGGTCGCGGTAGTCGTCTACGGCGCCGTCGATCGGTTGACCTTCGGCATCCCGGGCGATGATGGTGGTGGCGAAGTAGACCGCATGGGAGCAGTAGTCGAGCCCCTGGCTGTAGAGCGGGTCGATGAACCCGGCGGCGTCGCCCAGGCAGAACCAGCCGTCGCCCGCGGGTTCTGCGGAGTAGTAGGGGAGCCCGGAGTACGTCCGGGTGTCTTTCGGGACGGGGGTGGCCTCGCCGAACATCTCCCGGCCGATGGGGTGGGAGACCAGGTGCCGGTGGAGCCGCTCGGTGAGCGACCCGCCCGCCGGCGGGGAGAAGAGGCGGGTGTCATAGGTCAGGCCCGCGCTGACCTCGCCGTTCTGTAGCGGGATGATCCAGCACCACCAGCCGTAGCCCATGAGGTGGTTGGTGGCCTGTCCGCGCGATCCCCGGACGGCTTTCGCGAAGTCTGGGAAACGGGAGTTGAGGCCGGCGTCGTCGAGGTCGCGAACGTTTTTGAAGCGGGCCCAGATCGCGGTGGTGGGGTGGTCGTCGAGCTTGCGCAGGTGGCCGAACTTGCGCGCGATGTGGGCGGCCTTGCCGGAGGCGTCGAGGATCCAGCGGGAGGTCACCTCGACCTCCTCGCCGTCGCGCTGGACGGCGACCGTGTTGTCCCCGAGCCCCCCGAGCCGCAGGTCGCGGACAGTGGCCGGGCGCCAGACCTCGCAGCCGAGCGAGGTCGCGAGGTCGAGGAGGTGGGAGTCGAGCCGGCTGCGGTCCACCTGGAAGGTCGGCAGGCGGACCTGGTAGTAGGGGCCGACCTCCGAACAGCGTGAGGGGCAGGTGTTCCCCTCACCGTTGAACCACATCCGCAGCCCGTGCTTGGTGATGTGCTCGCGGGCGAGGTGGTCCTGCAGGCCCAGCACGCGGCTGAGGAAGCAGCCGGCGACCTCCGAGGTCGACTCGCCGACCTTGCGGTCGAACTCGGTGGACTTCTCGATGATCAGAACCCGCAGCTCGGGGCGCGCCCGTTTGAGCATGACGCCGCTGGCGGCGCCGGAGAAGGCGCCGCCGAGGATGATGACGTCGTACTGTGGTTCGCGCATCGGGTTCTGCAACCTAGCGTGTGGGCGGGGATTTTAAAGGCGCAAGAGCGGGCGCCGCCGCGGGCCGGCCGCTGCAGTCCGTGCTAGGGTTGCCGCCTCCCGCCGATGCCCCCGCCCCGACTCCTCCGCCGATTCTCCGTCTACGGCGACTTCTGGACGCGTTTTATGGAGTGGGGGGTCCGGCATTGCCCGGGCTGGCTGGAGCCGTTGTTCGTCGGCGGCTGGTCGGTGGTCTTCTTCCTCGTCTGCGCCCCGCAGCGGCGCGCTTTAGTCCGCAACCTGCGGGCGATGTTCCCCGACCGACCACCCTGGGCGGCGTGGGTTGGGGCGTTCCGCGTGGTCTGGAATTTCGCCTGGACCTTGACGGACGCGACGCGTGCCGGGGGCGGACAGGATATCATCGACTGGCGGATCGAGGGGCTGGGGGCGTTTCGGGAGCTGGCGGCGAGCGAGGGTGGGGGGATCGTGCTCACCGCGCACATGGGCAACTATGACCTCGCCGCGCCGGTGTTTGCCGGGCGGTTCGGGAGGCGTCTGAACGCGGTGCGTGCGCCGGAGCGCGAGGCCGAGCTACAGCGTCACTACGAGGGGCGCCGCAAGGGGCAGGAGTCGGAGGCGTTCTCGGTCCGCTACAACGCCGGGGGGGGGATGCTCGGGGTGGAGCTCGCCGCGCTGCTGGCGGCCGGCGAGCTCGTCGCGCTGCAGGGGGACCGGGTCCTGTTCGATGTGTCGCCGGCCACCGGGTGTCTGTTCGGGGGGGAAGTGCGGCTGCCGAAGGGGCCGTTCGCGCTGGCGATGGCCAGCGGCGCGCCGGTATGGCCGATGTTCATCATCCGTGACGGCTGGCGCCGCTACCGCGTCCGGGTCTGCGAGCCGTTCGAGATGCGCGGCGCGCGGGGCGAGCGCACACGGGTCATGCGGGACGGGATCGCCACCTGGTGCGCGGAGCTCGAAGAGGTTCTGCGGGACTCGTGGTTCCAGTGGTTCGTGTTTGAGGAAGTGTTCACCGGCGGCAGGGGGGGCGGGCGATGAGGGCGGACGAGGTGTTCGACGGGACGCCGCGGTCGGCGACCTTCTGGTGGATCGCCAAGCTGGCCAGCGCCGGCGGTGCACCTCCGCGGCCGGGTGTCGAGGGGGAACTGCCCGCGGCGCGGAGGGGCAGCGGGGTCGAGACCTACGCGTTGTCGTCGCTCGCCGGCCTGGCGTTGTTGGGGGTGGCGGTGCGCTGGATGGAGGCGCCGCTCGGCGGCTGGGCCTGGTTGTTTGCTGTCCCGGGGGCATTCGTGCTGCTGCACATCTTCGGGTTTTCGTGGGTCGGGCTGGGGGAGCTCGCGCAGCGCGCCGGGTTGCTGCCCCCGCCCGCCCGGGCGAGTTTCCACGGGGTCGGGACCGGCGCGAGCCTCGCCCTGGCCGGGCTCCTGTCGGGCGCCCCGCTGGCCTACCCCTGGTTGGCCTTCGTCGTCGTGGAGGCGCTCGCCTGGCCGCTGCGGAAGATATGGCAGATCACCGACGAGGAGGGGGCGTGATGCGCCGTTTGCTGATCGCCGCGAACGTGGTCGCCCCCGTCGCCTGGGTGGTGTCCGGTTTCGGTTGGGTGCCTTTCCTCGGCATGTTCCTCACCCACATGCTGACCCTGGTGGCGACCCTGTCGCCGTCGTGTCGGTGGTGGGGGCCGGTGAGGACGGAGATCGACAGCGGACGCCCGCAGGTTTGGCTGACGATCGACGACGGGCCCGACGGCGACCACACCCGCGCCGCGATGGATCTCCTGGAGTCCCATGGGGCGCGCGCGACCTTCTTCTTCGTCGGCGAGCGGGTGGTGGCGGAGCCGGAGCTGGTCGCGGAGGTCGCCGACCGCGGGCACGGGATCGGCAACCACACCCGCAGCCACCCGGCCGGTTCGTTCTGGCGGCTGGGGCCGCGCCGGCTCGGCGAGGAGATCGTCGGGGGCGGCCGCGACCTGGAGTCGGTGCTCGGCGAGGCGCCGGCCCTGTTCAGGGCACCCGCCGGCATGCGCAACCCGTTCGTGCACCCGATCCTTCGTCGCCACCGGCTGACCCTGATCGGCTGGAGCGTCCGGGGGTACGACGGGACGTGTGGCGACGTCGAGGCGATCCTGCGGCGGATCGAGGCGGGCCTGCGGCCGGGGGCGATCGTCCTGCTGCACGAACGGAGGCGGACCCCGGACGGGGGGAGCCTGCTGCTCGAGCTGCTGCCGCGGGTGATCGGGGCCGCCGAGCGGAGGGGGTTGGAGTTCGTCGTCCCGGCCGGCCCCGGCTAACTGGTCACCGCCGCGGGCGTCTCCTCCGAGGAGGTGAGCTTCATCCCGATCAGCTTGCTTACCCCGAAGTCCTCCTGGGTGACGCCGTACATCACCTCGCAGCGGTTCATGGTGCGCTTGTTGTGGGTGACGATGACGAATTGGCTGTCGTCGGTGAAGCGCTCGAGCATCTTGAGGAAGCGGCCGATGTTCGCCTCGTCGAGCGGGGCGTCGAGCTCGTCGAGCACGCAGAACGGGCTGGGCTTGACCATGTAGATCGAGAACAGCAGGGCGACCGCGGTCATCGAGCGCTCGCCGCCGGACAGGAGGGTGATCGACTGCGGTTTCTTGCCGGGCGGTTTCGCCATCACCTCGATGCCGCTCTCCAGCGGGTCCCCCTCGTCGAGCAGGATGAGGTTGGCGCGCCCCTGGTCGCCGAACAGCTCCTTGAACACCGTCTTGAAGTTCTCCCGCACCTTTTCGAAGGTCTCCGTGAACAGGGTGCGGGTCTCCTTGTTGATCCTCACGATCACCTTGTGCAGGTCCTCCTTGGAGTTGACGAGGTCGTCGTGTTCTTTGGTCAGGAACTCGTAGCGTTCCTCGAGGGCCTCGAACTCCTCGATGGCGTCCAGGTTGACCGGCCCCATCGAGTCGAGCCGCTGCTTGAGCTCGCCGATGACCGTCTCGACGAAGGCCCAGTCGGGGCCGTCCTCGTCGGGGAGGGCGGCATCGGCCACCTCGTCCCCGGAGTCGTGCGCGCCGGCCGTGGCGGGTTCGGCCTCGGCTTCGACCTCTAGGGTGGCGTCGTCATCCGCGGCGGTGTCGTCGTCCCCGGCCGCCGCCCGTTTCGACTCCATGGTCGAGCGGCGTTTCTCGCGCCGCGAGTGGGCCTTTTTCTGATCCTCGATCGCGGCCAGCAGGGCGTGGCTATCCGGTTCGAAATGGGCGAGCTCGATGCCGTAGCGCTGGCGGATGGCGTCGCTGATGCTCTCGATCCGGAGGTCGATCTGGGTGATCTTGACCTCCTCTTTGCCGCGCTGCTCGGTGAGCGCCGCCAGCTCCTGCCGCGCCTCCCTCACGGTCGACTCGGCCTGGTCGACCGCCTCCTGGCGGCCCTTCCGCTGCTCGGTGACGTCCCCGAGGGCGGTGCCCAGCGCCTCGGCTTGCCCGGTGAGCGTGGCGATCTCTTCGCGCAGCTGGCCGTTTTCCGCGTCGGCGTTCTCGATGCGCCCGCGGTAGCTGGCGATCTCCGTCTCGCGGCGTTGGATGGCGGCCTCCAGCTCGCCCATGCGCGCGGCGATCGGGGCTTTCTGTTCCTGCAACGCCTGTTGGGACTGTTCCTCCACGGCCATCGAGGTGCGCAGCTCGCCGAGCAGTTCGGCGGACTCGGCCTCCTGCCGTTCGGCCTCGGCCAGGCTGGAGTCGACCTCCGCGCGCCGCTGGGCGGCGGTGGCGAGCTCCCCGGCCAGCGCCGACTCGGTCTCGCGCAGGCCGGCGACCTTGTCCTCCAGCCCCTGTTGGCGCCGGCGCACCTCCCCCTGCTCCCAGCGGACGCCCTCGAGTTTCGAGTCGAGCCCCTCGCGTTCGCGCTCGAGCAGCGAGCGTTTCCCCTCGAGGGTGGAGTGGTTCACCTTCGCCGCCTGCAGGCGCTCCCGGCACGCGTCGACACGCTTGGAGAGTTCGGCGACGCGCTGCTCGACCTGCTCGATCCCGAGCTGGCGTTCCCCGAGCCGGTCGTTGAGCGCCGAGGTCTCGACCTCGAGCTCGCGGATCTCGTTGAGCCGCGCCAGCAGCGAACTCGCCTCGTCGGCCGCGCCCGCGCCGCCCTCCAGGATCCCCTCCGGGCTGACGAAGCTGCCGTCGAGCGTCGCCAGGCCGTACCCGGGCAGCTGGTGGCGCAGCCCCAGGGCGGTATGGACGTCGCGCACCACCAGGGTGCGCTCGAGGAGGTGCTCGAGGAGCGGGCGGACGTTGTCCGCAGCGCGCACCTTGTCCAGCGCCCAGGCCTCGACGCCCGCCGGCAGAGACATCATCTGGCGGTCCCCGGCCGCGGGGATGAAACTTTCGGGCACGATGCTGGCGCGCCCCAGGCGGCCCGCGGCGAGCGCGTCGATGGCCTGCTCCGCCGCCTCGGGGTCGCGCACCAAAATGGTCTGCAGGCGGTTGCCGAGGGCCGCCTCGATCGCCGGGATGAAGCCCTGATCGACTTCGATGAACGAGCTGAGCATGCCGCGTACGGAGGTGCGGTTCGGGTCGTTCGGGTCGATCCCGCCGAGCACCGCCTGGGTCCCCTTCTCGAGCCCCTCGCCCTCCGCCATCAGCCCCTTGAGGACCTCGAGGCGGGATTCCTTCTCGGCGAGCTCGCGATGGAGGTCGGCGAGCTCGCGGCCGAGCCGGTCGCGGTCGTCGCGCGCCTCGCGGTAGTCTTTCTCCGCCAGCGCCAGGTGGGTCTCGCTCTCGCCGAGGCCGTCGGCGGCCGTCGAGATCTCCCGCCCGAGGCGTTCGAACTCCGCCTCCCGCTCGGCGTGCTCCTTCTCCAGCCCGGCGATCTCGCCGACCAGGTAGGCGGACCGCTCTTTGTCGCTATCGCTCTGCTGGGCCGACGATCCGATCTCCGCCTGAAGCTTGGCGATCTCGGCCTCCAGGCGGGTCGCCCCGGCGGCGAGCTGGCGCGACTCCCCCTCGAGCCCGGTGCGGCGGGTGCGCAACTCGGCGGTGATCGTCTCGTGCTCCTCGAGCTGGGACCGCTGGTGGGCGATGTTCTCGGCGACCCGCTGGAGCGCCTCGGTGGTCGCCGCGAGCTCGGACTGTTCCTTGCCGAGGGTCGCCCGCGTCTTCTCCACGTCTTCCGAGTTCTGGTTCACCAGGCCCTCCAGCTCGGTGTGCCGCTCCTCGTTGAAGCCGATCCGGCTGGCGGCGGCCGACATGCGGTTCTGGGTCTCGATCAGCTCCTCGCGGCGCGCGGAGATCTCCGACTCGAGCGCGGCGAGGGCGTCGCGGGCCTCGACGATGGCCGACTCCTTGTCCCCGATGGCGGCGCCGGTGTCGGCGATGCCCTGGGCGAGGGACCCGACGGAGGTCGAGAGCTCGCCCCTCTCCCCGTCCAGCTCGGTGAACTGGCGGTGGCTGTAGTGGGTGTCGAGGACGCGCACGTCGCCGAGCAGCTCCTGGTAGCGCCGCGCCTTGTTGGCCTGGCGGTTGAGGGAGTTGATCTGCCGTTTGACCTCCTCGATGATGTCGGTGATCCGCAACAGGTTCGCCTCGGTGTACTCGAGCTTGCGCAGGGCCTCCTTCTTCTGGCTCTTGAACTTGGTGATCCCGGCCGCCTCCTCGAACACCGTGCGCCGGTCCTCCGGTTTCGAGCTGAGCAGCAGGTCGATCTTGCCCTGCTCCATGATCGAGTACGCCGTCCTGCCGATGCCGGTGTCCATCAGCAGCTCGTGGATGTCGCGCAGCCGGCAGACCGTGCCGTTGAGGCGGTATTCGCCCTTCCCGTCGCGGAACACCCTGCGGGTCAGGGCGACCTCGTTGTAGTCCACGCCCAGCGCATCCTCGCAGTCGGCGAGGACGAGGGTGACCTCGGCCATGCCGACGGGCTTGCGCTTGTCGGTGCCGTTGAAGATGACGTCCGCCATCTCGCCGCCGCGCAGCGCCTTGGCGGAGGTCTCGCCGAGAACCCAGCGGATGGCGTCCACCACGTTCGACTTCCCGCAGCCGTTCGGGCCGACGATGCCGGTGACACCGGGGTGGAACTCGAAGTCGGTCTTGTTGGCGAACGATTTGAAACCGTGCAGCTTTAGCGATTTGAGACGCATCGGGTGGCGGATGAGATGGGGTGGAGGAGAGGTCGAAAAATCAAGCAGCGGGACGATAGGGCTCGGGCGGCTTCCTCCACAAGGTAAATTCCAGAAGGCCACAACATGTTGTGTTTTTAAATTTTCGAAAACCTACATGTTGTGGTGCCTGGTCTTGGAGCGTGGAGGATTGGCGCCAGGGATGGCCTTTTGAAGGGGATATGGGGATCCGGTGTGGCGGGTGGCTGGGGATTCGCCGACTGCCGCTTTCCATGCTCGGGCAGATCGGCTAGGGTCCCGCGATGACATTAGGCGAAGCGAGGCACATCGCAGCAGCGACCTGCTTTTTCGGCCTGGCGCTACCGTTTGTCGGCTGCGATCGCCCGGACGAGGGGGGCGATGCCGGGGCGGGGGCCGTCCCGCCGGAGCCGCTTGAGGAGGTCGACCTGACCCCGGAGCCGATGGAGATCGACCCGGCGCAGGTCGAGCCGATCATCGACAAGACCGCGAAGGTGACCATCCTCGGCTACCACCAGTTCATCACCGGGGGCAGCCCCGGGGAGATGCGCATCATGGTGCCGAAATTCCGCGAGCAGATGTTCGCGCTGAAGGAGGCGGGGGTGCCGGTGATCTCGCTCTCGCACTACATGGCCTGGCGGCGGGGCGAGCGCCCGGTCCCCGAGCGCTGCGTCGTGATCACCATCGACGACGGCTACAACGACCTGTACACCCACGCCCTGCCGATCTTCCGCGAGCTGGGTTACCCGTTCACTTTCTATGTCTACATGAATTTTCTAGGGGGCGGCGGGCGCACGCTCACCGACGCGCAGGTCGTCGAGCTGATCGAGGCGGGCGGCGAGCTCGGCAGCCACAGCATCAGCCACGATTTCCTCGTCCGCGCCAAGCGCCGGCTCGGCGACGGTTACGGCGACTGGCTGGAGGCCGAGGTGGAGGGCTCGAAGGCCGCGTTGGAGCAGAGGTTCGGTGTCGAGGTGACGAGCTTCGCCTACCCCTACGGCGAGTATAGCGCGGCGCTGGCGGAGCTGGTGGCGGAGGCGGGCTACACCTCCGCTGTGACGGTCAACGGGGCGAAGGCCGGCTTCGAGAGCCCCGCCATGGAGCTGCCCCGCTACATCATCCACGGCAACAACGACATCAACTGGAACGCCGGGACGAACTTCAGCGGCGGCGGCGGGCTCGCCGACAGCAACAGCCTGTTGGCCGCCGACGGCGAGGGGGGCGCCGGGGCGCCGGTCCGCGTGTGGCCGGAGGACGGGGCGGTGGTCGCCGACCGGCTGCCCACCATCTGGGCGGACCTCTCCGGCCTCGGCGACATCGAACCGGGTTCGGTGGTGATGAAGGTCGGCGGTTTCGGGACGGTGCCGGCCACCTTCGACCCGGTCAGCGGCGTGGTGTCGTGGACGCCGGTGCGGCGCCTGCGCGCCGAGGAGTGTACGGTGAACCTCTCGCTGCGGCGGCGCGGCGAGCGCAAGACGGACTTCGCCCGCTGGTCGTTCAGGCTCGACCGCCGGGCGTACTACCTCCCCGACTACGAGACGAAGCTGTCGGCCCGCGGGGCCGCGACGGCCGGGGCGGCGGCGGCGGCTGTGGAGGGCGGCAAGCCGCCGCCGGCGTTGCCGGTGGAGTAGATGCCGCCGGCGGGGGCGCCCGCCGGGCCCCCAGGGCGAGGGGTGGCGCTCGCTTTCGGATGACGTAGTGTCGGCAACGATGAAGATCGGTATCGCGCAGCTGAACCATGTCGTCGGCGACCTGTCGGGCAACGCGGAGCGTATACTCTCCGCCTACCGGGAGCTGGTCGGGCGCGGCGCGGAACTGGTGGTGACCCCGGAGCTGTCCCTGACGGGTTACCCGCCCCGCGACCTCGTCTTCAAGTCGCGGTTCGTCCCGGAGACCCTGGCGGCCCTCGGGGGGCTGCACGCCGAGGTCGGCGAGGTGCCGCTGCTGGTGGGATATGTCGACCACCATACAGGGTCGGTGGGGAAGCCGTTCCGCAACGCCGTCGCGCTGCTCGCCGCCGGGCGCGGGATCGAGACGCGCAGCAAGTGCCTGCTGCCCACCTACGACGTGTTCGACGAGGCGCGCTACTTCCAGCCGGCGGAGGAGGTCGAGCCGCTCGAGGTCGGCGGACGCCGCATCGGGGTGACGATCTGCGAGGACGTCTGGAGCGAGGACTTCCTGCCGTCCAAGCTCTACGTCAAAGACCCGCCGGGGGCGCTGGCGGAGCGCGGCATCGACCTTCTGCTCAACCTCAGCGCCTCGCCGTTCCACAGCGGCAAGCCCGCCGAGCGCTATTCGATGTTGGCCTTCCTCGCCCGCCGTATCGGGTGCCCGGTGGTCTACTGCAACGCGGTCGCGGGCAACGACCAGCTGGTCTTCGACGGCAACTCGGTCGCGCTCGGCGCAGACGGGGGCGTGCTCCTGCAGTGCGAGGGCTTCGAGGAGCACCTGGAGGTGGTCGATGTGGCCGGGGGCGCCGGCGGCGAGTTCGTCCCCGCCGACCCGATGGGGGAGCTGCATGGGGCGCTGGTGCTCGGCCTGCGCGACTACCTCCACAAATGTGGTTTCCGCAGCGCCGTGGTCGGGCTCAGCGGAGGGATCGACTCGGCGCTGACCGCCGCCCTGGCGGCGGAGGCGCTGGGCGCGGGGAACGTTCTCGGCGTCACGATGCCGAGCCAGTACAGCTCGGCGGGGAGCGTCGACGACTCGGTCGCGCTGGCCGCCCACCTCGGGATCCGCTGCGAGACGGTTCCGATCGAGGGGGCCTTCGAACGCCTCAAGGCCTCGCTCGCCCCCTTGTTCGAGGGGCGCCGCGAGGACGTGACGGAGGAGAACATGCAGGCGCGCGTCCGCGGTCTGATCCTGATGTCCATCTCCAACAAGCTCGGCCACATGTTGCTGTCGACCGGCAACAAGAGCGAGCTGGCGGTCGGCTACTGCACCATCTACGGCGACATGTGCGGCGGCCTGGCGGTGATCAGCGACCTGCCGAAGACGAGCGTCTACGAGCTGTCGCGCTGGATCAACCGCGAGCGCGAGATCATCCCGTGGAGCACCATCGACAAGCCGCCTAGCGCCGAGCTGCGCCCGGACCAGCGCGACCAGGACACGCTGCCGGAGTACGGGCTGCTCGACCAGATCCTAGAGCGGTATGTGGAGCGCGCGCTCAGCTGCTCCGATATCGTGGCGCAGGGATACGACGAGGAGACCGTCCGCTGGGTGGCGCGGCGCGTCGATCTGAACGAGTGGAAACGCGGCCAGGCCGCGCCGGGCCTGCGCGTGACCAGCAAGGCCTTCGGCGCCGGCCGGCGTATCCCGATCGCGCAGGGCTTCGGGGGCTAGGCGGTGGCCCCGGGGAGTGATATCGCCTTGACGCGGGGGCTTCCAGGGCGCCTGTTGGCGCTGTCCCAGCGTGGCGGTCCACCTGTCGCCAGCGGGACTCCGAAACCTATCTTTACACCCTAACCCTACACCAATACCCCAGCCATGAAACTGCCCAAGATCGCCCTCGCCCTCCTCTCCCTCTCCGCCACCTGCCTGTGGGCGGGTGAGGCAGCTGATGCCGGCAAGGCTGAGGCGAAACCGCTGGCCGACCAGCTGGTCGGCTACTGGGCGCCCGTGCCCGACAAGATGGCCGAGATGATGCTGGCCGAGATGCCGGAGGAGGTGAAGGCCAACCCGGAGATGTTGAAGGCGGTGAAGGAGCAGGCGGCCGAGATGGCGGGCAAGATGGCGATCCACTTCGACGGTTCCAGGACCTTCGTGTTCGGGCCGGCGGGGCCGATGGAGTCGACCTATAAGATCACCTCGACCGACGAGAAGACCGGGACGATCACGGCGGAGATCAAGGATGCCGACGGCGAAATCGAGAAGGGGAAGGCCATCGTCGACGGCGACAAGCTGCAGCTGATCGAGGAGGAGGGCGGGGTCCTCCACCTCGTCCGCATCACCGAGGAGGAGTTCAAGAAACGCACCGCCTCCGAGTAGGGGGCGCAGAAGGAGAGGGGGTGGCGACAGCCCCCCGGGGGGCGCGCTGGGGCGACGGTTTCGCCGAAGTTTCCGCGGGGCTTCGACCCGCGGCAACCGTAGGGGTGCCCGGCCGTTTTTGCCCTTTCCTTTCGCCCCCCCGGCCCCAGAGTTGCGCCATGTCCCAGCCCTGCGACTTCGCCAACCCCCAGCTGCGCGACCTCGTCCCGTACGAGCCGGGCAAGCCGATCGAGGACGTGGCGCGCGAGCTGGGGCTACGGCCGGAGGAGATCATCAAACTGGCCTCCAACGAGAACCCGCTCGGCCCGTCGCCGAAGGCGGTGGAGGCGATGCGTGCGGTGGCTGGCGAGATGAACATCTACCCGGATGGGGGGGGCTGGAAACTGCGCAACGCGATCGCCGACAAGTTCGGGCTGGGGATGGAGAACGTGGTGCTCGGCAACGGCTCGAACGAGATCATCGAGTTCGTCGGGCACGCCTTCCTCAGGCCGGGGGACGAGGTCGTCGTCGCCGACCACGCCTTCGTGGTCTACAAGCTGATGGCGACGCTGTTCGGCGCGGTGACCGTCGAGGTCCCCGACCCGGGGTACGTCCATGACCTGGACGCGATGGCTGGCGCGATCACCGATCGCACGCGCCAGGTCTTCGTCGCCAACCCGAACAACCCGACCGGCACGATGGTCGGGGAGGGGGACATCGACCGCTTCATGGACCGCGTGCCAGACGGGGTCATCGTGGTCTTCGACGAGGCCTACCACGAGTTCCTCGACTCGCCGCCGGACACGCTGAAGTACGTGCGCGAGGGGCGCAACGTCGTGGTGATGCGGACCTTCTCGAAGATCCAGGGGCTGGCCGGGCTGCGCATCGGGTACGGGCTGGCGCCCGCCGGGCTGGCGGAGGTCCTGCAGAAGACGCGCCAGCCGTTCAACGCGAACGCGGTCGCCCAGGCCGGCGCGCTGGCGGCCCTGCTCGACGAGGGGCACCAGGCCACGACCAAGGCGGTGACCGACGAGGGGCGCGCATACCTCCAGGGCGCGTTCGCCGAGCTGGCTCTGGAGTTCGTGCCGAGCGTCGCCAACTTCGTGCTGGTGGAGGTGGGCGACGGGGACCGAGTGTTCGCGGAGATGATGAAGCGCGGGGTGATCGTGCGGGCGATGCGCGGTTACAAGCTCCCGGAGTGGGTCCGGATATCGGTCGGCACGGCGGCCGAGAACCGGCGCTGTGTGGAGGTGCTGCGGGAGGTGCTGCGGGAGGTGCTCGCCTGACGCTCCGGGGCCGTGGACGACACCATCGCAGCGATCGCGAGCCCGCCGGGGCAGGGGGCGGTGGCGCTGGTCCGCATATCGGGGCCGGGCGCGCTCGGGGTGGTGGAGGAGGTCTTCCGGCGCCCCCGGGGCGGCGGCCTGGCGCCGCGGGTTCAGACCTTCGGCGAGGTCGTCGGCGCCGACGGCGAAGTCGTCGACAGCGTCCTGCTCACCCACTTCCCGGCGCCCGCCAGCTACACCGGCGAGGACGTCGTCGAGATCGGCTGCCACGGCGGGAGGTTGGTGACTAGCAAAATTTTGGAGACAGTTCTATCGGCCGGGGCGCGCGCCGCCGAG
>JANQMB010000352.1 GCA_028280355.1 Verrucomicrobiales bacterium
ATCTCCTGGCAGAGTGCGAGGGCGGCGGGGGGGGACAGGGGCAGGCGGACCTCGGCGACGGCGTTGAGGAACGGCGGCGCCCCCGGCGGGCAGCCAACCGGCGCCGATTCGAACACCGGGGAGAAACGGGCGGTCTCGGGCGAGTGGGCCGCGGCGAGCAGGCGCCGCCTGGCGGCCGAGAGGTTGTCCAGGCGCCCTCCGACGTTCGCCCCGAAGGCGATGCCGTATGGTAGCGGGTCGGTGCCGCCTTCAGGCTCGCAGGCCGAGGACATCCTGCATGTCATAGATGCCGGCGGGCCTGTCCGCCAACCACTTCGCCGCCCGGATCGCACCGTTGGCGAAGGTGTCGCGGCTGGAGGCCTTGTGGGTCAGTTCGACCCGTTCCCCGGTGTTCGCGTAGACGACGGTGTGGTCCCCCACCACGTCGCCGCCCCGCATCGAGTGCACGCCGATCTCGTCGCCGCCCCGGCGGCCGACGATGCCCTCCCGCCCGTGCCGGGTGTCCTCCCCATAGGACAGTTCGCGGGCCTCGCAGAGGATCTCCGCCAGCCGCTTGGCCGTGCCGCTGGGGGCGTCCTCCTTCATGCGGTGATGCATCTCGACGACCTCGAGGTCGAATGTCGGGCCGAGGATGTCCGCGGCCTTGCGGGTGAGCCAGAACAGCGTGTTCACGCCGATGCTGTAGTTGGGGGCCATCACGATCGGCAGCCGCCCGGCGATCTCGGCGATCGCGGCCAGCTCCGCCTCGCTGTGGCCGGTGGTCCCGACCACCAGGCGCTTGCCGGCCTCGGCACAGGCCTCGGCGAGCTCGACGGTGAAGGTGTGGAAGCTGAAGTCGATCACCGCGTCGCAGTCCGCCAGGGCGCCCGCGAGGGGGTCGCCGACATCGACCCTCGCGCCGACTTCGACCCCCGGGTCCGCTTCGCAACAGGCGGCGACGGCCTGGCCCATGCGGCCGTTGCTGCCGGTGATCAGGATGTTCAATGACATGGCCTAGAGGAGTTCGAGCCTGGTGAGCAGCGCCTTCAGCTCGTCGCGCTTCGCGTCGGAGAGGGGCACCATGGGGAGGCGCAGCTGGTTGGTGATCGCGCCGGTGAGGGCGAGCGCCTCCTTGATCGGGACGGGGTTGGTCTCCAGCTTGAGCAGCCCCTCGAACAGCTCGCCGCACTCGGCGTCGATCTGCCCTGCGCGTTCGCGCTCGCCGCCGAGCATCGCCGCGACGAGCTCCGCCAGCCTGGAGGGGATCAGGTTCGACGCCACGCTCACCACGCCGACCGCGCCGAGCTCCATGAAGGGGACGGTGAGCGCGTCGTCGCCGCTGAGCACCTGGTATCCCTCGGGGAGCGCCGCGCGGATCTCCGCCACCCGGGCCGGGTCACCACCGGCCTCCTTCATCGCGGTGATGTTGGGGCAGGCCTCGTGCAGCCGGGCTTGGGTGGCGACGCTGATCTCGATCGCCGAGCGGCCGGGGATGCTGTAGAGCACCAG
This sequence comes from Verrucomicrobiales bacterium, assembly GCA_028280355.1. Taxonomy (GTDB): domain Bacteria; phylum Verrucomicrobiota; class Verrucomicrobiia; order Verrucomicrobiales; family DEV007; genus JANQMB01. The sequence goes on from JANQMB010000352.1 coordinate 1,489, forward strand.
CGGCAAGCTGGTGGACTCGGCGATCACCTTGTAGTGCTGGAAGAGCCCCTCCTGGGACGGTTTGTTGTAGTAGGGGCAGACGAGCAGCGCGGCGTCGGCGCCGGCGCGTTCGGCGCCCTGGGTCATGGCGATGGCCTCGCGGGTCGAGTTCGACCCCGTCCCCGCGATCACCAGCCCGCGTCCCGCGGCGGCGTCGATGGCGACCTCGATCACCCGGCTGTGTTCTTCGTGGGAGAGCGTCGGGGATTCGCCGGTGGTCCCGCAGGGGACGACCCCGGCGATGCCGCCGTCGAACTGCCGGTCGATCAGCGCGCGGAAGGCGGGCTCGTCGAACTCGCGGTCCCTGAACGGGGTCACTAGCGCGGTGTGTGCTCCCTCAAACATCGATCGATCCTTCGAATACGAAATCGGCCGGTCCGGTCAGCGTGACGTCCCGGTATCGGTCGCCGTCGCGCTCCCAGGCGACGGCCAGCGTCTCGCCGCCGCGCACCTGGACGTGTATCGGCGGCTCCGCGCCGGTGAGCTGGTTGTGGATGATCGCGTTGGCCACCATCCCGGTGCCGCAGGCCAGCGTCTCGTCCTCGACCCCGCGCTCGTAGGTGCGGATGGCGATGGTGTCCGCGCCGAGCACGAGCTGGAAATTGACGTTGGTCCCGCCGGGTTGGAAGTGCTCGTGGAACCGCACCGCGGCGCCCTCGCCACGGATGTCGATGTCGTCTAGGTCGTCCACGACCATCACCGCGTGCGGCACGCCGGTGTTGACCGAGTGGAGCGTGCGCTCCGTCCCGTCAACGAGCAGGGTGCCCCCCAGCTCGAGGCCGGTCGGTTCGCTGAGGGTGATGCGGATCTCGTCGCCCGCAAACTCCCCCCCGACGACCCCCGCGATCGTCTCGAAGCGGACCGGCCGGCCGCCCCGGTCGGCGACCCGGTCGGCGAACCGCACGAAGCAGCGCGCCCCGTTGCCGCACATCTCCGCCTCGCCGCCGTCGGCGTTGTAGTAGCGCATGCGGAAATCGGCGTCCCCGCCAGCGGTTTCGACCGCCAGCAGGCCGTCGGCCCCGACCCCCCGATGGCGGTCGCAGAGATGCGCGATCTGCTCGCCGCCGAGCGAGTATCGGAGGTCGCGGTTGTCCAGCATGACAAAGTCGTTGCCGGCCCCGTTCATCTTGGTGAAATCGAGTCGCATCGGTCGCCAGGCGCGCAACTAAACCGACTTCACCGCGTCCACAAGCGGTTTCACGAAGCCGGCGATCCGGTCGCCCAGCCCGGCGCCCCCGCCGTGCTCGGCGACGGCCTTGACGATGGCGCTGCCGACCACGACCCCGTCGGCCATCCCGGCGACGGCGGCCGCCTGCGCGGGGGTGGAGATCCCGAAGCCGACCACCACCGGCAGCTCGGTGGCGCCCCTGATCTTCGCGACCTGGTCCTCGATCCCGCTGGCCAGCTCGCTGCGCTCCCCGGTGACGCCCTCGCGCGAGACGTAGTAGAGGAAGCCCTCCCCGGTGCGGGCGACGTCCGCGATGCGGGCGTCGGGGGTGGTCGGCGCTATCAGGCGGATGTGGAGCAGGCCCCCCGCGTCACACAGCTCCGCGTTGGCCGCCTCCTCGTCTGGCGGGAGGTCGAGGTTGAGGATGCCGTCCGCCCCGGCGGCGGCGGCGTCCCGGTGGAAGCGTTCGAAGCCGTAGCTGTAGATCGGGTTCAGGTAGGTGAACAGCACCACCGGGGTCTCGGAGCCCTCGCGGAACTGGCGGATCAGCTCGAGGACGCCGCCCACCGTCGCGCCCGCCTCGAGCGCCCGCCCGGCGGCCATCTGGTTGACCACCCCGTCCGCCAGCGGGTCGGAGAACGGCACCCCGAGCTCGATCACGTCGGCACCCGCCCGGTCGAGGGCGCGCACCACCTCCAGCGAGCGCGCCATGTCGGGGTCGCCGGCGCAGACATAGGCCACGAAGGCCCGCCGCCGGTCGGCCTTGAGCTTGGCGAAGGTCTGGTCGATGCGGTTCTCCATGCTGGTCGGGCCGACCACCTTAAACCGTGCCCGGGCGAGAGCAAGGCGCGGCGGGCTTCCGCAACATCGGCAGCAACACCATCGCGGCCACCGCCCCCAGGGCGCCGCCGACGACGTCGGCGACCCAGTCGCCGACGCTGTTGCCGTCGCGGCCGGGCGTATGGCTCTGGTGCCATTCGTCGAACCAGCCGACCGCCGCGGCCATCGCGACGCAGGCGATGAATAACAAAAGTTTGGAAGGTGCGCGACGGCCCAGACCCAACGCGCATGCCAGCGCGGTGCCGCCGGCGGTGAAATAGCAGACGTGGGCGACCTTGTCGGAGATCATCACGGGCGGGGGCGTCCGCCCGATGCCGGAGATCGAGCTGAGCAGGTAGAGCACGGCGAACCAGACGGCGAAGGCGGCCCACCAGAAGGCGGGGTGGCGGGCGGTCCCGGGGATCGGTATGCTCATCGGGGTGCGGGTGACCGTCTCTATCGGCCCGTTAGCGGCCGGCGTCGAGGACTTCTCCGACCCCTAAAAAACAGGCCTTTCGCGGTTGACCTTTCGGCGATCCGGGTAAGGTAGGCGCTTGTCCCGCGCGGCGGGAGAACCAACAACCAACTAGACTACCACTACCAAGACCACTATGGCCAAGAAAGCTGCGGCTAAGAAAGCCCCGACCAAGACCGAGATCCTCAACAACATCGCCGACGAGACCGGCCTTACCCGCAAGGACGTCGCCGGGGTGCTAGAGGCTCTCACCGGCCAGATCGGCAAAGCGATCGGCAAGCGCGGCCCCGGGCAGTTCGCCATCCCCGGGCTCTGCAAGATCGTCGTCCAGCGCAAGCCGGCCACCAAGGCCGCCACGCGCCCGAACCCGTTCAAGCCCGGCGAGATGATGCAGGTCGCCGCCAAGCCGGCCCGCAACGTCGTCAAGGTCCGCCCCCTGAAGAACCTCAAGGACATGGTCTAGGCGACCGCGTCCAGAGAACGAATCTCCGAGCCGGCGTCCGGGTCCCCCGGGCGCCGGCTTCTTTTTTGCTCAGGGGCGCCGGTGGGGAGAAGCCCGGGGTTGTGGCGGCCGGGATCAGGGATTAGCCTCTACCACCTCCCCCCAAGAAAAGAAAAGGCCGTCCCCCCCAATGGCT
>JANQMB010000369.1 GCA_028280355.1 Verrucomicrobiales bacterium
CCGGGCGGCCCCCCAGGCGGCGGGGTCAACAACTAGCGGCCGGGGAGCTGTTCCTTTGACCGGGGCGCGCAGGCATGGTTCCCTGCGCGCCGATGCACGCCGTCCGCCTAGATGGGGTAACGAAGCGCTACGGCGACCTGCTGGCCGTCGACACGCTCGACCTCACTGTCCCGGACGGGGCGATCTATGGCTTCATCGGCCCGAACGGCTCAGGGAAGACCACGGCGATCCGGATGATCCTGCACATCATCCACCCCGACTCCGGGGACATCGAGGTGCTGGGCAAAAGGGGGACGAGGGCGGCCAATGACGAGGTCGGATACCTGCCCGAGGAGCGCGGCCTATACCGCAAGATGACCGTGGGGCGGATCTTGACCTACTTCGGGACCCTGAAGGGGCTCCCCCCCGGGGAGGCGAGGACGGAGGGGGGGCGCTGGCTCGAAAAACTCGGGCTCGGCGATGCCCACAAGAAAAAGATCGAGGCGCTCTCCAAAGGGATGGCGCAGAAGATCCAGCTGATCGCCGCCGCCATCGGCCGGCCGAAGCTGCTGATCCTCGACGAGCCCTTCTCCGGCCTCGACCCGGTGAACCTGGAGCTCGTCCGCGAACAGGTGCTCGCCCTGCGCCGCGAGGGCACCACGGTCATCTTCTCCACCCACGACATGGCCGCCGCGGAGTCCCTCTGCGACTCCATCTTCATGATCCACCGCGGGCGCAAAGTGCTGGACGGCACCCCCGATGATATCTTGGCACAGCATGGCGCGCGGGTGATCCGGGTCGCCTTCGGCGCCAAGGCCCCCGATCTACAGGACATCCGCGGCATCGATTCCGTCCGCGACCTCGGCCGCTTCCAGGAACTCCACACCGCACGCGCCCCTCAGGAAGTCTTGCAGGAGCTGGCGTCGACGGCGCCGATCGACCACTTCGAACTCAAACGGCCCTCGCTGCACGACGTCTTCGTGCAGATCGCCGGCACCGGACAGACGACGGAGGGGGGCAACCCGTGAACAAGATCCGCCACATCGCCGTCACCGAGTTCCTCGCCGCCGTCCGCAGCAAGGCCTTCATCCTGGGCGCGCTCGCCGTCCCCCTGTTCTCCATCATCGCCGTCTTCGCCATCAAGTTCGCCAACGCGCGGTCCGACACCAGCGACAAACGCTTCGCGATCCTCGACCACACCTCGGAGGTCGCCGGGGCAATCTCGCAGCGCGCCGCACGGCGCGGCGACCTGGCACCGAAGTTCCTGCCCGAGATCGTCGCGCCGGCGCCCGACGAGGACTCGCAGCTGCTGGAGCTCTCGTCCCGCGTCCGCGGGGGCGACCTGTTCGCCTTCGTCGTGGTCGAGGACGGGGTGGTGGAGGCCGAGATCGCCACCGGCGTCCGGTACTACACGGACACCCCGACCTACGGCGAGCTGCCGCGCTGGTTGCAATACGTCATCTCCGACGAGATCACCCGCATCCGCTTCGAGGCGGCGGGCATCGACCGCGACAAGGTCGACGAGCTGGTCACCGACCCCGCGTTCCGGACCATGGCGCTGGTGGAGGTCGCCGAAGACGGCTCGCTCGGCGGGGGCGGCGAGGAGGACGCGACCCTCCGCACCGCCGTGCCCTTCGCCATGGCGTTCATGCTCTTCGTGATGGTGATGACCTCCGCGCCCACCCTGCTGACGACGTCCCTGGAGGAGAAGACCAACAAGGTATCGGAGTTCCTCGTCTCTGCGGTCAGCCCCTTCCAGCTCATGATGGGCAAACTGCTAGGGGCGATCGGTACGTCGATGGCGCTGGCGGCCCTCTACCTCGGCGCCGGCACGGCGTTCGCCGCCCACTACGGCGCGCTCGACCTCCTGCGCCCGTCGCTCTACCTCTGGTTCCTCTTCTTCCTCGCCCTCTCGGTCATGATCTACGGGTCGGCCTGCGTCGCCATCGGCTCGGTCTGCAGCGAGATCCGCGACGCGCAGAGCCTGATGATGCCGGTGACGCTGATGGTCATGATCCCGGTGCTGCTCTGGCAACCGGTGCTGCAGGCCCCGAACGGCGCCTTCGCCCGCGCCGCCACCCTGTTCCCGCCGGCGACGCCGGTCCTACTGCTGCTGCGCAACGCCGTCCCCCCTGGCCTCCCCTGGTGGGAGCTCCTGGCCGGCACGGCGGTCTGCGTCCTGTTCATGATCTTCATGGTCTGGGCGGCCGCCAGGATCTTCCGCATCGGGCTCCTCGCCCAGGGACAGACACCGACCTTCGCCCGCCTCTTGCGCTGGGTGTTCTCCAAGTGAACCGGCGATACCCCTTTGAAGGCTAGCGCCACCGGCCGACCCCGGCTATCTTCCCGCCCATGTCCAGGAAACCGATCCAGCCCCTGGCCGCCGCCCTCGCCGCGGCGGTCGCGCTCCCCTGCAACTCGTGCAAGAGGGATGACGGGGCGACCGAGGCAGGCGGCCTCAACCCTCCCCCCGGCGCGGCCAACGACGGCCCGGTGGTCGAGGAGGTCGCCTACAAGGACCTAGGTTACGACGACGGCCTCATCACCAAAGATGGCAAACCCTTCACCGGCCGCGCCGTGAGACACTACCCGGACGGGAAGCTGTGGAGCCGCTACAGCTACAAGGAAGGCCTCTACGACGGCATCATCGAGGAGTGGTACGAGAACGGCGAGCGCAGCGCGCTGAAGCATTTCAAAGACGGCAAACAGCACGGCATCACCCACTACTGGGACGAGAAGACCGGCGAGATGACCAAGATGGTCCTGTATGAGAACGACGAGGAGATCGAGGTGAAAGAGGGCGACGAGATCCCCGACAACCTGCCGTTTTGAAAGTCTACACCTACAAGGGCTGCGACACCTGCCGCCGCGCGACCCGCTGGCTGGCGGCACGCGGCGTCGAGTTCGAGGAGCTCCCGATCCGCGACACGCCCCCCACCAAAGCGGAGCTGCGCGCGGTCCTGGCCAGCTATCACGGCGAGCTCCGCCGCCTGTTCAACACCTCCGGCCGGGACTACCGGGAGATGGGGCTCAAGGACAAACTCCCGGACATGTCCGACGACGAGGCCATCGCCCTCCTGGCGGCCAACGGCAACCTCGTCAAGCGCCCCTTCGTCGTCATGCCTGAAGGCGGGCTCGTCGGTTTCAACGAAACCGAATGGGAGCGGCGCTTCTAAAGCAGAGACTCACCAACCTCCCCGATAGCGCCGTAGACCCAGACACGCCCCTACCACGCCGAGATCTTCCCCTTGCCGTCGGGACGAATCCCACCAAAATTACCATAGTGAACAAAGGCTCACTTCATCTGACCGCGCTCGTCGCCGGAGCTGCAGCGTTGTTCGCCTCCGGCGCCCCCAGCGGGGCACGCCCGGCCAAGGAGCTCTTGGAGCACCCGGTGTTCCGGAAGCAGATCCCGGAGTCGCCGGAGGATCTCATGGCGATCCAGGAGCAGGTCCGCTCTGTCCTCGACCGGGCCAAGGCGGCCACCGTCTGCGTGCTGAGCAACGGCTCCGGCAGCGGGGTCATCGTGTCCGAGGACGGGCTCGTGCTCACCGCCGGACACGTCAGCGGCGAGCCCGGCAAGGATATCCATGTGATGATGCCGGACGGCACCAAGCTGAAGGCCAAGTCGCTCGGCCGCTCGGCCGCCGCCGACTCGGGCCTGGTGCAGATCACCGAGGAGGGCGAATACCCCTTCGTCGAGATCGCGCCACCCGCCACCGTCTACCGCGGCGACTGGATCTTCTCGGTCGGGCACCCCGGCGGCTTCGACAAGGAGCGCGGCATCGTGCTGCGCGTCGGCCGCGTCATCCACCGCAGCACCGACACGATCCAGACCGACTGCAAGCTCATCGGGGGCGACTCCGGGGGACCGCTGTTCGACATGCTCGGCCGCGTGGTCGGCATCCACAGCCGCGTCTCGAAGAAGGACGAGCAGAACTACCACGTCACCGTCCGCGCCTTCAAGCGCGACTGGGACCGCATGATGAAGGGCGACATCGTCACCGTCGACGACTCGTACGCCAAGATCGATCGCAAGGGCGGCTTCCTCGGCGTCAAACGCGTCCCCCACCCACAGGGCGTCCTGATCACCGGTGTCGTCGAGAACTCCCCCGCCGCCGACGCCAAGCTGCGCCCCGGCGACGTCATCACCCACATCGACGGGAGCAAGGTGGAGAGCCTGAACTCGTTCCGCGCCCTGGTGAACTCACACGGTCCGGGCGAGACGATCCTGCTCTCCGCGATCAAACGCTGGGAGGGCGGCACCAAGGAGGTCGAGGTCACCCTCGGCAACCGCAACGACTTCGTCCCCGCCAAGGAGCCCCGCAACGGCCTGCCCATCCCGACCCCCTGATACCACCTCCCCCGATGCGCCGCACACCCGTCCTCGCCGCGCTCGCCGCGCTCGCCATCGCCCCGCCGGCATCCGCCCAGTCGGTGCTAGACGAGCTACACCCCGACCTCCGCCTCAACGGCTCGCGGACGGTGAGATCCTTCGGCGCCGCCGGTGACGACGCCCGCGCCTCGACCCTGCCCCTGCTCGCCGAGGGCAAGGCCATCGCCCTCGCCACTGCCATCGACCCCGCCGGACACCTGGTCACCAAGGCGAGCGAACTCGAAGGCGTCGAGGCCATCCGTGCGATCGCCCCCGGGGGCGAGGAGCTCGAGGTCCAGGTCCTCGCCTCCGACCCGAAACACGACCTGGCGCTGCTGAAGATCGAAGCCGGCAAAGCCGACCCGGTCCGCTGGGGGAACGCCGACAGCCTCGTGCAGGGCTCCTGGGTGGCCGCGATGGGACACGAGGCCGAATCGCTGACCATGGGCGTCATCTCCGCCACCCGGCGCGAGATCAAACGACGCCCCGGGGTGCTCGGCGTCAACCTGGACCCCAACGACGACCCCGACGAGCTCGGCGTGGCGGTGGCCGGCTTCGGCCCGAACAGCCCCGCCCAGAAGGAGGGGGTCCTCGAGGGCGACCTGATCATCCGGGTCGAGGACGAGGAGATCAGCTCGCGCAGCCAGCTGGCGGAGCAGATCCGCAAGTTCGACCCCCTCGACGAAGTCCGGATCAAGGTCCTCCGCGGCGACGAGGGCATCCCCATGACCGTCACGCTCAACTACATGTCGAACGTCTTCGACATGCTCGACCGCAACCAGCGCATGAGCGGCCAGACATCGAAGCGCAAGGCCGGCTTCGCCGATGTCCTACAACACGAGCTGCCGCTGCCGCCGAAGGCGATGGGCGGGCCGCTGGTCAGCCTCGACGGCGCGGCCGTCGGGATCAACATCGCCCGCGCCGACCGCGTCACCACCTTCGCCCTGCCGGCGGACCTCGTCGTCAGGGTGGCGGAAGATCTCAGGGAGAGGGCGGCCAAACGCGACCGCTAGCCTGCCGCCGGGCCGGCCCTGCCACCAACCGAACGCCCGCGAAGGGCCCCACCATCTTGCATATCACCGATATCCTCAGCAGGGACGAGACCTCGTTCTCGTTCGAATTCTTCCCCCCGAAGTCCCCCGAGGCCTCGGAGAGGCTGTTCGAGACCATCAAGGCGCTCGAACCCTACGCCCCCTCTTTCGTGAGCGTCACCTACGGCGCCGGCGGCTCCACCCGGGAGCTCACCCACGACCTCGTCGTGCGGATCAAAGACACCACGTCCCTGATCCCCATCCCCCACCTCACCTGCGTCTGCCACGGCGAGGGCGAGATCCGTGAGATCCTCGAGCGATACGCCTCCGCGGAGGTGTCGAACATCCTCGCCCTCGGCGGTGACCCCCCGCGCGACCGGCCGGACTACGACCGGGGCGACGACGCCTTCCAATACGCGGCCGACCTCGTCGGCTTCATCGGCGAGTTCAACCGGGCCGGTGCACACCCCTCCCCGAAAGGGTTTGGCGTCGGCGTCGCCGGCTTCCCCGAGGGCCACCCGGCGACGCCGAACCGCATGCTCGAGCTCGACTACCTGAAGGCCAAGGTCGACGCGGGCGCGGACTACATCTGCACCCAGCTGTTCTTCGACAACCACGACTTCTACGATTTCCGCGAACGCTGCCAGCTCGCCGGCATCGACGTCCCGATCCTCGCCGGGATCATGCCGGTGAACTCGCTCGCCGGAATGCGGCGCATGGCGGAGCTCGCCGCCGGGGCGCGCTTCCCGGCCAAGCTGATGAAGGCCGTCTCCCGCTGCGGCGAAGACGCCGAGGCGGTGCGCCGCGTCGGCATCCAATACGCGACCGCGCAGTGCGCCGACCTCCTCGACCACGCCGTGGACGGCATCCACTTCTACACGCTCAACCAGAGCGATGCCACGCGCCAGATCTTCGCCAACCTCGGGCTGAAGAACTCGGTGGCCGCGACCGCTGTCTAGGGGCACCCCCAATATGGGCGAGCCGCTGTTAGGCGCCATCGAAGCGGGGGGGACGAAGTTCGTCTGTGCCGTA
>JANQMB010000004.1 GCA_028280355.1 Verrucomicrobiales bacterium
CCTCCTCGCCTTTCGACAGCATCGCCGCAGCGATCCTGTCGTACTCCCTCGCCGCCCGGAAAAAACGATCTCCGTGGATCTCGAGTTCGTGCAAAGAGACGTCGACCGTGCTCAAGGTGTCGCCGACAGCCTCGAACAGATGGCGGGCGTGGGTGTAGGTGTACTCTTCGACCCGGTCCTCCTCTACCATGTTGCCGATCGGCGCCAGCGCCCGCCATAGGCGCTTGCGCATGGCGCGGGGATCATCCTGACGCTTCTCGGCCTCGTCCAGTTTGAGCAGGGCGAGGCCATCGGTCGCGAAGATCACATCGCCGATCGCGCTGAGCACCATCGCCTTGAGGCTGGTCTGGTAGGGATGGGTCTGCCACCTCCACCCCGCCGCCCCCCCCTTGGAACTGGATGCCTCGATATCCCGCATAAACGTGAGAGCCTCGAGATAGCACCGGGCGGCAGTGCGCATGTCGCGACGCCGCACCATGAGCCGACCCATGAGGACAAGCTGGTCGATGACCCCATACTCGTCGTTGTACTCGTAGCAGTAGTTCAACGCTTCGATCAGCCGCGCGTTCGCTGCCGTGCGCTCCCACATCTTCTCGTAAGCGAAGGCCGCATGGTTCAACGAATCCACGTATCCCCTGAGCACACGCTCCGACTCCATCGGTCTCACACCCTCCGCAAAGTCCTGACGTTCTAGGGGGAAAAGGGAGGCATCGTCGATGCGGGCGCCTTCGAACAACAGCTCTCGCAGATCTTCACCGAAGCGCCATATATCCCCGTGGGGCTCACCTTCGTCCTCGCCACTATCGTCTTCGCCCTCGTCGCCCTCGTCCTCTTCGTAACCGTCCTCACTATCGTCGGGAGCCTCGTCCCTCTCTCGTATGCTCGCGCTCCGCTGGAGTTCGATCGCCTCCTGATAGTAGTTCAAGGCGTCGCGGAGCTGGTCGAACTCCTCGACGAGGTGCCCGAGGCGATGCAGGATCTGCACCGCGTGAGAGATGAACGACGGTAAGAAGTCTCCGGAAAAGTTGTCGCAAAGGCCATCCCAGCCAAGTTTCATCGCCGAGAGCTCGTAGTTCTCGATGTCCATCCGGACCCAGCGCAACGCCTTGGTGAAGGCCAGCCTCGCCGTGCCGTAGTCCCCGAGGCTCTCGTAGATCTCCCCCAGGCGAACCTGGGCGTGGATGGACTCGAGCCGCTGCTCCGGGGTCGTCCTCTCGATCTCCTTCAGGATCCGGTTCAGCGCCTCCAGCTCGTGTTGGAAGTCGCCGCGCGTGTGACGTAGCTCGATCTGCTCCGGACCGTAGTGGATGAACAGCCGGGAGAGGTCGTGCACGACCCCGGGCAACAGGCGATACTCGGCCGACCGCTGGTCCTTCTGGCGCAGGAGGCGCCCCTCGAGGAGGTTGATGATCGTCGCCACCAGGGCCCGGGACGGGAAGAACTCCTGGCGGGAGGTCATGAAGTTCGCGTGCTCGATATCCCGCTTGGAGAAGCCGGTGGCGAAAAACTTCAATATGTAGTCGATGATGTGAAACGTCGCGACCCTGCCCTTGTCATTGAGCTGCCGGAAGGTCGCGAAATGGAACTCCAGGTGTTCGACGATGTCGGCGTAGAAACCCATCCGCTGCAACTGGTGTTGCGGGATCGACAGGAGATGTTCGGCCTTACCCAGCTCGACCATCTCGACGTCATGGGTCCCGAAGGCGTCCGCCCTCTCCCTGACCAAGCTGTAGAACTCCCGCAACACTTTCCTCGGGATACCCCTGCCCTTGTAGGTGAGATACTGCAGGGCGATCCGGTACCGCCTGCATGTCCTCTCCGAGGCCGGGCGGAACTTCCACTTTGCGAGATCGAGATAGACTCCCGTCTCGACAAGCCGCTTCCGCCTCGCTCGGTACGGACAGGGTTCCACCCGGGGTACGGGGGAAGCGAACGAATGTGCCCAGGCCCAGGCGTCTTGGAGGTTCTCAGGATGCTCAGAATGCTTATCCCAGATCGCCTCCGGGACATCACCGATCTGTAGATCCCCGGAGCAGATCAACCCCGAGATGGTGCTGGCGGCCAGATATCGAGTCAGGCGGGTGATCTCGTCGCCCCCACCATTCCCGCCCTCGCCCCCGGAGCGCATGAGGATCCGCAGGAGTTCGTACCCGGCGATATGGGGGAGCACGAGCAGGGTGGTGTTGTAGGCCCAGGAATTCCTAGGGATACCGATCTGAGAGGCGATAAACGTGTACAATCTGTCCGGGTCGACCCGGACTTCCCCCCGTTCTCCCTGCCTTCCATCGACCCGATCCTCGGGGGGTACCCGTTCCGTCCTCTCCATGTGACCGACAGCTCCCCTCAACCCCCCGGGGGCCTCCAAGGTCGGGGAGAGGTCGGCGCTAAAGAAGCTGGGGACATAGATATTGACCGAGAAGATCGATTCGAACAGCCCCTCGCCCTTGTTCTGATCCTCTTGCCAGGAGTCGTCGACATCCTTGCCCGCAATGAAGATGTGGTGGCACACCGACTCGGTGAGGAAGTATTTCAAGTCGGCCACGATGTGCTGCAGCTGACCCAGTTTCAGGGTCGGCCCGGCCGTGCTCTCCCCCCCTTGCACCGGGGTCACCGTGGGAAACAACTTGTCTAGCTCGTCGAAGACGAAGATGAGATGCCTCCGGCGACCCCCGCCATCCGGGTTCCCCCCCGCCTCGTCGGGGAACCTGATCTCCCGATACTGGTCGATGAGCCTCTTGAAGATCACCTGGTGCCTCGGGATCGCCGAACCGGTCTCGAACGTCCTCTCACGCCCCCGCCCGGTGGCGTCTTCAGCCCGGAAGTCCGGACGTTTGGGATCGAACCCGAAAGCGTCGTCTGGCCCCTGGACGATGCGGTCGGCGCGCAGATCGCGGGCGTGTCGGACGGTCTCGTTATAGAGGGGTTTCACCCCCTCTAGAGCCTTACGGATAACCGAAACCCGACGGGTGACCGAAGTCGGCTCACCTTCGCCCCCTTCGCTCCCCTTGGCTTTGAGAAGGTCCTCAAGACGACCAACTTCCCCCTTCAAGTGATGTCGAAATTCGTTGAACACCAGCACCATCACATCGGTTGGGGAGACCACCGTGGAGAGGTTGATGCGCAGCTCGGCGTAGCGCCGTCCGCCCCCAGCGAGCCCGTCGGGGGCATCTTGGAGTTCGGCGATCACCTGGTTGACGAGCGAGGTCTTCCCGGTGCCCCGATAGCCCGTCACCAAAATGCTCCCCCCCCGCGAGTGCCTGATCGTGGTGGCCAACCTCCCTTTCACCTCCGACGGGGTGCAAAAATAGTTCCTCGATTGCTCCCTATCGAAGACCGTCGGGTGGTGGGTGAATTGAAAATCGGAGTCGAGCGAAAGAATAAACTTGTGATTGGGATCCTCCGCCGGCCAATCTGGGATCGCATGCCGTGCGGGAGGGGGGGGGAGATGTCGCGCCTCGGGAAAAGTCCTTACCTCTGACATGAAGCACGGGTTCTATCGGGTTCGGTGGATGATGTCCACGCCCGTTTCGGCCCGGCTCAAAAAATATATTCAAACAGCGTTAACTACTTTCGATGAGACCACCTCAACGACTCCCCCGCTACGGCAATTACTTCATCCTGGCTTTTATTGTAACTCCCTGCATATACGCCATTTACATATGGTGGCACGGGTTTGTAACCAGCCTCATGCTTGATGATTCTATAGATGATGATAAAGCCGCCGACGTCTTTGCCGGCTTCGTCTCCGCCCTGGCGTTTGTCGGGCTGATCCTGACGCTCTACTATCAGATCAGGGAGTTCCGAGAACAGCGCAACCTGCTAGGTCTGCAGGTCGAACAACTGGAGAAACAGTTTCACGCGATGGAGAGCGCCTCGAGGTTGACGGCTCTGACAAGTCACCTGAACCGAATCAAGAGCGGCGTGGAGACCTACATGCGCGGTGGGCAGATGAACCTCTCTGACGAAGAGTTAGACCAGAAGAGCCTAGAGGAGCTTAAGACTGCCGTCAGGGAGAACATGAATCTGACCGACGACCACCGGAAGAGGATCCACAAACTGATCGACGAATGGGGAGATCGCCTCGTTGAACTAGGGAGAGTGGAGGAGGATCTCGCCAGGGCGTCGGAGGACGAACTAAGCCCGGCCGTCCTCGAAGACATCAGGAATGCCCTCGATATCGAGGGCAGAAAACTCACCTACTCCCAGCGGCGTAGTCTCGGCAGGTTAATCGACGAATGGCGCAAGTACCTGGATAGGCTGGCCAGGTCCGGGCCGAGCATGGCCCAGGTACCCGAATACCTGACCAACGATAAGACTCTCCGCGACCTGAGGGCAGCGGTGGGCAACAACATCAGCCTCACCGCCGACCACAAGTACAGGATCCGTGAGCTGATAAGAGAATGGGGCTTGCGCGACACGGACGACCCCAAAAAGAAACCCTCCTAGGGGAGGGCGGAGCCCCCCCGGGTGGCAGACCGCCCACCTCAACCGAGCTCGAAGGTGGTGATCCCGAAGGTCCTGTCCCAGCTGGCGGGTGGCGGCGGGCCATGGTACATCCTCGCACAACCAAAAACCTCACGCATCCCGTGGCGCTCGGCCAGGGCCATCGCGGCGGCGTTGTTCTCCGGCACGTCGAGCCAGAGGGGCTCGCCGCTCACCCGGCCGCCCAGGGACCGGAACAGGGCATCGGCGACGCCGGCGTCATCGGCGAACAGCGGACCGATCTTATACCCCTGCCGGCAGCGGCGGACGACACCGTATCCCCACACCTGCCCCTCGCGCAAGAAGGCCAGCGCATGGGCCTCCGGCATCTCGACCCACCCCTTTAAGAAACGCTCACGGGCACAGCCGAAACACCCCCGGTCATAGCCGACCAGTTGGTCGAAGGGGACGCCGGACAGCTCGACGATCTCCGGCCCGCTGCGGGCCGAACCTCCCCTGCCCTCCATGCGGAGGTTGCGGTGGGTGAACTCGAACCCGCCGCGGCGATACCAGTCCTGCATTTCGAAGACCCCGTCCATCCCGATGGCGGCACCCGGCCCCAACCTCGATTTCAGAAGGTCGCGCCGGTGGAACCACAGCTTCGTCCCGACCCCCTGCCCGCGCAGATCCCGCCTGACGATGAACAGCCCCATGAAGCCATAGCTCGCCCCATAGGAGACGACCGACCCGGTCGCGACCAGCTCGCCCCGGTGCTCGGCGCCGACAAAGCCCTCCGGGTCAGCCGCCCAGAAGGCGTCCGCGTCGTGCAGGCCCGGGTTCCATCCCTCGTCGGCCGCCCACCCGATCGCCGTGTCGAGCTCGGCGCGCACGAGCGGCCGGATGGTCAGCTCATCAAGTTCCATGACCCGATAGCTAACCGGGAGATCTCAGATCAGGCG
>JANQMB010000009.1 GCA_028280355.1 Verrucomicrobiales bacterium
CGTCAACTGCCCCTAGCCCCACATCGGCCGCGTTTTCATCCTTTTCGACGCTTTCTTCGTCCCCTTCCGCCCCCTCCCCACCCGCTGTCCCCCTCCCCAGACGGACGCAGAGATGCCCCCTCCACGGGATCCGCCGCGTCGCCTCGCTGAAGATACCCGGCGATGCGCTCGGCAAGCGCGTGTTGTCCGCGGTGCAGATGGAAGTGCAGCAGGCGCCTCTTCGAGCTGCAGCTGAGCACGACGGTCTCGCTCAGAAAGCGCGAATCGTGGCTGGCCATGGCGCCGGCGACATCGATCTCCGCCGCGACCCGCCCGCGCCAGCCCTTGTTCCTAACGAAATACAACTTCCCCGGTTGCCCCGCCAGGGCGATCAGGCGCCCCCGCAGGTTCGGCCCCACACCGGGGGCACCCCTCATCTTCCCGGTGATGCAGAACTGGACGAACACCGGCCCGATCTCGGCGCCGTCGACGACCTCCGCCAGCGCGAGCCCGTCCTCGGCGGTCAGCTCGGTGGCCAGATCCCCCTCCCCGGCGGCCGCATCCCCGGCCGGCACGCGCAGCTTGCGCCAGACCAGCCACAGCACGGCGACGCTCGACCGGTAGAGCTTCGGCGCGGCGACCCCACACAGCACCAGCACGGCGGCGAACACCGGCAGCGCCGCGGCGGGGTACGACGCCGCGAACCAGAACCCGCAGGCGGCCAGCGCGTCCTCGACCACGCTCGCGACGACGTTCGAGAACGGCTCCGGCGAGGTGTTGATGCGCAGCCGCACCCCCGCCTTGGTCCCGTGCAGGAGCAGCGCCGCGGCCACCGCGAGCACCGCGACCCCGGCCCCCACCAACCCGCCTGCCCCGGGCGCCAGGGCGCCGACCGCCAGCAGCGCCCCGCCCGCCGGCCGCAGGAAGGTGTGGATCGAGTCCCACAGCGAGTCCGCCCACGGCACCTTGTCGACCAGGAACTCCACCAGGAACAGCACCAGCGCGACTCCCATCACCGCGGGGTTCGCGAAGCCCTCCAGCGCCGCCGTCTCCGCGAAGGCCGGCCAGTCCAGCCGCACCGCCAGGCCGACCATGAACGCGGTGAGGTAGAGGTTGACCCCGGCCAGAGCGGCGAGCGCCAGGGCGAGGCCGAGATGGTCGAGGGCGGACATGGGGATAGGATAGTCGACCGGTCCACCTAATGCCAGCCCGGCACGAGGGGCGCGGCGCCACCCCCTAACCTAACGGAAGAGCCCGTCGGAAAGAGACTCGCCCCGCCTGTCAGGCAGTCGCCCCCCGGAGCGGGTCTACTTCTCCTCCGGCCCGTCCTCCAACGCGTCGAGGTAGTGCTCGCGGAACTCGCGCTCCGCCTCGCGGACGCCACGCTTGAGCAGCGCGCTCAGGCCGAGGCCGAGCGCCGCCCCCATCATCAGCAACAGCACCCCCCCCAGCGGGTCGACGTTCGTCCCCCCGCCGAGCATGAAGAAGAACACCGCCAAAACGACAAACGCCCCCACATAGCCCGCCGCTCCGCCGAGCGACCATCTCCGGTGCGCCGCCATGCCCAAAGATAGCACAGGGTGGGTGCCGCGGCAGGGCGAATCGGACGGGCGCCCGGCCGCCCCCCCTTCCCCCTAGTGCCGCGCGTAGAACATGTAGTCGACCGTCGGTTCGAAGGTCTCGCCCGGACCGAGCGCCACCTTCCACCTCACCACCGAACGGTTGTTCACCGCCGGGCTGCCCCGGTAGTTGTTCCAGTCGGCGGGGTCGAAGGGCAGCAGCGATACGCCCCCCTCGTGGCTCGCCCCGGTCACGCGCCCGCCGAGGGTGACGCTGATCTCGACGTCGATCGGCGACGGCTTGTTGTTGCACAGGTGGAACGAGGCCTGGTTGTCGATCTTGGCGTAGTGGCGGCCGTCCCAGTGGAGCGCCTTCAGCTGCCGGGCGGCCTCCTTCTCGGAGAAGCTGCCGCGCGTCTCCACCGAGACCGTCACCGGCACGCGGCAGAAATCTCTCGGCGAAGTATAGGTGAGCAGCTCCTGGGCAAGCGGTTGCTGCCCCTGCATGATCATCACCGCGCCCGTCGTCCACGGCATCTCCGTCGCGTTGGTCAGCTCGATCTGATGCCAGACCTTGTTGGTCGAGATCCTCAGCGGCGAGTCCACACCGGCCCCGCTCGGCGCCGTCGCGATGTCATCGCGCTTGAGGTGCAGATCCCAGGTGTAGACGTCGCGGTAGGGTACCTCCGCTTCGAAGATCGATACCGCCGCCCGGTCGCCCTTACGCAGGCGCAGGTTCGGCAGGCTGTAGACAAACAGGTCCTGCGCCCCACCGGCGCTCAACTCGCCGGGGAGCTCGAGCTCGCCCGCCCCCGGCGCCCCCGCGGCCGCCGCCGCACGGCGGAACTCGCCGGCGCGCGAGGCGTAGCTCGCGTTGGAGAAATCGTTGCGCATCTGCCCCATCAGCATCGGCTCGGCCTGCGCCAGGGTGTTGCGCATCACGCTCTCGAGGGCGAGCGGGCTCGGCGTGGTCTTGAAACGGAAGTTCGGCACGCCGACCACGATGTCGACCGGCACCTCGATCAGGTCCTCCGCCTCGTTCAGGATCTCGGCCTGCAGCGAGAGCTCCGCCACCTTGGTGTCGCCAGGCGGCAGATCGACCCGGTAGGTCGGGATCCACCGCACGCCGGGGCGGAAGTACATCATCGTGATCTCATGCCGTTCGCCGCGCCCGGCGAAGCGGAAGGTCAGGCGCTTCGAACGTGTCTTGTACGTCACTTTGCGCGTCGTCTTGGTCTTCATGTCGACGATCGACAGCGAGCGCACCGCCGCCACCGGCAAGAGCAGGTCGCCGTCCCCGGTGCGCAGCACGAAATGCGAGCCGCTGACGCTGGTGGTCGTCGTCGACAGCGGCTGCACCTGCCCCGCCCCCGCCGGCGGCCGCGGGAACGCCGCCCCGCCGTGGGTCCACCTCGGGGCCCCATGAGCGCCGGGTGTCCCGGCCGCGGACGCCGCAACCGTCTCGCGCACCAGCACCTCGCGGATCACCCCCGCGAGCTTCCTCCCGTGGCTCGTCTCCAGCTCGCAACGCGCACCCTCGTTGGCGCGCAGGATGGCCAGGTTGTCGAGCGCCGCCTCCTCGATCTCCTCGACCGACTCCCCCTCCCGCCAACCGGCACGCATCCCGAGCAGCGCCCCCGCTTGTGACGTCGTCGCCCAGAACGACCCCAACACCGCCGCGTCCGGCACCTCCAGGGTGTGGATCTCCCCCATCGCGTCCGTCTCGCCGACCCCCTTCTTGATCACCAGCGAATAGCCGTCCTTGAAGACGATCACCTTCTGCGTCTTGAACGCGATGTGCTCCGGCACGGGCGCCGGGGCGGCGGCGGCGGACAGCGCCAGGAACGCGGAGGCTGCGGGGAGCGAAAACGGTATGCGGTTCATGCCCACGACCCTAGCAGCACGGCGATCGCCGGAGTGAGACCCGCTTCAGAAATTTGTAAGCATTCCGTCAGCGACCACCAAGACACCCGGACGGAAGAATTCTGTAAAACTCCGTCAATTCCGTCCAAAGGGCTCCCCCGCCCTTCCCCTGGGGTGCCCGTCAGATATGCACCGCCCCCCCGTGCGCCGCGCCGGCGGCCTCGTGCACCATCTCGCTCAGGGTCGGGTGGGCGTGGATGGTGTTCTCGATGTCCTCGTAGGTCAGCTCGGCCTCGATCGCCAGGCCGAGCTCGGCGATCAGCTCGGTCGCCTCGGCGCCGAGGATGTGCGCACCGAGGATCTCGCCGTGCGGCTCGCCGATGATCAGCTTGATGAAACCCTCCGTCTCGCCCACCGCCTGCGCCTTGCCGCTGGCCTGGTAGGGGAACTGGCCGACTTTGAAATCGAGCCCCTTCTCCCCCGCGGCGCGCTCGGTGAGGCCAACGCTGGCCACCTGCGGCTGGCAGTAGGTGCAACCGGGGAAGGCGCCGACCTTGCGTGGCTCGTGGTCGGTGAAGATCCCCTCCACGCATTGGGTCGCCTCGAAGCTCGCCACGTGCGCCAGCCAGGGCGGGCCGATGATGTCGCCGGCCGCGTAGACGCCGGGGACCGAGGTCGCGTAGTTCTCGTCGGTGACGATGTAGCCGCGGTCGAGCTCCGGCGCGAAACCCTCGGGCAGCACCGGCGCCACGCCGATCGCCACCAGCGCCACCTCGGCCGACAGGGTGCGCGCCTCGCCGCCCTCCGGCTCGACGGTGATCTCGACGCCATGGCCCAGGTCCTTCGTGCCGACCACCTTGGTCGAGGTCAACATCTCCAGGCCCTGCTTCTTGAAGCTGCGCTCCAGCATCTTGCTCACGTCGCTGTCCTCGACGGGCAGGATGTTCGGCATCATCTCCACCAGCGTCACCTTCGTCCCGAAGGCGTTGAAGAAGTAGGCGAATTCGACGCCGATCGCGCCGGCGCCGATGATGATGATGTCCTTCGGCTGCCGCTCCATCACCATCGCGTCCGAGCTGCCCACCACGCTGCGGCCGTTGATCGGGAAGCCGTCAAGCTCACGCGTCTTGCAGCCCGTCGCCACCAGGACGTGGTCCGCCTCGAGCGACTGGTTGCCGCCGTTGGAGTCGGTGACCACCACCTTGCCCGGCTCGGGGATCGCCCCGGTGCCGAGCACGTAGTCGATCTTGTTCTTCTTGAACAGGAACTCGATGCCGCCCGCCAGCCGGTCGGCCACCTTGCGGCTGCGGCCGATCACCTTGCTCCAGTCGAAGGAGAGGTTGTCGAAGCTGAAGCCGAAGTCGCCCCCGTGGTGCTGCATCAGCCGGTAGAGCTCGGCGTTGCGCAGCAGCGATTTGGTCGGGATGCAGCCCCAGTTGAGGCAGGTGCCGCCGGCGCGCTCCTTCTCGACGCAGGCGACCTTCTTCCCGAGCTGCGCGGCGCGGATCGCCCCGACGTATCCGGCCGGGCCGCCGCCGATGACGATGAGATCGTACTTCGACATAGGTTTGGTGCCGAACCCCTAATGGCCGACCCACACTTTTCAACCCGGAACTGCACCCGGGCATCCCCGGCGCGGGGCGCCGGGGCAGGACCACCCGCGAAACCGCGGGGCGCGGCGACACCCCCCCCCAAGCGCGGGTGCAGCCCATCCGCCCGCCGCTAC
>JANQMB010000031.1 GCA_028280355.1 Verrucomicrobiales bacterium
GGGCACCCAGTCGAACAGCGGGTTGTCCGCCGCCGCGATCCCCTCACAGAACACCGTCACACCGCCGGTCGCCCCCCCCTCGAACCCGCCCACCTCCCAACAGTCGCCGAACCCCTCCCGAGTCGCGGCAAGGAAACCCGCCGTGTCGAGATAGCCGGCGTGGGCGGTCTGGAATCCGCCAAGTTCGCCCGCGACCCCGTCGGGCAGATCTGGCGCCACATCCACCAGCTGGCGGTAGGCCGGGTCCTCGAGCCGGCGCGCCCACCTCTCCACCTGCGCCTCGGAATCGAGCAGGCGCAACAGCGGCAGCTCGTGGAAAAGCGCCCCGCCACACTCCCGCCCGACCCTCTGGTAGAAGTCCAACGCCGCCGGCCACAACTCGGCGAACCGCCAGCTCAGCGTCAGGTTCGGTCCGGTGATCGGGTTGACGATCCCAGCCGCCACCTTGGTCGACGTGCCCCCCTCGCCGCGGTCGACCACCCGCACCGAACACCCCCGCCAGCGCAGCGCCCAGGCCAGGGTGCACCCGGCCAGACCACCCCCGACGACCGTGAACTCCGCCATCCCGCCTCAGCGCCCGCGGTAGTTGAACAGCTCCCCCAGCTCCCGCTCCTCCCCGCGCGCCGCGTTCCAGGCCGCGAGCACCTTGGCCTGCATGCGCAACGTCACTTTGCGCCCGCGCCGCGCCTTGGCCACCTGCTTGTGGGTCAGGCCATCCGCCGAGGCCGCCACCAGGTCGTGGTTGCGCATCCCGGCCTCCGCCATCAGGCAATCGAGAGGTTGCACTCCCGCCTCCATATGGGATATCTCGCTCACCCGCCGACCCAACACCGAAAACGGAACGCTGAACACCCAAAACTTCCGGCCCATGCGCATCCTGCTGACCACCACGAGCTACCAGGACACCCCCGGCGGACACCACGAGGTCCTCGCCGCCACCGGGTGGGAGGTGGTCCGCGAGCGCGGCCCGCTGCCGGAGGGGGAGATGCTCGGGCTGGCCGGCGAGTTCGACGGCTTCCTCTGCGGCGACGACGCCATCACGGCCGCCGTCATCGACAGGTCCCTGCCCCGCCTCAAGGCCATCAGCAAGTACGGCATCGGCCTCGACAAGATCGACGTCGGACACGCCACCGCCAAAAGGCTCCCCGTCCTCTTCACCCCCGGGGTCAACCACACCACCGTCGCCGAACACACCTTCGGGCTCCTGCTCGGCCTGACCAAGAAGATCCAGAGCAACGCCGCCGAGGTCGCCGGCGGCGCCTGGGTCGCCGGTTGGAAGAAACCCGTCGGCAACGAGATCATGGGCAAGACCCTGGGGGTCGTCGGCCTCGGCCGCATCGGCAAGGAGGTCGCGGTCCGCGCGCGCGCCTTCGGCATGGAGATCATCGCCTTCGACCCCTATTTCGACGAGGCCTTCGCCGCCGAACACGGCGTGAGGAGGTGCGCCGACATGGACGAGGTGCTGCACGACGCGGACGTGGTCTCCCTGCACTGCTTCCTCACCGAGGAGACGCACGGCATGATCGACGCAGCCAAGATCGAGGAGATGCGCGACGGCGTGGTCGTCCTCAACTGCGCCCGCGGCGAGCTGGTCGACACCACCTCGATGAAGGCCGCGCTCGAGGCCGGCAAGGTCGGTGGCTACGGCACCGACGTGCTCGACGCCGAGCCCCCCGCGCCCGACCACCCGTTGCTCGGCGCCCCCAACTGCATCGTCACCTCCCACATCGCCTCCCGCACCCACGAGTCCGTCGGCCGCCAGGCGGGCATGGCCACCTCCAACCTCATCAAGTTCCTCGGCGGCGAGGACGGATATGTGCAGGCCAATCAGTTTTAAGTGTTAAGTGATTAAGTATTAAGCAAGAAGCCAATCGAACCTCCACACGATACGACACGCTCCCCTCACCGGGGCTTAACACTTAAAACCTAACACTTAAAACTCCCCTCCATGTCCGAAACATTCCATATCGTCCCCGAAGAACGGCACAACGCGCTGGTCGAAGCCGCCTACCGGCACCGGGGTTACACCGCCGATGAGGCAGCCGACGCCGCGCGCTTCTGCGCCTTCGCCTCCGCCCACGGCGTGCGCACCCACAACGCGATCAAGGCGCTCCACCTCGACGAGCTGTTCGGCTCCGGCGCCGGCGGCTGCGCCCCCGGCGCCGAGATCGAGGTGGTCGAGGGCCGCTTCGCAGCCTGCGAGGTCTGGGACAGCAAGAAGAAGCTTGGCCAGAGCGTCGCCTACGCGGCGATCGAACGCTGCATCGAGCTCGCCGACCGGTATGGGGTCGGCCAGGTGAGCGTCGACAACGCCTTCCACTACCTCTGGGGCGGGGGCTACGTGCTCGAGGCGGCGCGGCGCGGATACATCGCCTACACCAACTGCACCTCCAGCCTCGCCGAAGTGGTGCCCTTCACCGGCAAGTTCCCCACCCTCGGCACCAACCCGCACAGCTGGGGGTTCCCCACGGCCGGCGCCGTCGGCTTCCCGATCGTCATCGACTGGGCGACCTCGGTCGTCGCCATGGGCCGCGTGCAGCAGCTGAAGCGCGAGGGCGGGCAGCTGCCCCCAGACGCCGCCGTCGACGAGAACGGCGAGATGACCACCGACCCGAACCGGGCCAAGTACCTGGTCCCCTTCGGCGCCCACAAGGGATACGGCATGGCGCTGGTCAACGAGATCGTCGCCGCCTTCATCGGGGGCTCCCTGCCCACCCTGCGCTCGCGCCCGATCCCCGAGGGCGAGAAGAACACCTCCAGCTTCTACTTCCAGGTGATCCACCCCGACGCCGTCAGCGGCGGCGCTTTCGCCGGCAGCCGCGACCAGGCGGAGAACGTCAGGGCCGTCATCGAGGACATCAAAGGTCACGGCAACGAGGACATCTTCCTGCCCGGCCAAGACTTCGCCGCCGCGGCGGAGAAGACAGCCGAAGCGGGCGGGTTGCTGTTCTCCGCCGCCGAGATCGCCGAATTCAATCAGCTCGCCGCCGAGATCGGCGCCGAGCCTTGGGATCCGGCGGGGTTGCAAGAGATCTAGCGCCCGGTCGCGGAAGAGAAGCCCCTGTCAGGCGGCCCAACTCAGGGCGAGAGACCGTTTCTCTCGATCGCCCTCCAATCGACCGTGGAGATAGCTCCCTCCCGCTCCCAACGGGCATGAATGCCCGTTCTCCGATCCTCCCAATATTCGATCCGACCAGATTCGCTCCCGTGTTGGATATTTTCTGGAAATTATATATATTATGATCAGTTCACACCCAATGAATCCGCAAACGGCTCCCTAGCGCTTTCTTGATCAGATCGAGGATGTGCCGCGCCTTGTCGATTCGCTCCCCGCTCAGCCCCAAGCCCTCAAGAGGCTCTTTCGTCAGCACGAGATCGCATTCCACCCGCTTCCAATGCCCGTAGTACTTGATCACCTCGTTGCCCGGGTTGCCGAGCTTCTGCCAAGAGATGGGCATGATGACTCGCCGGTGGGCATCGACCAGCGGTTTGATCTGGTCGATGTCCCGGTTGCCGACGATCGCCTTTTCAACCAGCCCGTGGGGCGAGTAGAGCAGCGTGGTCGAGTCGTCGATCATCTGCTTGCTGGCGATGGCACCGGTGACCGGGCGCACCTCCCCACCGACAACGGAGACCGTCGCGTAGGTGGCCAACTTGCCCTTCTCCATGAGCTGCATGAATTCCCACGCCACCGGAACCGAGTTGGTCGTGACGTGGACCTTGCGCACCTTCTCGAGAATGCATACCGCGGTGCGGCAAATCGTCGTTCCAGAGGTAACCCACAGATGCGTCCCCTCGCCGATCAGGTGCCCCGCGACCCAGCGGCCAAGCAGTTCGGTCTCCGACCGCCTGACGTCATCCGCCGCCCTGTCCAAGAAAGACAGAGCCGGATTGCTGGGGCGGATTTGCGGGGGCATCGCATTTGCCTACCAATTTCCTGACAAATTTGCTACGAAAATCGGGGGTGTTATTTCACGGAAACTCCTTGACGGAAAATCTTGTTTTGCTTCTTTTGAGCAAGGTTCTAGGCGAGAAATGTCCAATTCGGAAATGGTTTTGAATTTGCCCAGCTACGAGGTCGAGCACCTCGATGTCGCGCGCGAGATCGACTCGCTGCGGAAGGCCTTGGGGAGGATGGCGGAAAACGCGGATTTCGACAACGCGGAGGCGACCTGCATCGCCAGCCAGCAGGTTCTCTACGCGCTCGACGAGATGAAGTGGTCTCACGGCCGCGAGAATTCGGCGTACCTCGAACACATCGCGGATGCGGAACGGCTGCTCGAGGAGTTCGGCCCCTACCGCGAGGCCGTCCTCGCCGCGTCGGGCGACCAGGCGGAGCAGGCCAAGGTCTTTTTCGACAACGTGGCCATCCGCCACAAGGAGCTCCTGCGCCGGATGGGGCGCGGCCAGAAGAGCGTGGCCTGAAGGTGCCGACCGCCTAGCGCGGCGGCGACAGGGGAGATCGATGCAGCGCGCCGGCAACAAGATCATCGCGTTCGCCTGTCAGACGCGGCTCGCTGGCGACCGCCTCATCGATGCGCTGTCCAACTGGGACCGGGAGCGGCAGCTCGAGCAGAACTCCGACATCAGCAACCTGGTCTCCCGGCTCACGTCCGCCTACGAGGACGCCCGCCTACAGATCTACGCCGTGGGCAAGATCAACGTCCCCACCCGGTGGGAGAACTGCATCGGCGGCCTCACGGCCTTGCTCAAAGAGATCAACGACCTGCTGATCATGCCCTGGCAGGAGGAGTTTGCCAAGGGCAAGGCGAGCTACGAGCCGCTGCGCAAGCAATGGGGGCAGACCAACCCCCTCGAACCCACCCAGGCCAAGCTGGCGGATTGGGACAGGGATCTGCAGAGCGCATGGGAGGAGTCTGCCGAAGAGATCGTCTGCGACTGCTTGCCGCAACGGATCCCACAGGACAAGCCGGCCGTCTTCGTGGCCTCTTCGTCGGAGGGCCGGCGGGTCGCGGAGGCGCTGATCGGCGCCATCGAGGCCGAGCGGGACAGCTGGGATGTGCGGCCATGGTTCGAGCCGAACTTCTTCGGCAGCGGCACGGCGACGCTGGAGGCCCTCGAGGACGGGATCGCCAATTGCCACTTCGGGATCTACGTGATGACGCGGGACGACGGCCTGGAGATCCGCGGGCAGTCGCAGATCGTACCCCGCGGCAACGTGGTGTTCGAGTACGGCATCGGCGTGGGCATGCACGGCCGGCTGCGCTCGATCATCGTACACTCGGACATCGAGAAGATCACCGACCTGAATGGCATCACCACGAAGCCCTACAAGGCGCCGCCGTCGGGCCGGCCAGGCCTCGTCAGCCGCCTGTTGGGCAAGGGCAAGCGCGTCAGCCACAGCCCCCCGGAGGCGGCCGAACTGAAGAAGCTCGCCGGCGAGATCATCGTCGATATCGAGAAGGAGATCCAGAAGTCCCACGACGCCTGGCGGCGCTAGCGCGGCCTCCTCGGTCGCCGAGGTGTATCGGTAGCGCTCTTCGAAGGAGCCGTCCGACCCGTCGGAGCGTGTCATGAAATCGCGCAGGTCCGGCGCCTATTCCCGGTAGGGAAAACTGACCTCGATCTGCGAGCCCGGCAGATCCACAAACCGTGAGACGGTGAGGGTCGCGCCCTCCACCACAACGGGGTCGAGGGAGCTGCCGAACTCCAGGCCGTTCGGATTTGAGCCCGCATCCGCGTTGCCATCGAAACCAGTAGTGTTTTGGGCAAGCCGCTAGGGCGGCTCGCTGGTTTCGGGATTATGATAGTCACGATCTCCCCTCTGGCTCCAAGCCAGAATTCGCCAGGATGGGACTCTTGGCGCAAGCCCCGGGCGGAGAACGCCTCGCCCCCTACCACCCTACCCCGCCAGCAGCGGCCCGGCGACGTCCACCCGCCCGTAGCCGACGCCGAACTGCTCGCAGATCAGGTTCGAGCTGATGCGCGCCGACTCGTAGATCGTCGGCAGGCCACTCCCCGGGTGGGTGCCACCCCCGGCTAGGTAGAGGTTGCGGAACTTGCCGTATCGGTTGTGCGGCCGCAGGTAGAGCAACTGGTTCATGGTGTGCTTCAGGTTGAAGGTCGCACCCAGGTAGACGCTGGCGTCGTCCCTCCAGCCCTGCGGGGTGATCACCCGCTCCTCGACGATGTGCTCCCGCAGGTCCTTCATCCCGGTGCGCGCCTCGATCCGCTCGAGGACCCGGTCCCGGTATTCCCTGCGGGCGGCGTCCCAGTCGAACTCGTGCCTGGTGTTGATGGTCGGCACGAGGACGTAGAGCCCCGAGTGTCCCGCGGGGGCGACGCCGGGGTCGGTGACCGAGGAGTTGCGCACGTAGATCGACATGTCGCGCGAAACCGCGCGTTCGCCCTGGATCTCCTCGACGTTCCTCCGGTAGTCGTCGGCGAACAGGATGTGGTGGTGCGGCTCGTCGCGGTAGATCGTGTCGAGCCCTAGGTAGAGCATGAAGGTCGAACAGGAGAAGCCCTTCCGCCGCAGGCGCCCGTCGGGCACGTTGTGCGCCCCCAGCAGCCGGCCCGCGGCGTGGCCGTAGTCGGCGTTGATGATCACGGCGTCCGCCCCGATCGTCTCCCCCGTCGACCAGGTGCTCACCCAGGGGCGCGACGCGACCGGGGTGAGCACCTGTTCGACGGGCTCGCCGAGCCGGATCTCGGCGCCCTCGGCGGCGGCGATCTCCGCCATCTTCTCGGAGATTTTGCAAAGCCCCCCCTGGACGTGGTAGACGCCGAACTTGTATTCGGTGTAGGCCAGGATGCTGAACAGTGCCGGGCACTTCCAGGGGGACATGCCGAGGTACTTCGACTGGAAGGTGAAGGCGAGGCGGAGGCGCTCGTCCTCGAAGTAGCGCTCCAGGAGGGAGAACACGGAGTCCCTCGTCGCGACGTAGGGGAAGGCGCGGAGCAGGGTGCCGCTCATCATGTCCGCGAGGCGGCTGTACGACTTCTGCAGGCAGGGGTAGACCGCGCGCAGCTTCTCCTCGTGGTCGCTCATGAAACGCTGGAACCCGTCGGCCTCCCCCGGGAACACGCGCCCGATCTCCGCCGCCATCTTCTCCTGGTCACAGCTGGTCTCGAGCCGGGCGTCCCGCCAGCTGAGGCGGGTCATCGGGTCGAGGAGGACGAGGTCGAGCTCCGCGTCGAGCTCGCGCCCGGCCTCGGCGAACATCTCCTCGAGCGTGAACTTCTGGTGCAGGAAGGTCGGGCCGGTGTCGAACGAGTACGGCCCCAGCTCCAGCTCGGCGCTGCGCCCCCCGACCCGCCCGCACCTCTCCACGACCGTGACCCGGAAGCCGCGGTAGGCGAGGATCATCGCCGCGGTGAGGCCACCGGGGCCAGCCCCGACAACCACGATGTGGCGGTCCTTCTTGGGACGTAGAGAGAGGATCTTGTGCATAGTACAGCGGCGCCCTTACTACCCGGAGTATCGCGGGCGGGCTGGAAACGGATTCAGCGGATCGCCAAAATCTGCCGCCCCGGGGCGCTCCCCCTATCCGGGGCGGGGGCGGCCGAGGATGCGGGAGAGGCGGTGCCTGGTGTAGCGCTGCACCAGGATACAGGGCAGGTTCGAGGCGACCGCATAGGCGACGATCACCCCGGCGGCGAGCGGTGGCGGGTTCCAGACCAGGGCGACCAGGACCGCGGGGACCTGTGCCAGATGGGCCGCCTCCCCCCGACAAGTCTCCACCCGGAACGCCTCGAGGTAGTCCCGGCCGCGGCCGCGCAGGCGCCCCTTCGAGAACCCACCGACCCAGGCCGCGCCATCAGGTAGCCACCCCTTCCAGAGCCGGACCGCAGCGAAGCGCTTGTAGAACGCCCCTCCCCCCTCCCAACCTCGCTCGCGAAAGAGCGCGCCGTCGGGGGGGAACCTCCCGGGCGCAACGCGGGCGAACCCCCAGGAGACCGCCAGCTGGACCAGCGGGATCCAGATCACGTTGAGGGCCACGATCCAGTGCCCTGGCAGCTCAACCCACATAGCGCCCCTTCCATTGTATCAACTCCCCCCTGCCCTTGCGCCAGAGGGCCCTTGCGAACACGAGGTGGTAGAAGACCAAGCCCACCGGGAACAGCAGGGCCAGGAGGGGCGAAAATGCCCCCAGCTTGCGCAACAGGAACCCGACCTGAGCAGCGGCCAGGCAGTAGGTGGTCGCGATGGCCAGGGTCTGTGCCGGGGGGGCGAAAGGTAGCGCGACCAGAAGCATCGACGCCATCGACAACGCCGAGAGCCAGACCGACACGCCGGCCAAGGCGACCTTCGGGGCGCTGCCCGCCCCGGCGACGGCCCCCTTGCTCCAACCCGCCACCAGCTCGGCGAGCCCCCCGGGGTACATCCGCATCCGGATACATCCCCTCCCCAACCAACAGCGGGGCTTCACCCCCGCCGCGCGAAAGTGCCGCGCGAGCTGGAAGTTCTCGAGGACCTCCCCCTTCACGCGGGCGTACCCGCCGACCTCTTCGAAACGCCGCCGCGAGACCAACAGGACCTGCCCGAACAGCCCGACCTCCGCGACCC
This sequence comes from Verrucomicrobiales bacterium, assembly GCA_028280355.1. Taxonomy (GTDB): domain Bacteria; phylum Verrucomicrobiota; class Verrucomicrobiia; order Verrucomicrobiales; family DEV007; genus JANQMB01. The sequence continues at coordinate 8,531 of JANQMB010000031.1, forward strand.
GGTCCCCCTTCCAGGTGAACGCGTTCACGCCCAGGGCGGTGACGGCGTTGAAGAAGGCGGAGAGCTGCTCGTATGGCGCGTCGACGGCGTGGTAGGGGCAGACCGAATGCACCTCGTCTCCGCCCCCCGCCAGGGCCGACAGCCGCTCGAACCCCCCGGGCTCGAACTCCGTATCGGCGTCGAGGAAGAGGAGCCAGTCGCCGCCCGCGACCCCCGCGCCCTGCTGGCAGGCCCACGACTTGCCGACCCAACCCGGTGGCGGAGGCTCCCCGGACACCACCCTGGCACCATACCTCTCCGCGCGGGCGGAGGTCTGATCCTCGGAACAGTCGTCCACCACGATAGTCTCATAGGGCGGAACCTCCTGCCTGCCCAGCGACCGGAGGAGACGACCGATGCCGGCCTCCTCGTTGCGCGCCGGCACGACCACCGAGACCTTCGGCGCCACCCCGCGCCGGGACCCGCCCGGTGGGACGGTGCGCGGGCGCGCGAACATCGCCCAACAGAGGCCGATCCCCAGCAGGGTGGCCGAGATGCACGCCCAGATCGCGATCGCCATGGCCGTCCCGTTCTAGTTCCTCGCCGCCTCCAGGGCGACGACCCGGTCGGAGACCTTCTGCCCGCAGAGGATCGCCATCGGCATCCCCCCCCCGGGGTTCACGCTGCCCCCCGTAAAGAAGAGGTTGCGATACCTCTGCGACCGCTTCGGCGCTTTGAAGGCGCGGTTCATCTTCCAGTCGGAGACGACCCCGTAGATCGAACCGCGGTTCGACCGGTACATGCGCTCGATGTCGATCGGGGTGATCAGGTCCTCCACCACCGTATGCTCGCGCAGGCCGGAGAGCCCCATGCGCTCCAGCTTGTCCAAGACCCGGTCGCGGAAGGCGAGGTAGTCCCCCCGCCCCAGCGGCCGCGCCGGATCGATCGGCGGGATATGCGGCAGGATCTTCAAGTTGTCACAGCCCTCCGGCGCCTTGGCCGGGTCGGTCCGGGTCGGCGCCACCAGGTAGATCGTCGGGTCGTCCGGCAGCTCGCCCCTCCGGAAGACCGCGTCGAAGTGCGCCCCCTGGTCCGCCGAGTAGAAGAAGTTGTGGTGCGCCAGCTGCTCGTAGACCCGGTCTGTCCCGAGGTGGATCACCAGCCCCGAACAGGCGGGGGCGAACTTCCGCAGCTTTTTCAGGAAGCGGGGCGACTCGCCGAGCAACTTCTCATAGGCGGGGACCACCTCCATGTTGCAGACCACGTAGTCGGCCGCCAGCTCTTCGCCGTCGGCGAGGACGACCCCGCGCACCGACCTCCCCTCCCTGGAGATCGAGGCCACCTCGCACCCGAGGCGGAGCCCGATCCCCAGCTCGTCGAGCAGGCGGCCGAGCCCCTCCGCCAGCCGGTACATGCCGCCCCTCACATACCAGAGGCCGTAGTCGAACTGGATGACCGGCATCATGTTCATGTACCCGGGGGCGTCGAGCGCCGAGGAGCCGACGTACTTGATGAAATACTCGAATATCCGGCGGAGGTGCTCGTCCTCGAAGTGTCTGGCGATCGCCCCCGCCATGCGGTTGCGGTGGTCCATCTTGAAGATGAGCTTGCGCAACCCGTAGAACCGGATGAGCTCCCAGAGGTTGTCGATCCCCTCGGCGAAATACCCCCCCTCGACGAGCCGGTATTGCCCACGGGCGTATTCCAGGAACTTCTGCAGCTGCTCCCAGTGCCGCGAGGCGCCGCCCGGGAGCTTGGCGAACTCGCCGCGCATCACCTCCGGGTCGTCGTCGAGGTCGATCACCAGCCCGTCCTCGAAGAAGTTCCGCCAGTGGGGCGCCACCGGCTCGAGCTCGACGTAATCCTCCATGCGCCTCCCGGCCCGCTCGAACAGGCTACGGAAAAACTGCGGCAGGGTGAATATGGACGGGCCGAGGTCGAACCCGAACCCGTCGACCTCGCGGAAGTTGAGCTTCCCACCGATCTGCGGGTTCCTCTCCACCACCTCGACGTCGAAACCCTCGGCGCGCAGGGAGATCGCGGCCGACAGGCCCCCGAGGCCGGCGCCGACGACGACCACCGAACGGCCTCGCGCCGGGGGGCGGTAGATCTGGGGAGCGGGCGACATCGTTAGTACAAACGTGCGTTCCACCGCTACCGGTTCTACAATTGCCGCAAAAGTTCGTGCAGCCCGCGAGGCCCAGGGCGCCTTTTTCGCCTCCGGCCGGACCCGGTCGCTCCGTTTCCGCCGCGAGTCGCTGCGGGCGCTGGCGGCGGAGCTCGGGCGCCGCACGGACGAGGCCCTCGACGCCCTCGCCTCGGACCTCGGCAAACCGGCGCTCGAGGCCTGGCTGGCCGAAGTCCACTTCGTCCGGGCGGAGATCGGGCACTGCACGAGGCGCCTGAAACGCTGGGCCAAACCCCGCCGGGCGGGCAACCCGCTCTACTTCCTGCCCGCCCGCAGCGAGGTGCGCCGCGAACCGTTCGGCCTCGTCCTCACCGTGTCGCCGTGGAACTACCCCCTGCAGCTCGCGCTCAGCCCGCTCGCCGGCGCCGTCGCCGCGGGGAACTGCGTGACGCTCAAACCCTCAGAGCTGGCGCCCGCCACCTCGGGCTTCCTCGCCAACCTGGTGGCCGAGGTGTTCGACCCCGGGCACGTCACGGTGTTCCAAGGCGGGCCCGAGGTCGGCGCGGCGCTCATGGAACAGCCCTTCGACTTCTTCTTCTTCACCGGCGGGGAACGGACCGGCCGCCTCTACGCGGCCGCCGCCGCCCGCCACCTGGCGCCCGCCACGCTGGAGCTGGGGGGGAAGTGCCCCTGTGTCGTCGACGCCGGCGTGGACCTCGACCTGGCGGTGGAGCGGATCGTGGCCGCCAAGTTCTTCAACGCCGGCCAGACCTGCGTCGCGCCGGACTTCGCCCTCGTCCCATCTGGCATGCACGACGATTTCGTGGAACGGGCGGCCGCGGAGATCGAACGCCGCTATGGCAGCTCGCCGAGCCCGGACCTCGCCCGCATCGTCAACGGGCGGCACTACGCCCGCCTCCTCGCGCTGATCCCACCAGACGCGATCCGGGTGGGCGAGGACGACCAGGCCTCCCTCCACCTCGCCCCGCGCCTCATCGCCAGCGCCAGTTGGGACGATGCGGCGATGCGCGAAGAGATCTTCGGCCCGATCCTGCCGGTGGTCGCATACGACGACCTCGACCGGGCGCTGTCGCGCCTCGCCGCGATGCCCGATCCGCTCGCGATCTACGCCTTCTCGAAGCGCCGGTCCACGCTCGAGAGAATCGCCGCGGCGACCCGTTCGGGCGCGGTCTGTTTCAACGACGCGATGAAGACGGCCGGCAACCCCCGCCTGCCCCTGGGCGGGGTCGGCGCCAGCGGGATGGGGCGCTACCGCGGGCGGTCCGGGTACAGGACCTTCACCTACGAACGCCCGGTGACCCGCCGCTGGCTGCACCGGGACCCCTTTCTTGTCAAACCGCCATACGGGAACCGGCTGGAAGGGCTGCGGCGCTGGCTCGGCCGGTAGCGGGAGGGGTCCACCCGTTGGCCCGGCGCCACCAACGCCGTAGATCGACATTGAGATCGCCCCCCGGCCGCCGCCACCATCGAGATGACGGCCACACCGCACCGGGCCATCGGCATGTCAATAAGCGTGTCGTCAATAAAATATATCAACAGATATATCGCATAATCTCAAACCGTGCGAGCCGGCTGTATCTTCTATGATTTATGCGTATGTTATCCCCCAACCCCACTCCCAACCCCACTCCAGTACCCGTGCCTAAAACACTACGACTCCTCCTACCTCTTATCCTGACGTTCTCGTCTGCGTCGATCGGAAGGGCCAACGGAACCTATACCCCAAATGCCCTCCCAGTCCGTGTGACCCTCCATCTCGTGTTTGGCCCCTCGGTCTATGTTGGTAGCGGCGGAGTCGCGAAGGCCGTGATCCTACTCGACGGGACCACATACCTAAACGACCATTGTTTCGTCGAGATATATGCAGGGGAGAGAACATTTGACGGGGAGACCCAGTATTCCCTCGCAGCTGTCCGGAGGGTCGAGCTCAACCAATTCGTCGACCCGGAAGACTGCACACGGTTTGGCTGGACAGCGAGAAACGTACAGACCGACGGCACCACTTCTCACACTATCCATTTTGAGTTCCCGGTAGTGGAGTCCGACAACTCTAGGATCGATACCTACTTTAAGGTACGGGTCAATGATCCGGGGGGTGGAAGCGACGAAGTATTTCGAACTGACGGCAGTGCATATTTTTCTAGAGGGACTCACAACGGAAACCTCTTCGACACCTACAACTCTTGGAGGAACCTATATTTTGGCAGCAACGTAAGCAATCCCGGACTCGAGGTGAGCCTATGGGGGATGCTGGCCGATCCAGATATGGACGGGATGACCAACATCGTCGAGTTCTTCCGTGCCACCTCACCATTGGTTCCGAACTACGGCTCCGGGGAACAGCTTGTCGAACTCCTGTCCCCCACCTCGCTGCGCTATGTCCGGCGCAAGGCGATGAGGGGGGTCACAGAATCTGTCGTCTTCTCGCCCTCCCTGGAGGCCGGCAGCTGGCAGCCGATGAGCGATGCGACTTCCAGCAGCAGGGACCTCCCTGACGGAAGGCAAGAGGTAACCGTCAGTTGGCCCCCCTCCAGCGAGGGGAGAAAGTTCATGAAGCTCATACTGGAAAGCCAATGATTGGCTGACCTCCCTCGACTGGGGGCGCTACGCCCCCGCTTCCAGAGAACCCATATCTCTATCGGCGCTCTCCCCCGGCGATCTTTTCGACCGTCCTTTGGTGTGGCTGCCGGCCCGATGGAGAAATAGAATGTCGTGGTTTCTCATCGTGGGTGTCGTTTAGGGCTCTCAGACCGGTCCGATCTCTAGGTCGGGTATCGAGATCTCCGGCGACGCCGACCCGAACGGTGGCGGGGGAGGGCTGCACGTAGGGGGGGGAGGGCCGCACGTAGGGCCCGTGCCCATGACCGCCGCAGATCGAGATCGAGATTGAGATCCGCCCCCCGGCCGGGCATATCATCGAGATGCCCGCTATGAGACCGACCGCCCTGCCCACGATCACGCTCGCCGCGATACTCGCCATCTGCACGGCGGGGGGCGCAGCCGCGACCCCCACGGACACCCCGAACATCGTCCTCATCTTCATGGACGACATGGGATACGCCGACATCGGCCCCTTCGGGGCCGGTGGATACGAGACGCCGAACCTCGACCGCATGGCGACGGAGGGGCGCAAGTTCACCGACTTCTACGTCACCCAGGCGGTCTGCTCCGCCAGCCGCGCCGGGCTCCTGACCGGCTGTTACAACGTCCGGGTCGGCATCTTCGGCGCGCTCGGCCCGAGGTCGAAACACGGCATCAGCGCGGCCGAAACCACCCTCGCCGAGATCTGCAAGGGGAGGGGATACGCCACCGCCTGCTACGGCAAATGGCACCTGGGCCACCACCGGAAGTTCCTGCCGATGCAACATGGCTTCGACGACTACTTCGGCCTGCCCTATTCCAACGACATGTGGCCACACCACCCCGACATCCGCCACCTGCCGGAGGCGGAACGGGTCAAGCGCTGGCCCCACCTGCCGCTGATCGACGGCAACGAGGTGGTCAACCCGCAGGTGACCGCAGAGGACCAGGAGGGGCTGACGACCCGGTACACCGAACGCGCCGTCACCTTCATCGAGCAGAACAAGGGGCGGCCTTTCTTCCTCTACCTCCCCCACTCGATGGTCCACGTCCCCCTCTACGTCTCGGACAAGTTCAAGGGCAAAAGCGGGCGCGGCCTGTTCGGCGACGTCATGATGGAGATCGACTGGTCGGTCGGCCAGGTTCTCGATACCCTGAGGAAACACGACCTCGAGGGGCGCACCCTGGTCATCTTCACCTCCGACAACGGACCATGGCTCAGCTACGGCGACCACGCCGGCTCCGCCGCGCCGTTGCGCGAGGGCAAGGGCACGATGTTCGAAGGCGGCTGCCGCGAACCCACCCTCATGTGGTGGCCGGGGGAGATCCCCGCGGGCACGAGCACCTCGACCCCGGCGATGACCATCGACCTGCTGCCGACGGTCGCCGGCCTCATCGGCGCCGAGCTCCCCGCCCAGAAGATCGACGGCAAGGACATCTGGCCGATCATCGCCGGCGCGGAGGGCGCGGAGAGCCCGCACGAAGCATACTACTTCTACTACGGGAGGCAGCTGCAGGCGGTGCGGATGGGCGACTGGAAACTCCACTTCCCACACCGGTACCGGACGATGGCGGGAAAGCCGGGCGGCGAGGGGGGCATCCCGACGAAATACAGCCACGCGGACATCGGGCTCGCGCTCTTCAACCTGCGAACCGACATCGGCGAGACCGAGAACGTCGCCGCGCAGCACCCGGAGGTCGTCGCGAAAATCCAGGCCCTGGCCGAGGCCGCCCGCGAGGAGCTCGGCGACGAGGGCAGGAAGGGCAAAGGCGTCCGCCCCCCCGGGCGGTTGTAGCGGCGCACGGTCGAGGAGAGCGCTTTACAGCGCCCCCGGGCATCGCTATCGTCGCGGCCCCATGGCACTCGATATCCGGCCTGCTTCCGAATGCGAATTCGCCGAGGTCTCGCTCGGCGAGATCATGCTGCGCCTCGACCCCGGCGACGGGCGCGTGCGCACCGCGCGCCGCTTCGACGCCTGGGAGGGCGGCGGCGAATACAACGTCGCCCGCGGCCTGCGGCGCTGCTTCGGGCTGAAGACCGCCGTGGTGACCGCCTTCGCCGACAACGAGGTCGGCCGCCTGATCGAGGATTTCATCTTCCAGGGCGGCGTCGAGACCGACCTGATCCGGTGGGCGAGATACGACGGCATCGGCCGCGAGGTGCGCAACGGCCTCAATTTCACCGAGCGCGGCTTCGGCATCCGCGGCGCCAAGGGCACCTCCGACCGTGGCCACACCGCCGCATCACAGATGAAGCCGGGCGACATCGACTGGGACGAGGTCTTCGGCCGGCGCGGCAGCCGTTGGTTCCACACCGGCGGCATCTTCGCCGCGCTCTCCGAATCGACCGCCGAGCTCACCATCGAGGCCTGCCAGAAGGCCAAGGAGCACGGCACCGTCGTCAGCTACGACCTCAACTACCGCCCCTCGCTGTGGAAGTCCATCGGCGGCCAGGCGAAGGCGCAGGAGGTGAACCGCGAGATCGCCAGACACGTGGATGTGATGATCGGCAACGAGGAGGACTTCACCGCCTGCCTCGGTTTCGAGGTCGAGGGCGTCGACGAGAACATCACCGGGCTCGAGATCGAAAACTTCAAAAAGATGATCGCGGGGGCGGTCGAAGCCTTCCCGAACTTCAAGGCCACCGCCACCACCCTGCGCGACGTGCATACCGCCACCGTCAACGACTGGGGGGCGATCGCCTGGCACGACGGGCGGTTCTACGAGGCGACCCACCGGCCGGAGCTCGAAATCTTCGACCGCGTCGGCGGCGGCGACTCCTTCGCCAGCGGGCTCATCTACGGTTTCCTGGAACACAACGACGCGGCGCTGGCCGTCGAATACGGCGCCGCCCACGGCGCCCTCGCCATGACCACCCCCGGCGACACCACCATGGTCACGCTGGAGGAGGTCGAGAAACTCGTCGGCGGCGGCAGCGCGCGCGTCGATCGCTAACAGACCCGGCCGCCCCACCACGACCCATGTCCTACCTCGAAGACCTCTTTTCGCTGAAAGGGAAGACCGCCGTCGTCATCGGCGGCACCGGAGAGCTCTGCGGGGCGATGGCCGAGGGCCTGGCGGGCGCCGGCGCGGAGGTGGTGCTGGTCGGCCGCAGCGAGGAGAAGGCGGAGGCGCGCCTCGCCCGGATCTCGGAGGCCGGGGGGCGGGGCTACTTCGTCGCCGCCGACGTCGCCGACCGGGCCTCGATCGAGTCGCTGCTGGCGGCGGTGGTCGGCCGCTCGGGCAAGTGCGACATCCTGGTCAACGGCGCCGGCGTCAACTCCCCCACCCCCTTCCTCGACGTCCCGGAGGAGGAGTTCGACCAGATCTTCGCCACGAACTCGAAGGCGGTGTTCGTCACCTGCCAGGTGTTCGGCGAGTATTTCCTCGAGAACAAGGTCCGCGCCTCGATCATCAACGTCGGCTCGATGTCCGGCCTGATCCCCCTGTCTCGGGTGTTCACCTACTCGATGACCAAGGCCGCGGTGCACAACATCAGCAAGAACCTCGCCCGCGAGTGGGCCACCGCCGGGATCCGGGTCAACACGCTCGTCCCCGGCTTCTTCCCGGCGGAACAAAACCGCAAGGTGCTCGACGAGAGCCGCGTCACCGCCATCATGAACCACACGCCGATGGCGCGCTTCGGCGAAGCCGGCGAGCTGGTCGGCGCCACCCTGCTGCTGGCGTCCGACGTGGCGGGCGGGTTCATGACCGGGACGGAGATCGTCGTCGACGGCGGCTATGCGTCGATGACTATCTGAACCCCGGCGCCCGGAACGTGACCCGCTGCCTCACCATCCTCATCTCGACCGCCCTCGCCGGCGCCTGCGCGAAACCCAAACCGACCCCCGGCGGGGGACGCGGAGCCACCCGGGTCGGCGGTGGCGCGGCCGAGACGGTGCGCTTCACCTCGACCGACGGGCGTTTCGTCGGTTTGGGCGACGGCTCGCTCTGGAACATCGACTGGCCGGACGCCGCCACCACGGCAGCCTGGTCCCCCGGCCAGCGCGTCCGCGTGCGCCGCACCGCCACGGGAAGCTTCCCCTACCGTCTCATCGACGGGCAAGGACGGCAGGCGGCCGCCCGGCACGGGAAGCGTTTGGATTAGGGTGACCCCGGACGCTGGCTAGGCTGGACGGCTGCCTCGTCGAGGCCGCCCTACCAAGGTAGGGCGCTCTCGATGAGAGCGCCGCCGCTCGCAGAACACTGGGGCGCCGCACATCGCGCCGCGCGCCGTTACCACGACGATGTCCTGTCTTCTTCCGGCAAGGGGTCTTCCAGAAAAGACCAGGGAGGACGATCAGAACGCCCTGTCGAAGTCCAGCCTCAGAAACTGGCGCACCGCCGCCGCTGAGACGAGGTTGACGGTCACCTGCTCCCTCCCCCCCGACAGGGAGGTGACGGTGGTGGTGAACTGGGCCGGCTGGGCCAGCGCCGCCCAGCCGCTGGACAGGGCGGACGAGGACATCACCGATTCCCGGACCCCGACTAGACTCGCGCGGCGGATATAGCGAATGGAGGTGGGGGACAAGATCTCGGTCACCTTGTCTGCCCCGTTGTTGGCGGAGATCGGCGAGGTCACGTGGAAGAACTCCTCGATATTGGTCAGACCATCCTTGTCTGGATCCGCCGCATCCCCCCAAAGGGTCGCCTCCAAGGCCGGGTTGGCCAGTTGGCCGGGGTTGAAGAACCCCTCCCTCCAAGCGTTGACGGGGTGGCTCTGGACAGTGAAATTTCGAACGAGGACGTTGTTCCCTGTGTTCGGCTCGTTGATCCCAACAGGGACGATCGCCAGGTTCAGCACATAGGATCCGACCGGTAGGGGGGGCAGGCTCAGAGCCATTTGGCTACTGGCCCCCGGGGCGAGGGTGACCGTGCTGGTCGATCCCTGCAAACTGTTACCGACACGGACTTCCACCCTGCAGGAACCCGACCCTGCACCCGCGTTGGTGACGTTCATCGAGACATTGTATGCGCGCCCTCCATAGAGGGTGGAAGAGGTCGTCGCCGACGTATCGTGGTTCAGGAGAACGGTCTGCCCACCCCATCCGGCGAAGGGGGCGAAGACGAAATCGGGAGGTGAAGGCGTCACCGTGATGCCATAGACATTGGATTGCACCACCGACCCCACCGACACCCTCACGGTCACGTTGTGCGCGCCGGAAAAGTTGGGCGGTATCTGGATGGAGACGGACGTGGCGGACGACGGTGGAGTAGAGATGTAGCCCACAAAGGCGTTGCCGGTAACCATGAGCGGAACGCTGGTGGTCTGGGCAGGTGAGCCGCTGGAGTCAAGGAAGAACTCCACCGTGGCCGAGCCGAAACTACCCGTCTCCGCCCCCCCGAGAGTGAAGCTGAAAGTCTCGGTGTTCCCGGCCTCTACAGGGCCACTTGAAGGGAAGAAACTGGACGGCGATATCGCTGCACCCGCCTGGGTCGCGAGGTAGAGAGAGGCGGAGATGGTCGAGAATATAATTTTCACAATGAGGCTTGGGGTAGAACCCTATTTCTATTGACGATAAATCCCACACAAGAATGGGAAGTCGTCCAACCGGAAGGGAGGGAGGGGTCTTGTTGCACTGCAAGAAGCGATTTTTAAGGCGAAAAGGGGTCACATCCGCGCATTTTTTTTCACCGCCAGTCTGTAGGTCGCCTCCGGGTTCGTCACCGCCCCCCCGTTGCACTTCGCCCGCCAACAGATCTAGCGCTCCCACTCGACCACCCTGAACATGCAGGACGGGGCGCCTGACGACACCGGCAGGGAACCCGTCATCTGGTTCCCCAGCGCCATCGAGCCAGCGGCGGAAGGGGCGCGACGCCAGCCACCAGCACCATCTGAAACCTCGACCGCATAGAACCGTCCCGGGCGCGCCGACCAGTTCAGGTTCACCCGCCCCTCCCCCGCCAGCAACTCCACGCCCAGTATCCGGGGGGCATCCGCCCCTCGATCTTCGACGATGGACAGCTCCCGATCGACCGGCACGCCGTGGAGGACCTGACGCAAGCCGCTCGGCCACCATACTGTCAACGTCGGCGACCCTCCGTCGTAGGTGCCCAGCCCGAAGTGGATCGTGCGTTCGTTCTGGGAGAGGTAGTTGCTGCCACCATCGACCTCCCGGACGAAGGTCTCCCCCCCGTCCAACGCGAGCACTAGCTTCGCCCCGACCCCATCGCGGTTGGAGGTGCGCCCCCGCAGCCTGACCTTGAGCCAGTTGTTCGCCGTGGCCTGGTCGTTGCGATAGAGCACCGGCAGGCCGGCGTTGTTGACAATGAAGATGTCGAGATCGCCGTCCCGGTCGAAATCGAAGGTCAGCAGCCCTTTCCCCGACCCGGTGTCCACAATGCCCGCCGCGCGCGAGACGTCCTCGAACACACCCCCTCCGACGTTCTGGAACAGGCGCGACGGGTCGGATACGAACTCCTCCGCGGGAGGGTAGGCGAACCCGTTAGTCATCGCCAGATCGAGCCTCCCGTCGTTGTCGAAATCGCCAAAGGAAGCCCCCCACCCCCAATCCCCGTCTCTCACCCCCGCCGCCGCTGTGGTATCGTCGAACACCCTACCTCCAAGGTTCCGGAACAGCCGGTTGCCCGAGATGCCCCAGTTCCCCACCGGACGCTCGCCCGGGGGGAGTAGCTGAAAGATCGAGGTGACGAAGATGTCGAGGCGCCCGTCCCCATCGTAGTCAGCCACCGCCAGCCCCATGCCGTTTTCGTCGGTCCCCACCCCCGCGTCCACGGTGCCATCGACGAAACCGCCCGCACCGTCGTTCCAGAACAGCCTGCTGGTCGAGAAGTCACCGGCGATCACCAGGTCCGGCCAGCCGTCGCCATCAAGGTCGGTGAACCGCGAGCTGAACGCCCAGTTCCCAGGCATGTCACCTTCAACTGGGCCGTACCCCACGAGCCCCTCGATCGACACTCCCGCGCTCTCTGTCACATCTTCGAAGTGCCCTGGAGCCGCCGCCCCCCTGTTCCTTAGCAGGCGGGTCATGCCCGCGACTGCTGGCGAAATGGGGAACGGCTGAGAGCCCCATTCGCAGACGTGGATGTCGATCCAACCATCCCGGTCGTAGTCCCCAAAGGCGACGCTAGTCCCGTACCTTGACCGCCCCCTCAGCGCCGCACCGCGGAGGAACGCCTCTTCCGAAAACTTGCCGGTCCCGTCGTTGACGAAGAGCCTATGGTCGGAACGGTCACCCACAGCGCGACGATCACACTGGGTGAGGTAGAGGTCGGGGTCGCCGTCGTTGTCGATGTCCGCCCAGCCCGCACCGTTCGCCCCCCCCGGCATCGTGATACCGGATCCGTCCGAAACATCATCGAAGGAGCCGTCGCCCCGGTTGCGATATAGCAGGGGGTGTCCACCGTAGCGGGTGACCACCAGATCGACCCAGCCATCGCCATCGAAATCCGCGACGGCGGCGCCGCCGGTCATCATCTCATCATTGGTGAGCCCCTCCCCATGGGTAATCACGAACCCCGCCTGGGTAGTCACATCGACGAAAACTGGGTCGGCGACGGCTGGCACCACGAGGAGAAACAATCCATGGAGGCTATACGATACTGCCGCCAACAGCCGAAACACCCGACCAGACTGGTACGGCTCCGCGGCTCCGCCAATACAACACTTTGCTAGCTCTATCATCGGGGGGGCTCCCAACAATATGGGATCCGAACAGACCGTCCTTGCCCCCGACGTCGTCCCTTGGCATTGCCCCGTTAGCCGAGGGCATCCGACCTGTCAAATCAGATGTCCGCGAATGCCCGAAATCACACCGCACGAACTGCCCACCGCCACCGTGCCCTTTCCCACCACTCCCGCCCCTGCCCCTTGACCGGCGCCCGGGCAGGGAGCAGGATCTCCCCCCGATGGCCAAACTGAACGACAACTACCTCAAGCTCAAAGCCGGATACCTGTTCCCCGAGATCGCCCGCCGCGTGAAGGCCTTCTCGGACTCGGACCCCGATGCGGCGGCCGAGATCATCCGCTGCGGCATCGGCGACGTCACCGAGCCGCTGCCCGCCGCCGCGCGCGAGGCCATGAAGGCCGCCATCGATGAGCTGGGCAAGCGCGAGACCTTCCGCGGCTACGGCCCCGAGCAGGGGTACGACTTCCTGCGCGCCGCCATCGCCGAGGGCGACTACCGGGGCCGGGGCGTCGAAGTCGCCGACGACGAGATCTTCGTGTCCGACGGCTCGAAGTGCGACACCGGCAACATCCTGGACATCTTCGGCCCCGGCAACACCATCGCCATCACCGACCCCGTCTACCCGGTCTACGTCGACACCAACGTCATGGCCGGCAACACCGGCGAGGCAGACGAGGCCGGCGCCTACGCCGGCATCCACTACATGCCCTGCACCGCCGACAACGGCTTCGTGCCCGCCATCCCGGAGGGGAAGGTCGACCTGATCTACCTCTGCTACCCGAACAACCCCACCGGAGCCACCGCGACGAAGGGGCAACTGGCGGCCTGGGTCGAATACGCCAGGGGCAACGGCGCGATCATCCTCTACGACGCCGCCTACCAGGCCTTCGTCCAGGACGGCTCGCTGCCGCGCTCGATCTACGAGGTCGACGGCGCGCGGGAGTGCGCGATCGAGTTCCGCTCGTTCTCCAAGAACGGCGGCTTCACCGGCGTGCGCTGCGCCTTTACCGTCGTCCCCAAAGAGCTGCTGGCCGAGACCGCGGCCGGCGAGAAAAAACCGCTGCACCCCCTCTGGGCGCGCCGCCAGAGCACCAAGTTCAACAGCGTCAGCTACCCGGTGCAACGCGCCGCGGAGGCGCTCTACTCGGCGGACGGCAAGGCGCAGATCGCCGCCCTGATCGACCACTACATGGGCAACGCGAAGCTTCTCCGCGAGGCTTGCGCCGGGCTGGGGCTCGACGTCTACGGCGGCGAGAACGCCCCCTACGTCTGGGTGGCTTGCCCCCCCGGCATCGACAGCTGGGGGATGTTCGACAAGATGCTCGGCGAGGCCAAGGTCGTCGTCACCCCGGGCGCCGGCTTCGGCGCCGCCGGCGAGGGCTTCTTCCGCATCTCCGCGTTCAACTCGCGCGCGAACGTGGGGACAGTCTGCGATCGGCTCAGGACAATCGTCTGAGAGTTTTAAGTGTTAAGTGGTTAAGTTTTAAGTTCAGCGTGGCTTGCCTCTTGCTTAACCACTTAAAACTTAACACTTAAAACTCGTACCCCCATCGCTCGAACGCGAACCCCCATCGCTCCGCGACCACCTCGCGCAGCCCCGGGTCGAGCTGGTGCACGTTCTTCTCATACCCCTGCTGCGCCTCGACGTAAGCCTGCACCCCCCGCTCCGCCCCCTCCCCGCCAGGTAGCCCGAGGGCCTCATAGATGCCCCGCACCGTCCGCACCGGGTGGGACTCCAGATCCTCGAAGCGCACCTCGTGATAGTCCTCCGCGGGGATCTTTTCACGATCCTCGAGATGGGCGCGCATCAGCCGCTCGTAGTTCGCCAGCGTGGCCTCCGCGAAGTCGATGCCCCGCGTGTCCTGCCAGGAGAAGGCGCTCAACAGCCGCGGCCACAGCTTCATCATCGAGGGGTAGACGCTGTAGGGGTCGCGCACGATGTGGACGAACTTGGCGTTGGGGAAGGCCTCTTTGAGGAAGGACAGGCGGGCCGTGCTGGCCGGGTTCTTGAACAGCACAGTTTTACCGCCGTGGGCGTATGCGACCTTCTGCGCCAGGAAGCGGTAGTCGCGGGCGAGCTTCTCCCGTTCGCCATCGCGCAGGTCCTCCAGCAGCACCGCACGCCGGAAGTGTCGCTCGAGGTCGCGGGGGAAGTAGAAGCACTTGAAGAAGGAGAGGTCGCCCAGCGCCGCCAGCGCGATCTCCTCCTCCTGTGGCGAGTCCGCATCGACCGCCACCTTGTCCATCCCCCGCGTCTTCGGCATCACCAAGTTCATCACCCGGCGCCCCAGGCGCACCTTGCCGAGGCAGTCGAGGGGGAGGGCCGAACGGGAGAAGCTAATCCAGGCGAAGGAGGGGTCCTGGCTCATCAGGTTGTGCAGGTGCGTGGTGCCACTGCGCCAGTGGCCGACCAGGAAGACCGGGCCGCGCCCGAGGGGCTCCTCGGCGATCGCCGCGTTATGCTTGCGCCCCTCGAAGAACACCGTCGGCACCCGCACCGTGACCGCCAGGGAGGCGAACAGCCGCACGTAGAGCGAGCGCAAGTCGTACGGCCAATTCTGGAAATAGTGCCCCCAGAACCGCCGGTAAGCACAGCCGTCGAGCGGATGGACCAGGGGCGGTAGCCCAGACCGCTTGACCCGTCCCGTGGATTCGTCAGCGCTACCAGCCCGCATCCCCCCATCGCTCGGACAAGCGAAGGCGGAATGCAAGAACGGCCTTCGTAGTTGGGGGGCGGACCTCCCTTCACCCCCCTGTTTGCCCGCCATGTCCCCACGACCCCTGGCCGCTACCCCTCCGCCAGGTCCATCGTAGAGGGGTGGAATAGCTCTTCGATCTTCAGCCGGCGGCTCGCGAGCCCCTGGTCGTGAGAATAGGCGAGCAAGGTATCCAGCGCCTTCCGGTTCGGGCCGATGCCGTAGGGCCAGTAGTTGTCGCCCATCAGCTTGCGGGTGTCCTCGATCTCCTGGCCGATCCACGGCAGGGCATCTTCGAACCACGCCGTCTTCCGCAGCCTGTCGTATGCCGCCTGCTTCGACTCCGAATAGGCGTCGAAAACGCGTCGCGGCAGCGAAGGGTCCCCGTCGATCAGATCGTTCCGCATTGCGACCGCGTGCATTATCGGAAAAACACCCGTCTTCTTGTAGTAGGCCTTCTCCGTGCTCCGGTAGTCCGGGAACAGCCGGCCCACCTTCGGATGCCCCTCGATGAACGCCCTCGGTTCCGCGGCGTGGAACAGGGCGTCGACATCGCCATCCACCAACATGTCCGACTCGTCCTTTCCCTCCGGCCCCATCGTGAACTCGATATCTTTCGGCATCACGGACTCCTGTTTCGAGGGGGCCCCGCTCTCCTTCGCCGACGAGTCCTTCGCAGAGAGATACCATCGGACATCCTCCGGTTTCACCCCATACTCGTCCTTCAGGATCCCGCGGATCCAGGTGAGGGAGGTCGACGAGTAGCCAACCGCCGCCACCTTCCTCCCCCGCAGGTCCGACGGCTTTTCGATCCCGCGGTCGATCCGTATGAAAATGCTCTTGTGGCGAAAGAGCCGGAGCGGGAAGACGGGGATCAGGGAATACCCCCGGAAGCCGTCGTTGGCATATGCGTGGATGTAGGGGGAGAACCCGATCTCCGTGACGTCGCGGTTCCCCTTGCCACCGAACACGTCCCGGTTCATATCGCCGATCTTCGAAACCTGAAACGTGGTCTCGTAGCCATCCACCTTCGCCCGCCCGTCGATCAGCGCATCGACGCGGTCGAGCCGGTAGCCCGACAGCCGCAGCGTGCGTTTCCCTCGATCCGGAGGTCCCTCGCCGGCGCCAAGTATTGACGACGCACCAGCCCAAGAGAGTGCGGCCAACCCCATCGCCCCCCCTCCCATCGATGCGATTGCCTGGCGACGGTTGATTCTCTGGTGGTTCATAGCATCGCCTCCAGGCTGACACAGCCCGGGCCGGAGGGCGAGGCTCGAATCTGGGGAAGATCTTACCCGCCTCCCGTAGAACTGGCGGGGGGTGGGGTGCGGGCGGCATCCTGCTGCCCATGGGGTCGGCGTATTCACCTCTGTAGCGACGAGCGTGAGCGAGTCGATGAGGATCGGCTCCCCACTCGCTCACGCTCGTGGCTACCGTACGGACATCCAGGCGCCGGTCGGCTACTACCGCGCCGCCCCGCTCGGCTCCGAGGAGGGGCGGTCGCGGAAGCGGCGCACGGCCTCGTCGGAGAGGAAGTAGCCCTCCATCTGTAGGCGGGCGGGGCGCAGGCCGAGCTCGTCGAGAAAACGGTAGTGGGCGAGGGCGTCGTCGCCGGACAGGGCGCCGAGCGTCACGCGGACGTCCGGCGCGAGGCCGGTGAGGATGCTGGCCAGGACGCAGCCGGTCATCTCGTGGCCATCGCGGCCGGCGAGGGCGGCCAGCTGGTCGGCGCCGACCTCCTCCAGCAGCCCCGCCGCGGCGGCGGGCAGGTAGACCGTCTCCTCGACCTCGGCGCCGAGCCGCAGCTGGCCACCGGTGGTGAAGAGGATATCGGCGCTCGCCGCGAAACGCCGCGCGGCGTCCACGGTGCGGAAGGCGGGCGGGAAGGAGTAGTCGACCAGCAGTGTGCCGGGGCGCAGCTTGTCGATGTCGATCACGCCGGGCACGCTGGTGGCGGCGACGATCAGGTCGGCCTCGTAGACGGCGTCGGGCAGGGCGCCGTTGGCGGGCGCCAGGGCGATCTCCCCCGCATAGCCGCTGGCGAGGAGCTGGTCCTGGATACCCTCGAGGCGCTCTTCCGCTTTGTAGAAATCGCAGAGGGTGAGCGCCGCCGGGTGCGGCAGGGTCTCCAGCATCAGGTCGAGCGTGCCCTTGCCGATGGAGCCGAGCCCCACGAAGGCGACGCGGGTCGCGCCGAGCTGGCGCCCGGCCTTCTCGAGGACCCCCTCCACCGACTTCACCACGGTGGCGGTGCGGGTGGCGTCGCCGGTGGTGATGATCGGCAGGTTGACGCCCTCGCCGTTCATCCAGGTGACGATATCGACGCCGCCGTCGGTGACGGCGGGGATGGCCCCGGTGAGGGAGACGTTCTTGGCACCGAGCCGGCCGGCCAGGCGCAGGGCGTCGAGCACGGCGGGCTTGATACCGGCGGCGTCCTTGTAGAGGTCGACCTCGAACATCGGCAGCATGACCACCCCGACCGTGCCCCAGGGGGTGTCGTAGGTGTTGGTCAGGCGCGGCTTGCCACCGAACCAGTCGCGGGCGAGCGCCTCGCGGGAAAGCCCGCTGACCGCGGCGAAGGCGTCGGGGATATAGGCCAGGGCGACGGCATCGACCTCCGGGGGCGCCCCGCCGTCGTCCTCGACCAGCTGCAGGGAGAGGTAGTCGGAGTCCGGGGTCGCCCCGACGGGCATCTCCCCGTCCTCCTCTGCGGCGGCGAGGGGGGCGTGCAGATAGCGGGCCAGACCCTCGATGGTCGGGAAACGCAGGAAGGCGTCGAGCGGCACCTCGCGGTTGAAGGCGGCCGAGACGCGGGTGACGATCTTCACCGCCAGCAGCGAGTCGCCGCCCAGCTCGAAGAAGTTGTCGCGGATGCCGACCGCGCGCGGCGCGAAGGCGGCGTCGAAGATCTCGGCGAGCACGGCCTCGCTGGCGGTCTGCGGCGCCACGAAGTCGGTGCCGGCGCGCTCGACGGCGGGCGCGGGCAGGCGGCGGCGGTCGACCTTCCCGTTCGGCGTCAGCGGCAGCGCTTCGAGGAACTCGTAGAAAGCCGGGCGCATCGCCTCCGGCAACCGCTCGCCGAGGTGGGCGCGCAGCTCGCCGGCGAGGTCGCCCGGCGCCCCTTCGGCGGCGACCAGGTAGGCGACCAACGCCTCGCCGCCCGGCAAATCGTCGCGCTTGGCGACCACCGCGGCGCCCACCGCCGGGTGGGAGGCCAGCGCGGTCTCGATCTCGCCGAGCTCCATGCGTACGCCGCGCAGCTTGGTCTGGAAATCCATGCGCCCGAGGCACTCCAGGACGCCGTCCGTCCGCCAGCGCGCCAGGTCGCCGGTGCGGTAGAGGCGCCGTGGCCCGAGGCCGGGGACCTCGACTTCCGCGAAACGTTCGGCGGTCAGCTCGGGCTGGCCGCGGTAGCCGCGGGCCAGGCCTGCGCCGCCGATGCACAGCTCACCCACGAAGCCGGGCGGCAGGACCTTGTCGTGACGATCGAGGAGGTAGACCTGGGTGTTGGCGATCGGCTTGCCGATGTCGACG
>JANQMB010000087.1 GCA_028280355.1 Verrucomicrobiales bacterium
CGATCGGAGTGGCCCTGCGGTCGAGTTCGCCCGAGTTGCGCATCGCCGGCCGCGACCTCCTCACTGACCCCGGACAGATCGTGGGCGCCTACAAGGCCGCCATCGGCTCGGGGACGCTCGTCGAGAAGCAGCACATGATCGCCAGACTGGCGACCCTCGATGGCGAGGCCGCCGCGGCCGAGCTGCGCCGGCTCCTCGGTTCGCTGCGGGACGGCGAGGCCGCGCCGGAACTGGCGCTCGACATCTACCTCGCCGCCTCCAACCACAAGGCGACGGCGGTGGAGGCCATGACCTTCGCGGAGACCCTGCCCGCCGACCGGGGCGGCGTGCTGGGGCTCGCCCTGCACGGGGGCGAGGCGGGGCGCGGCGAGAGGATCTTCGAGACCAGCGCCGCCGGCCAGTGCGCGCGCTGTCACCGGGTCGGGGGGGAGGCCACCGCCGCGGAGGTCGGCCCCGACCTCGCCGGCGTCGGCAAGCGCCGGGACCGCGGATACCTGCTGCGCTCGCTGCTCGACCCGAGCGCCGACATCGACCCCGCGCAGCTCCCGCCCGGGGCGCCGACGGAGGTCTCCTCCATGCCGCCGATGCTCGGACTCCTCAACGCCAAAGAGATCCGCGACCTGGTCGCCTATCTCGCCTCGCTGGAATAGGAGCATTCAAAACCAGAGGCCAGGGAGCACGCATGGGGGCCGGGGGAGGCTCCCCATGCGTGCCGTTTGGCGTCCTCGTGTGGTTGCCTGGGTAAACTTTGTCCACCTTCTCCAACCTTTGGAATCGGTCCGCCACAATCGCCCGCGACCAGGGTCAGGGCGCCGTGTCGCGAGGCGCGGATGACGCCTTGAGCGCGTCCGTCATCCCCTCGAGAAACTGGCCCAATCCGGAGAAATCGGGTCGGGTCGTGTAGTCGGCTTGGAGGATGTCGGATGCGTCGACCCGTGTCGACTCCCGGGCTCCGCTCCCCAGCACCGAGTCGATCGCGATCTGGGGGCTGGTGACAGGACCGCTGCGGCTATAGTGATACGAACCGGGGTCGACGCCGACGAAGAACACGTGGGTTCCGCCGGCCCGCATCCGATCGACGTGTCCCCCCGACAGGGAGAGGTCCCCCTGAACCCCGTCCCCGATGATGACGACCAGGTTCAAGTCGCGGATCCCCGCAGCGACACTCAACCCGCTCGCCCAGAAATCGGATTCGCTCGCCGACTGGACCTTGTAGCCATCTAGCCAGGCGTCGTAGAGCGGCTTCGTCGCGGGGGTGACCTCGCGCGAGACCACGTGGTCACTCCGGAGGTTCCGATCTCCAAAGCTCATACCGATCAGCGAAATCTGATTCCCACTGTCGAGCTCGGCATCCAAGAACGCCGAGAGGCCCGCCCTGATCTGCGCGGTCTCCTGCGCGTCTAGGGAGCCCGACTCGTCGATCACCAGGGCGATGTTGAGGTTGCCATAGGTGGGGGACGCCCCGTGCGTGGACAGCTCACTTGCGACGAACCAGTCCCGGTATGGCAAGGGCGGGTAGACCCTCGCATTCACCTCGCCCCCGTCACGTAGCTTGAAGCCCCCCTGGTAGAGCGTGCCGCCCACGGGTTCTCCGCGCTCATCGACCCCCGGGTCACTCCCGTCCGTCGTGTAGTAGATGCGCGCCCCGAGGGGCATATCCGCACGATCGGTGTCCAGGCGGAGCCCGACATCGAAACCGGAGGACGCCACCCCGGAGATTTCGATCAGGGGTCTCCTCAGCGTGAGCCGATCCCTGCCCAACGCGACCGAGACCTCGTCGGAACTGATGGCGACCGATGTGTCGAAACTCCGGGCATATGCCCTCACCAGCAGCGTGTCCCCCACCCACTCGTCGAGCCGAAGGGCGACCTGCTGGCCGGGGAACCCTCCCGAGAACACGTCACCGCTCTCGGGGGTCGGGGCAGATGCCGGGTCAGAACCATCCAGTGTCCAGTAGACGTTGAAAGTTCCCGAGTTCAGATACCGGTTCGGGATCGAGCCCGAGTTCGAAAGCGTGAGGGAACCCGGCGGCGCCAGGGCGGGAGAGGGATAGCTCCCCGGCTCCAAAGCCCCCCCGAGCGCGACATAGTCGAAGGATGGGCGGTCGAACCAGACGGCGAGTTCGAGGTTCACCGGAGCCGAGAGGTACTCGTCGGAGGCGATGTCGCTGTCGATCCAACGGGCGGGATCGACCGAGACGGCCTGGGTATCCAAAATGCTCCCCGGATCGACCACGATCGGGGTGGAATAGCGTTCCCAGACGCCCTGGTTCAAGGAATACCATATCTCCGACGCCCCGGGGGGGTTCGGATCGGTCAGGTGGACATCCAGGGCATCGTAGTTGACAAGGGGGGGACACCCCGCCGGAAACCGACACCTGAGGAGGGAGCAACTTCTGGGCCGGTGGGCCGCCCGATGGGGGCGGGAGGGTTCCTGCAGGGGCCACCGTAGAGACGTCACGGGGCGCCGATCGATCCAACATGGCATGGTCTTTGTAGTCCCAGATCCATCTGTTCGTGCCCCTCTTGGAGTATCTCATCGACGATTGGCGGGGGTGCTCCGCCACTGCGCCCTGAGCTTCCGAACCGTCGAAGACAAACTGCTTCACCCCAACCCCGCCAGAGCGCCTTATCTCGAACCGGTTCTTCGAGGGGTCCCAATGGGCCCGCGCCTTATCCGACCGGGCCTCATCGACCTTCTGGAACACGGGTCTGAGACGGAGGTCCAAGACGCCAGTCCGGAATCCAACATGTCGGTCTGCCTGGCTAGCGACGACGCTGGTCTTCAACCGCTCGAGGATCTCAGACGCAGTGTCTACACCTTTGAGGTCCCCGCCGTTGGCGAGGAAGACAGAGACCGCCGCGTTGATTTTGGCGACATCCTTGGCCAGCTTCTGTTCCCTCGTCACGTCGATCGCACCGAACATCAACGCCAACGCCACCCCCACCAGGACGACGATGACGGAGAGAACGATCAGTACCTCGACTAACGTAAAAGCCGCCGATCTGGAGAACTTTCGACCCCGCGAAACCAGCCGATCAAGGCCGGAAGTTTGCATCCCTCGTGTTCTCATTATACAAATTGTTATCCGGTGGTTTTGGAATGAGGCGTTGGTTGTGGCGAACTTTTCATTCCTTGTTAGTGTTGAAATTATATTCTGCGCGGTCTCTATCGACAACTCACGTGATCACGTGGAGGGGCATGGCGGAGGGGATCGGTCACCGGGCTCTCTGATAAGTGACGCCATCCCGCCGGAGTCGGTGCGCCTCTTGTAGAGTTCGCAACCGTACCCTATCGCTCGCAAGCGAGCTTCCTACGATAGGACCGCCCCTGTAGGAAGCTCGCTTGCGGGCGATCGTGCGACGGCCGGCGTCCTTATCCTCGTTTCGCCCGGCTCTGCGAGATAGCTCCGCCACCGCCGGCGCCCCCCCGGCGCCTACGGCTCGACGATCGGCCCGTAGCTCTCCGGCCGGCGGTCGCGGAAGAACTGCCAGGTCTCGCGCACCTCGCCGATCTGGTCGAGGTCGACGTCGTGCACCAACAGCTCGTCGCGGTCCCGCGACGCCACCGCCACCAGCTGGCCGCGCGGGTCGCAGAAGTAGCTCGTACCGTAGAACTCGCCGATCCCCCACGGCGCCTCGGTGCCGACCCGGTTGATCGCGCCGACCCAATAACCGTTCGCCACCGCCTGCGCGGGCTGCTCGAGTTTCCACAGGTACTCGCTCAGCCCCGCGACGGTCGCCGAGGGGTTGAACACGAGCTCCGCGCCGCCCAGCCCGAGGCAGCGCGCCCCCTCCGGGAAATGGCGGTCGTAACATAGGTAGACCCCGATCTTGCCGACAGCGGTCTCGAAGACCGGGTAGCCGAGGTTGCCGGGGCGGAAGTAGAACTTCTCCCAGAAACCGGGGTGGCAATGCGGCAGGTGGTTCTTGCGGTACTTCCCAAGGTAGCGGCCGTCGGCGTCGATCACCGCCGCGGTGTTGTAGTACACGCCGGGACCGTCGACCTCGTAGATCGGCACCACCAACACCATCCCGAGCCGCCTCGCGGTCTCCATCATCAGCTGCGTGGTCGGACCATCGGGGATGGCCTCGGTCAGCCCGTACCAGCGGGTCTCCTGCTCGGCCGGGAAATACGGCCCGTAGAAGAGCTCCTGCAGGCAGAGCACCTGCACGCCGGCCTCCCCCGCCCCCTCGACCAGGCTCATGGTCTTGTCGATCATCGCGTCGCGGATGACCGCCGGCTCGGCGTCGCCCGGGTGGGTCGAGCTGGTCTGGACTAGCCCCGCTTTGACAGTTCTCGCCATGGTGCAGATTAGGGTGCGTTCGAAAATCCTCGCGGCGCCATCAACACTGGGAGTATGGCGAAATGTCGGCGGCGCCGGCGCGGTCTTCTCTGGCAGCGGATCTTTCCCCCAGCCGCGTTGTTCCGGCTCGGGCGAGGATGTTCATCCTCTCCCTCGCCGCGCCTAACGGCTGCGGGAAATCTCTCGCTTTGGCACTCGCGGTCATTTTCGAACACACCCTAGCTAGCACGGGCGGGGCGGGGACACAAACCCCGACCAGCGGGGCTTGTTCCGGGGCGGAGACCGTGCTTCCCTTACCGCCGAATTCGCCCAACCATGCCGACGCTCGAAACCACCGTCAACGGACTGGCGCTCCCCAACCCATTCGTCATCGCCTCCGGCCCCCCGGGGACGAACCTGCGGGTGATCTCGCGAGCCTTTCGCGAGGGCTGGGGCGCCGTGGTCGCCAAGACCGTCTCCCTCGACGCCTCGAAGATCGTCAACGTCAGCCCGCGATACGCCAAGCTCCACTCCGCCGACGGCCGAGAGGTGGTCGGCTGGGAGAACATCGAACTCATCAGCGACCGCCCGCTTGAGGTCTGGACCGACGAGTTCAAGGCCGCCAAGGACGAGTTCCCCGACCGCGTCCTGATCGCCTCCGTGATGGAGGAGTTCCGCAAGGACGCCTGGGCGGAGATCGTCGAGCGCTGCCAGGACGCCGGGGTCGACGCCCTGGAGCTGAACTTCTCCTGCCCGCACGGCCTGCCGGAGCGCAAGATGGGCTCGGCGATGGGCGAGGACCCGGAGGTCCTCGAGGAGGTCTGCGGCTGGGTTTCCGAATACGCCCGCGTCCCGGTCTGGGCGAAGATGACGCCGAACGTGACCCGCATCGAAGACCCCTCGCGCGCCGCGCTGAGGGGCGGCTGCGACGGGATCAGCGCGATCAACACCATCCGCAGCGTGATGGGCGTCGACCTGGAGACCCTGCGGCCGCTGCCGACCGTCGAGGGCCACAGCACCCCGGGCGGCTACTCCTCGAAGGCGGTCAAACCGATCGCGCTGCGCATGGCGATGGAGGTCGCGCAGCTCATCCGCGACGAGTTCCCCGGCCGCTCGCTGTCCGCCATCGGCGGTGTCGAGACCGGCGACGACGCCGCCGAGTATATCCTGCTCGGCGCCGACACGGTGCAGGTCTGCACCGGTGTGATGAAGTTCGGATACGGCCTTATCGAACAGTTGGAAGCCTCGCTGCTCGCCTTCATGGGGCGCCACGGCTTCGAAACCCTGGCCGACTTCAGGGGGCGCAGCCTCGGGTATATCACGGGACACTCCGACCTCGTCGCCCTGCAGGCGGCGGGCAAGGCCGCCCGGGAGGGCGGCCGTGGCGACACCGACGCGCGCTGGGACGGCGACGAGTTCGTGGCGCAGTCCGACGCCCTGGCGTCGCGCTAGCTAGGGCGCCCGGATGGGGCGGCGCGCCCCCCGGCGCCTGCCCCGCATGGCCACCATGTAGAGCCCGGCGGCCAGGGCGACCACCGCCCGGGTGTCCGGCTCGGGGATCGGGACCACCTCAACCGCCGCCGTCCCCGCCGTCTGACCGAAGCTCCTCGCGAAGCCTCCGCCGGGCAACCCCACCGTCAACGCCGTCTCCACCCTCACCGCCGCGCGGTCGGCCGCCGCCGGGTCCCGGCTCCGCAGCCCGAAGGTCGCGGTGAGCGGGACCGCGAAATCGTGCCGCTCGAAGTTGTTGCCCGCGTCGCCGCCCTGGAAGTAATACGTCGCCACGCCCCCGCTCGCCCCGGCGCCCACCGTACTCGCCCACCCCGACGACACCGACAGGCTGGTGAACTGCAGCCCGGCAGGAAAGAACACGCTCACCCGGTCGCCGATGGTCGTGCCGCCCGACTCGAAGGCCATGTAGCTCAGCGGCGAGCCCGCAGCCGTCGAGATCGCTAGCTGGTTCGACGACCCACCGGGCGTCAGCGACACGATCAGGTTGGCGGCATGCACAGGAAGGGGCGCGACGCACAACGTCGCCGCCAACACCGCAATCCTGCCGCCCCCCATCACGGCGTGATCGAAAGGTTGCTCAGGCCCGCGTGCCGGACCAGCCCGCTGCCCGTCGCCGTCCCGTAGCGCACCGTCCACTGCAACCGGTGCGCGCCGGCGCCAGACACCGCGTGGTTCACCGTCGCCGACGGCGAACCGCTCGACAGGCTCGACACCAGCGCACCGTCGACGCGGAACTCCAGCGTCGCACCGCTTCCCGCCTCGGCCGCCCAGCTGAAGGACACCGTCGCCGCCCCGGTGATGTCGGTCTCCAGGACCGAGGTCTGACCCGACGGCCGCGGCGCCGCCGACAGCGAGGTCCCGGTCACCGACGGCGTCCAGCCCGATGCCCCGGCGCTGCGGAAGCGACGGTTCCCAGAACCCAGCAGCGTCCCGAGGCTAGAGGCGCGGTTCAACACCGCCACCGGCGTCGAGCGCACACGGTACACACCGCCGGCACTGAACTCGGTCACCGAGCGCCGGCTCGTGAACACGTGCATCACCCGGTCATTCCCCAGCGGGTAGAGACGGTGGTCGAAGGCGTCCGTTTTATCGATCCAGTTCGCCGTGCTGCCAGAGAGGGAGAGGATCTCCGGCGCCAGCCGGATGTCCGAGAGCCCCGCGCGCGTCGGGAACTCCATCACGAAGCGCCCGTCCAGCGAGAACGCGTTCACCTGCGCGCTCGTCGGCCCGTCCTGCGCCGTCGGGTCCAGGCCCACCACGTACTCCGTGAACAGCGGGATCGGGTCCCCGTCCCCGGTGAACGCCGCCTCGCTATTATAAGGCGGGCTCAGCGCCGCCCGCCACGAGGCGTACTCATGGGGGCCGCCGCCGAGCTGGTCGAGGATCGTCACCGACGCCGACCACGGGTCGAGCGTCGCATAGCGCGTCGTGTCCGGCACCACGCTGGCGATCGCCACCTTCGGCTGCCCGGGGTCGCGCGCGTGCGAGGCCGGCATGATCTCCAACAGCCGGCTCCCCTCACCGGCCCCGAAGCTCACCAGCGGCGCCACCTGCTCGTAGTCGTCGCCGTTGAGCGCCGTCCCGTCCAGCGACAGCCGCACGTCCAGCGGCCGCGCCAGGTCGCCCGTCCGAGACACCCTCACCACACCGGGCACCGCCCCGAGCCGCTGCGCGTAACCCACCAGAGACTCGATCCGAACCTCAGGCGCGTCCGCGAGGTTCAGCGACAGGGCCGCCGAGGCCTCCGGGAACAGCGCGGAGGGGAGCACGGCGATGTCGATCGCCTCCGTCTCAGGGAGCACGTCCTGGATCGGGGTGAGCGCCACCTGGACCTGCTTCGCCCCGGCGGGGAAGGTGACCCGGCGGACCGCCCCGCTGTTGGTGGCGTTCGCCAGCTTGTAATCGACGTCGGCCTGGGCGGTGCCCACGAAGCTGAGGTAGACGTCCGCCGATCCGCTGGTATCGCCGCTACGGGTCAAGGTGATCGTCCGCGCGACCTCGGTCTCGGTGAGATTCGTCTCGCTGGCGTTGAGCGCGACGGCGACCGGGAACCGCGGACCGCCGAGATACAGGGAGCCGCTGCCGGTCAGGCGTGGCAGGTCGGCGGCAGTGAGCACCACCCCGCGCAGGGTGATCACCTGATCCGGCGCGCCACCGTCGCCGTCGTAGTCCAGCTTGAGCAGGGTGCTGGCGACCGGCGCCTGGCCGGAGGGGAACGAGACCTGCTGGTCGAGGCTCAGGTAGGTGGTCGGCAGGCCGCCCTTCCCGCCGAAGATCGGAGACAGGTCGATGATGTCCCCTTCGGCCTCGGAGAAATCGGTGACCGTATCGGCACCGTCGCCGGGGAAGAACTGGAACCGGTCGGCGCCGCGGTTCCCGGAGAGCAGGTCGGCGGAAGGCCCGCCGCGCAAGGTGTCGTCCTGGGTGCCCCCGTTCAGGGTGTCGCGCCCCCACCCGCCGTTGAGCGAGTTGCGCACGCCCGGCTTGCCGGTCAGGCGCAGGGGGACCGTCTCCTTCCGGTAATCCCAGACCAGGGTCGAGCGCCAGCGCGAGAGCTGGTAGTCCTCGAGCCGCGACAGCGAACCGGGGTCGAGTTTCTCCCCGAAGAGGATGAACTCTTTGATCCCGCCATCGAGGAAGTTCGACGCGGCGGCCTCCGTGATGCCGCGCCTGCCGCCGAGGGCGGCGAACGCCGGGCTGAGGGGTGCGCCCCGCTGCGAGCTATAGCGCGCCGTACCCTCGACGGCGAGCATGCTGCCCGCGGCGTCCCCGGAGACGCTGATCTGGAGATCGCGGCCCAGCGCCACCGGCGGGCCGAAGATCGACTGGCCGTCGCGCCGCACCTTGAGGCACTGGGCGTAGGCCGCCTGGCCGGTCCCGCCGACCGAGATCCCGAGTTCGCGGCCGTCGAGAAGCGTCGCGTCCTCGCGGCCGACGGCGCGGACGTCGAACACGGCCAGCGCGGTAAACTCCCTCAGCGAGAGGGCCGAGTCGTTCAGGTAGAGGAAGTCGTCCCCGGCGAAGACCGCGCCGCCAGAGCCGCTGTACTGCGGCTGGTTCGCGGTGACGGTCTGGAACGCGACCAGCGCGCCCGAGGCGTGTCCGCCCCACGCGGAGACGGCGCCCCCCCCGGGGTAGCGGGCCGCCAGTTCCCGGGGCTCGAGCCAGACCTTGGCGCCGAGACCGGCCGGCGAGAACGGCTCGACCTTCACGGTGACGGGGACCGACCCCTCCGCCACGTTCGCCGAGTCCGCCAGCGCCAACACCAGCGTCCCGGTCGCCGCCCCCGACAACCGGACCGAAACGCCGCCGTCCAGCATGTCCTGGTAGGTGAAGTTGCCCGAGGGCGTCACGGAGACGCCGGTGGCCGAGGTGACGGTGAAACGGAGGGCGCCCGGCGTCGGCGCGTTGGCGTCGACGACCGGCAGGAACAACCCGGCCACACCACCGACCGGCGCGAGCACCGAGCCGGTCAACACCGTCGGGGTGGCGTTGGAGACGTTGGGGTCGGTGGCGCCACGGAACTCGGCGAGGTTGTTGATGCCGTCCGTGTCGAGGTCGGTGGTGGCGTCGGACGGGTCGAGCGGGTTGAGCCCGTGCAGGTCCTCCCACCAGTCCGGCATCCCGTCGGCGTCGCGGTCTTGCTGCTGCAGCGCCACCTTCAGGTCGAGGCGATGCTCCTGGGCACGCCGGTCGAAGCTGGTCTGGAACAACGACTGGGCCACGTCGAGCGGCACCGCGGGGACGCCGTCGACGGTGACCGAGGTGAAACGGTAGCGGACCGGGTTCGACCCGATGGGCACGCTGGAGGCGGCGCCGCCAGCCGCCGGCAGGTAGTCCTGCGGCACCGCGATCCGATAGGAGAACGCCCCGCTGCTCCCGGACGGCCTCAGCGCGTCGGAGAACGTGACGCTGTGGGGGGGCTGCGCATCGCTGGTCAGGGTGATGGAGAGCGTCCCCTTGGACACCTGGTGGGTGGCCCCCCCGCCGACATGGATCACCTTCCCATAGAGGACGGCAGGCGGTTCGGAGAACCCGCCGGCGAGCGCGCAGGCCGGCCAGAGGAAGTAGAAGATGGGGAGGAGGGATTTCATCACTTGGACTGGAAGCTCAGGTTGGATCGGGCGGGGCGCAGGTCGGTGAGAGATTGGAG
>JANQMB010000282.1 GCA_028280355.1 Verrucomicrobiales bacterium
TGCTGGCGCTGCGGCTCTCGTTTACCGGGGAGCTCGCCTATGGGCTGCATGCGTCAAACGCGGTGCTGGGGGCGTTGTGGGCCGCGGTGAGGGCGGCGGGCGAGCTCGACGGCGGGCGGGCGCTTCTCCATATAGGCGAGGGCCAGGTTGTAGTGGGCTTCGGCGAAATCGGGCTCTGCCGCCACGGCGGCCTGCAGTTCGCGCTCGGCGGCGGCGAGCCAGCCGCGCTCGCGGGCGGCGACAGCCAGGTAGTTGTGGGCGCGGGCATCTTTCGGGTGGTCGGCGACGGCGCGGCTCAAGGTCGCGATTGCCAGGTAGCTCTCGCCGGCCTCGAGGTAGACCAGCCCCAGCGTGACGCGCGCCTGGTGCAGGTCGGGCTGGTGCCGCAGCGCCTTCTCGAGATGCTCGCGGGCCCGCTTGTAGTTCTTCAACTGGAGTTCGGTGGCGCCGAGGTTGGCGAGGGTGAGGGCGTTGTCTTCGTCGGCTTCGAGGATCTTCTCATAGGCCTCGCGGGCCTCGAGCCAGTTGCCCTCCAAGAACGCGCGCGCCGCCCGCTTGCTGATCTCGCGGGTGAACGGGGGCAGGCTGCCGAGCCTTTCGGTCGGCGCGATCCCCACCCGCACCGGCGGTTCCTCGGTGGGGCGCGCGGGCTCGGAGGGTTGGGCAGGTTTGGAAGGTGGGGCGGGTTCGCCCTCCTCCTGCGCCGCGCCGCTGGCCAGCAGCACGCACCCGCAGCCGAGGGCCAGGATGGACAGGCGGGCTTGTCTGGGCGGCGGCAGCAAGCTCCAAACCTAAGTTGAAAAAACCACTTGAACAAAAGCGATTTTCAGGAACTGTTCTTAAGAACAGTGTTCCGATGCTTACAAAACGCCAACAAGAACTCCTCGATTTCCTGCGCCGCTACCACGCGGACACGGGCTTGATGCCCTCGACGCGCGAGATCCAGTCCCACTTTGGGTTTGCCAGCCAGACCGCTGCGGTGAGCCACCTGCGCGCGCTTGAGAAGAAAGGCGTGATCCAGCGGGTTGCGGGACAGGCGAGGGCCTTGGTGTTCCCCGAGGAGCTGGAGCGGGACGAGATCGTCGATATCCCGATCTACGGCCACATCGCCGCCGGTATGGCGGCCGATGCCGAACAGGATCAAGACGGCTGCCTTTCGATCGACATCACGTCCCTGGGGATCCCCCGCAACGCCAAGACTTTCGCCCTGCGGGTGCGCGGCGATTCGATGATCGATGCGCATATCCTCTCCGGCGATTGCGTGGTGCTGGAACACCGCGAGCCGCGCAACGGCGACGTGGTCGCCGCCCTGATCGACGGGGAGACGACGCTCAAGCGATACGTGATGAAGAGGGGCAAACCGTACCTCAAGGCGGAGAACGAGATGTATCCCGACCTCGTCCCCGCTCGCGAGCTGGTGGTGCAGGGCGTCATGGTCGCCCTACTCCGGCAGGGGGAGGGGAAGGTGGCGTAGGGCGTAGAGGGTGTGCGGTGTAGGGCATGCCGTTGAGGGGTAGATGTGCCCCACGGGATGGGGGTGGTGAGGCATCGAATGAGCGGTTTGCTGCGTTCGGCGGCACAAGGGGCTCTGGGCGAGATCATGAGCATGTTGACGAGTTGGCGACATGAGTTCCGTTGGCTTACTTACATGAGACGGAGTTTTGCCAAGAAGGCCGTTTGATCGGTTTCTAGAGAGGGTTGATCGCATGGGTCGGATGAAGCAGGTGACGGTCTATACCGACGGCGCGTCGAAGGGGAACCCGGGGCTGGGAGGGTACGGGGTCGTGTTGCTCTATGGCGGGCACCGGATGGAGCTGAGTGGTGGTTTCAGGCATACCACGAACAACCGCATGGAGCTTTTTGCGGCTATCGTCGCGTTGGAGGCGCTCAAGTCGCCCTGCGAGGTCGCGCTCTATTCCGACTCTCGGTACCTCGTCGATGCGATCACCAAGGGCTGGCTGCCCGGATGGAAGAAGAACGCCTGGCGTAAGCGACCCAACAAGCATCTCAAGAACGCCGACCTCTGGCGGCGGCTCGATGCGGCGGCGGCTCCCCACTCGATCCAGTGGAACTGGGTGCGCGGGCATGTGGGCGATGTCGAGAACGAGCGTTGCGACAGACTTGCTGACCGGGCGACGCGTGTCGCGGGGCTCCCGGACGATGAGGGGTACCTGCATGAGCGCGGATCGGAAGGGGCGCAGGGGGAGCTGATATGATGGGGGAGCCCGCGCTTGCGTCGGGGGGCGAGCGGCCGGACGCTGCCGCCGTGTCAAAAGCGGTGTTGCTCGCCTTGGGGTCTGCCCTCGCCGGCTCTCTCATCGGCTATTCGATAGGGAGGTCGGGCGAGCGGCCGGCCTCAGAGGTGTGGGGGGACGGGCGGCCGGATCGCGATAGGGTTCTCTCCGCGCTGGGCGACGGATCGGGCGGCGAAATACGCCGACCTCGTGGCGGCGTCGGGGGGCGGGGCCGGGGGGGCGTCGATCTTGAGGAGCTCGGGCGGAAGTTCGGCAGCATGGGCGCGGGTGCCCCGATGCGGGCGGTACAGGAGGTGAGAGCGGCTATGCTTGATCTGACGGAGGAGCAGATCCCAGAGGTGCTCGAGATGATCGAGAGCGAACATGGTGTGCAAAGCGACTACGCTGCGATGACCGCGTTTTTTTCCCGCTGGGGGGAGTTCGACCGAGCGGCGGCTCTCCGTTATCTCGACGACGGGCCGCAGGAGATGCGCGGCCCCGGATTGCACGCGGTCGTCTCCTCCTGGGCCGTCGATGAACCCCGGGCGGCGATGGCCTATATCGAATCGATGCCGATGGGGGACGAGCGATCGACAACAAGGGAGGTTGCTTTCGCGGCCCTCGCGACCAGCGATCCCAAGCAAGCGATCGAGATCGCCAGGCGCTCTGGCAGCACCGCGGAGCGAGAACGGTATTTTCAGATGATCGCCGGAAAATGGGCGATGGATTCGCCTGCCGAGGCGCTAGCTTGGGTGGAGGGGTTCAGCGATGGGGCCGTGCGTGAGAAGTTGCTCCCGCGCCTCGTCCAGGGGTGGGCGATGGGAGATCCACGAGGCGCCTTGGACTACGCCTTGGCGCAAGAAGACACGGAGTTGCTACAACATAGCGGGAGGGGCATCCTGCAACGTTGGGCACGGGCCGATCTGATGGGGGCGTTCGACTACCTCGTGGCCAACCGCGAGGTGTTTGGGGAGCCGGGCAACGATGTGCTCCAGTCGATCGGGTGGGCGGCCGGATCGCTGGGGGAGGATGAGCTGGAGGATCTTATCAGGCGTGTGCCGGACGAGAATGGGCGAAACTCGCTCATCGCTGGGCTCGCATCATCGGCGATCGGCCGGGATCCGGGGGAGGCGGCGGAGATTGCGGCGGGGCTCTCGGAGGGGGCGCAGCGCGAGCAGACGCTGGCACGGGTCGCCGACGCATGGGCGAGGGCCGATGCGCCTGCCGCATCAGAATGGCTGTTCGATTTGCTTCCGGGCAAGTCGCGGGAGGAAGCGGTGGCGAGTTTTTCGAGGGTGTTGACCGCCTCGGATCCCGAGAATGCCGCGGCGTGGGCGGCGTCGCTGAGCGATGACGACCAGAGGGAGAAGGTGCTCTCCGAAATCGCGAACCGGTGGCTGGCGAAAGACCGGCCCGCGGCCGAGGCCTGGCTGTCCGGGGCTGGCGGGCTCAGCGATGAGAAGAAGGCCGAGCTGCTCGGCAGGCCGTAGCGCCCGGTTCTATCGCAGGCCGGGGGCGGGGGAGGTGTCCGGCAGTTCCCCGGTCTGTCCGTCCGCCGCCGTGATCGAACCGGAGAGGTATTCGTAGACCTCGATGACGATATAGGGTTCGATGGCGGGGAACCGTGCGAGTTTCCGGAAGTGCCGGGGGTCGTCGACGACGGCGAAGAAGTCGGGGTGGCTGAGCCGGGCGAAATCGAGGTTGGCGATGGAGAGGCGGACGGGGCGGCCGGCGGCATCGGCGTCGCGCAGCGCCGCCTCCAGCAGCGCTGCGCTGCGCATCGGTTTGCGCTTCTCCCCATAATACTGGACGATCCGCGGGTCGTATGCGGTCACCCTCCGGTAGAGGCCGAGGGTGACGAGTTCGCTCGGTCCGAGATCGAGGCGGTCCTGGGGGTCGTCGCGCGCCAGGGCGTCGGCGCCGCGGGTGTCGTGGATGGGCGTGGAGAGCAATGTCCTGAGCTGGTGTCCGAACACCGAGAGATAGAACACGGCGAAGATGGCGGCCGGGAGGGGGCGCAGCCATCGCCTCCCCTTCGGGACGAAGTTGGTGATGCCGAGGGCGACCAGCGCGAACAGGACGGGGAGGGCGTAGAACAGGTACCACTTGTGCAAGGCGATCCCCTTGAGGCCGAAGTGGGCGAAGGCGAACAGGGAGCCCAGCGCGGGCGCCAACAGGAGGAGCGCCGCGCCCGGGCGGCGGCGGGAGATGCGGACGAGCCCCAACCCGGCGGCGGCGGGGACTACGACCAAGACGAATCCCCACACTAGCGCCGGGGCGCGCTTGGCCAGGCGGGTGAGGTCGTCGAACGGGGTCGCGGTGTCGGAGTTCGCCCAGTCCATGGCACCGAGCAGTTGCGAGACGACGTTCTTTGCCCACCTCATGTCCATCGCGCCCTCGAAGGAGGTGCTCCGTTTGAACAGCAGTTCCAGCTGGGGCAGGGCGGGTGCGAACAGCACGATGAAGGCGGCCAGGGCGGCGGCGTTGGCCGCGAAGCAGCGGCAGACGGGCACGGTGGCGCGCCGCCGCAGGCGGACGCACAGGATGCCGATCGCGACCAGGTTGATCGCCGCGAAGGGATGGATCGCCGCCTTCCAGGTGTAGAGGCCAGCGAACTCGGCGAGGGCGAACCCGAACCACCAGCGGCGCCGGTCGGTGGCGAGCGCGCAGGTCAGGAAATACAGCGCGACCAGGATGCACAGGATCAGCATCGTATAGCCTCGTGCCTCGGTGGAGTAGCGGACGTGCCAGGGGTGCACCGCGAGCAACGCGGCCAGGGCCAGCCCGGCCTCCGAGTAACCGAGGCGCCGCAGCAACAGCGCCGCCGCGGCGATCGACAGGAGGCCGGCGAGGAAGGGCGGCGCCCGCAGCGCGGCCTCGCTGAACGCGTGCGGCGGGGCGCCGGTGGCGTTCTGCCAGATGTCGTTGCACCAGCGGGCGGCGATCGTGAAGAGGTACTGGTTGTTGCCCCCCTTGTCCTTGAAGCAGGTCACCTTCCAGGGGTGGCGGCGGAAGTCGAGGCTGCCGTCGTCGTGTTGCGCGTACTTGCCGCCGACCAGATCGGAGTAGGCCCAGGCCTCGTCCCCCCAGAGCGGCTGCGCCAAACGCGGGGCGCGCAGGAGGCCGGCGGCGGTCGCGATGGCCGCGACGGCGATCCAGAAGCGGCGGGCTGGGAAGCCGTCGGCGACGCCGAGCTCGACGGTGTCCCCAGTTCGGGGGCGCGCCCACAGGCGGGTGGTGAGGGCGAGCACGGTCGTGAGGAAGGTGGCGGCCGCCGCCCCGGTCCACAGCCCGAACGCGATGTAGTCGTCGATCTTCCCTGGCTTCAGGTCGGCGTGGCGCTGCCAGAGCCTGTCGAGTTTCCAGGGGGGCGTGTTGCCGAAAAGGTACAGCAGGCAGAGCGCGGCGACGGCGAGGCAGAGCGTCGATGCGGCCGCCGCCGCGGGGTGGCGCTTCGCGTGGGAGGCGAATGCTGAAATGCGGTTGGGCAAGGCCTTGGCTTAGAAGAAAAACCGCCGCAGGGCGAGCGCCAAAAGTACGATGATGGCCGTGATCGCCCACAGCAGGGCGCGGCCGCGCGGGCGCCGGCCCCCGCCGAACTCGTCGGCCACGAACTCGTCGTAGTCGAAGGTGTCCCCGCCATCTCGCGGGAGGTCGAGGCCGTCGTAGGCCTCGTCCTGTTCCCAGGGTTTGGGCGGGTCGCATTTCGGACACGACCTGGAGCCGACCCTGACCTCTCCGCCACAGCGGGGGCACAGATAGAATTCGGACGACATGGCGTGAGGGGGCTCAGAGGGCGACTGGCGCCTTCCGGGGTTGGCGCCCCCTGTCTGCCGTCAGCAGCCAGGCGGCGGCGACGCCGGCGGCGAAGCCGAAGGCGTGTCCGTGCCACGAGATCCCGGGCTGGTGTCGGAACAGCGTCAGCACCAGCCCCCCATAGAAAAACCCGGCGACCAGCGCGATCGCCCCCCAGCGCAGGTCGCGGGCGAACCAGGCGCGCAGCAGGAGGAACCCGAGGTATCCGAAGATGACCGTGCTGGCGCCGATGTGGACCCCGCCGGCCGGCGCGAACAGCCAGATCCCGAGACCCCCGAGGAGGGCGACGATGGCGCTCACCACGAAGAAGGTCTTGCGGCCGGAGAGCAAGACGAGACCCCCGAGGGCGAGGAAGGGGACGGTGTTCCCGATCAGGTGTGGGAACCCCCCGTGGAGGAAGGGGGAGAAGGCGATGCCGCTCAAGTGGGAGGTGTCGCGGGGGACGATGCCATACTGGTCGAGGGCGCCGGGACCGGGGCCAAAGCGGCCGAGGGCGTAATCGGCGGCCTCCACCAACCAGAAGACGGCGACGAGCGAGAACAGCAGGATGGCGTTGTCGAAGAAGGGGTGGCGCGCGGCTGCGGAACTTGGGTTGGGCATCGCTACCCCACGGTGCTACGGAATAGCGAACCCGGAAACCCGAAAGTGCCCACCACCCGCTTCGCCCCCAGCCCGACCGGCCGCCTCCACCTCGGCCACGCCTACTCGGCGCTGTTCGCCGCGCGTGAGGCGGGTCCTGGTGGGAGGTTCTTGCTCAGGATGGAAGACATCGACGCCTCCCGGTGTCGGCCGGAGTTCGCGTCTGGCATCCTCGAGGACCTGGGGTGGTTGGGGTTGGCGTGGGACGGGGAGGTGGAGGTCCAGTCGGAGAGGCTCGGGCGCTACCGGGAGGCGCTGGCGACCTTGCGGGGCATCGGGGTCCTGTATCCATGTTTTTGTACGGGGAAGGACATCGCGCGCGAGGTCGCCGCCATCGGCGGCGCCCCACACGGGCCGGCGGGCGCCGTCTACCCGGGGACGTGCCGCGGCGTCGGGGGTACCGAGCGCGAACGGCGGATCGCCTCGGGGGAGGGGCATGTCTGGCGGCTGGACTCAGCGGCGGCCGGGGCCCGTGCCGGGGAGCTGATCTGGGAGGATCGCGTGCTCGGGGAAATCGCGGTGGAGCCGGCGGTGTTGGGGGACGTGGTGCTCGCCCGCAAGGACATCGGGACGAGCTATCACCTGGCAGTGACCGTAGACGATGCCGACGGGGGGGTAGACCTGGTGACGCGCGGCGAGGACCTCGTCGAGTCGACCCACGTCCACCGCCTCCTGCAGGCCTTGCTCGGCCTCCCGGTGCCGGTGTGGCATCACCACAAGTTGCTGCTCGGCCCCGACGGGAAGCGCTTCGCGAAGAGGGACGAGAGCGTGGCCCTGGCCGTGTTGAGGGAGTCCGGGAAGACGGCGGCCGAAGTGAGGGCCGGTCTCGGTTTCTGAGGGCTCCCCGACCGATTGCCCGCCGGCGCCCGCGCCCCGCGATGTGCCGAGCTTTCCTTTTGCCAAGCTCCGCAACTTGGTTAGGCTCTCGCCCTCAGGTTTTTCCACACCAATCCGACCATTCCACGACCCCCATCGCCATGAGCCAAGACATCAAAATCACGATGAAGACCGAGAAGGGGGATATCGCCATCACCATGTATGCCGGCGATACCCCAGTCACGGCCGCAAGTTTCCTCAACCTCGCATCGCGCGGCTACTACGACGGGCTGACCTTCCACCGGGTGATCCCGAACTTCATGGTCCAGGGTGGCGACCCGACCGGGACCG
Organism: Verrucomicrobiales bacterium; assembly: GCA_028280355.1. Taxonomy (GTDB): domain Bacteria; phylum Verrucomicrobiota; class Verrucomicrobiia; order Verrucomicrobiales; family DEV007; genus JANQMB01. The sequence continues at coordinate 7,857 of JANQMB010000282.1, forward strand.
GCAGCGGGGGGCCCGGATACAAGTTCGAAGACGAGTGTCTGGCCAGCCTGAAACACGATCGCCCCGGGATCCTGTCGATGGCCAACGCCGGGCCGGGGACCAACGGCAGCCAGTTCTTCATCACCCACGTGCCGTGCCCGCACCTCGATGGCAAGCACGCCGTCTTCGGGCACGTCACCGAGGGGCAGGACGTCGTCGATTCGATCGCCGGCGGCGACAAGATCGTCTCGATCGAGATCCACGATTCCACCGACGCCCTGTTCGAGGCGCAGGCCGACCGCATCGCGGAGTGGGGGAAGAAGCTCGGCTGACCAGCCCACGGCCCGATGGCGAGGCAGCGCTACGTGGTCTGTCGGGCCGACGCCCTCCCGGAGGGGAAGGGCGAGTCGTTCGAGGTGGCAGGGCACCGGGTGGCCCTGTTCAACGTCGGTGGTAGCTTCTACGCCATCGAGGACCGTTGCAGCCACGCCGATGCGCCGATGGCCGACGGTCACGTCTGCGAGGCCGGGCGGCGTGTGGCCTGCCCCTGGCACGGTGCGGAGTTCGACCTGCGGACTGGCGAGGCGCTGACCCCGCCGGCGTGCGAGGGCATCGCCGCCTACCCGACGCAGGTGGACGGCGACGAGGTGGTGATCGAGATTTAGGCACAGCAACCCTGCCCCGTCGTCGCCCCATCGGCCGCGAGCGGCCTTCCCACATGCCCGAGGTGAAACGGACTCGCCTTCTGTAGGAAGCTCGCTTGCGAGCGATCTCGGTAGGTTCCGGAATACTGTCCGGGGTCAGATCACAGAGGGAGATCCCCCCTTTTGGAATGTCTTGGGGCATTGTAAAACGAGTTGTCCCCCCCAGACGAGGCCGGCGTCGCCCCCGCGGCGCTCTCATCGAGAGCGCCCTACCGCGTCGCTGGTGCGCGGACGCCTTGGGTCAAGGTAGGGCGGCCTCGACGAGGCCGCAGCCTGGCGCGAGATCCCCTCCCCGCAGAGGTCACATCTCCGTTTAAAATGCTGCTATGAGGCTGAGAAAGTCGAGGTGAAAGTTTTCTGTGTCTGTCCTTTGGGATGTTCCGCCGATTTTTTGGAGCCCTCCCAGGCTCACAAGCTGCTATCCGTCCGTCGCCCGGTGGGGGCGAGGACCAGGTGTCCTATGCGTATTGACCATCGGCGGGGTGAAGGGCGGCCCAAGCTCTAGTCCGGGGTGTCCCCCAAGCATTTTTCCGGGCGCGCCCACCATCCCAAAGATCCGGTTCGGTTGTTGCTCAGCTAGTGTGGCATAAATGTTATGCCGGCCGCAGGCCGAGCTTCTCCAGGGTCGTCTGTCCGGTGTAGAGCCGCCAGATGTCCACCGCGAGCACCCGGGCCATGGCGGCGACGAGCTGCTTGCGCCGCCCCGGGCCGGCGGCCGCGAAGGCCGCCTTCCTCTTCTCCCACGCGTGCCACCCGGGCTGCCAGCGGATCAGCCGCCACGCGGCCTCGACGAGGTACTGGCGCAGCAGCGGGTTGCCGTGCTTGTTGGCGTGCCCCTGCCGGCGCCTCCCGCCGCTGCTCCACTCCCGCGGGCAGAGCCCGGTGAAGCTGCCCACCTGCCTGCGGTTCTTGAAGCGGCCGAAGTCGAGGAACTCGCCCTTGATCGTGCGCCAGGTCAGCGCGCCGAGCCCCTTGGGCAGGCCCTCGCGGGCGGGCGCCTCCGACTCGAGGGCCACGGTCAGGGCCGCCAGCTCGCCGTCGAGGGTCTCCAGCGAGCGGCGTAAAGGGCCGAGCAGCTGCGCGAGGAACGGGTGTGCGGCGACCGCGCCCCAGCCCCGGGGCTTCCACCACCGGCCCTTCAGGCGCACCCCGTGGTAGAGGGACTGCATCCGCCCGCGCTGCTCGAGGCGCTTGACGTCGCGCTTGAGCAGCTCGCGCTGTCTGCCCATCGCCCGCGCCCGCTCCTGTGCCTCGGTCGGCACGTAGACCGGGTCCAGCGCCGGGCGGTTGCCCCGCTCGTAGCTCTCCAGCCTCCCGCAGAGGACCTTCGCGTCGCGCCGGTCGGTCTTCACCCCGCCGTCGTTCTCCGGCCACCTCTTGGGCACCACCACGTGGCAGGTCGCGCCGAGGGCGCGCAGCTTCCGGCACAGCCCGTAGCCGGTCGGGCCGGCCTCGTAGCAGCACGCCACCCGCCGCGCCAGCCGCAGCTGCCTGGCGACCCACTCCACGAACCTCCCCTCCTCGCGGAAGCGCTGTGCGGGCTGCGGCGCCGCGCCGTCGACCTGTCGGACCACAACGTACTTGCCCACGTGGACGTCGACCCCCAGGTAGATGGCTCCGGCTTGCGCCCCGTTCTCTTCGATAGTTCCTTGCTCTGACATGTTGGCTGGTTGGTTGGGTGTTCTCATACCACCCCAACTTCACGGCGCCCCGCGGCGCCGGCCAGCCTCATGTCATCTCTAGCTCCCACCTGCCGCGTCAGCTGAGGTCTCCGGGGTCGCCCGGGGGAGCACGTATTTCAAGGTCAACCCCTGCACGGCGATGCTGAAGACGACTACGATGTAGGTCGCCGTCAGCAGCAGGTCGCGGGTCTCCCCGGCCGGCAGCGAGAGGGCGAGGGCCACCGAGATCCCGCCGCGCAACCCGCCCCAGGTCAGGGAGCGCACCACACCCGGCGTGAACTCGCGGTGCCGCTTGAGGGCGGCGATCGGGATCGTCACCGCCACCATTCGGACCAGCAGCGCCACCGGGATGGCCACGAGGCCGAACAGCAGGTAGGACGGCTGGTAGTCGAGCACCAGGACCTCCAGCCCGATCAGCAGGAACAACAGCGCGTTGAGGATCTCGTCGACCAGTTCCCAGAACGAGTCGATCCGCCGCTTGGTCTCTTTCGACATCGCCGCCGCGCGCCCGTGATTGCCGATCATCAGGCCGGCGACCACCATCGCCAGCGGTCCGGAGACATGCAGGTGCTGGGCCAGGGCGTACCCGCCGGTGACCATCGCCAGCGTGATCAGGGTCTCGGTTTGATACTGGTCGATGCGCCCGAGCATGCGGAGGCCCACGTAGCCCAGGACCGCCCCCAACAGCAGTCCGCCCGCCACCTCTTGGACGAACAGCAGCGAGATATCGTCGAACTCCAACCGCATGTCGCCGGTGGCCACCCCCAGGATCGAGAGGAACACCACCACCCCCACGCCGTCGTTGAACAGCGACTCCCCGGTGATCTTGGTCTCCAGCGACTTCGGCGCGCCCGCCTTCCGCAATATCCCGAGCACGGCGACGGGGTCGGTGGGGGAGATCAGCGCCCCGAACAGCAGGCAGTAGATGTAGCTGACGTCGTGCAACCCGAGCAGCGGTAGGATGAGGTACGCCGCCGTCCCGACGAGGACGGTCGAGGTGGCGACGCCGGCCGTCGCCAGGATGGCGATCACGCGCCGCTGGCTGGCGAGGTCGTCCAGCTTCACGTGCAGGGCGCCCGCGAACAGCAGGTAGCTGAGCATGATCCCGAGCAGGGTATCGTCGAAGTCGGCGGCCTCGACGAGGTCGCGGGCCGCCTCGGCCATGCTGGGGTCGAACTGGCCCACCAGTATGACCAGCAGTGAGGCGGCGACCCCCATCAACATCAGCCCGATCGTGGTCGGGAGCCCGATGTAGCGCAGGTTGATGTAGCCGAATACCGCGGCCAGGGAGAGGAGGATGGCGACGACGTCAAATGCGCTCATGGGCACCGGGGCGGGGATGCGGTCGGCCGGGCCGCCAGGACCCGCGCCTCTGCGGGGGGCGCGACGTCCCTTCTATGGTGTTCGCGATCAGCCCCCGCACGCCCTAAGCCCTAGACCAAGATTCCCGGTGGTCAAGCCGGGCGGGGGCGGCTAAGGTTCGGGCCACCGCCCGACGGGTCCCCCGCGGGCGGGCCAGGCCATGGACGAGCGTTACGAGATCAAAGACAAAATCGGGCAGGGCGGCCTCGGCGCCGTCTACCGGGCGATCGACGGGCAGCTCAAGCGCGAGGTCGCGCTGAAGAGGCTGCTCCCGGCCGGGGAGGAGGGGCCGGCCGAGGACGAGGTGGACAACCTCCTCAAGGAGGCCACCACGCTGTCCGCGCTCCAGCATCCTAACATCGTCACCGTCTACGATGTCGGCACCGACGAGAAGGGGCCGTTCGTCGTGATGGAGCTCCTCAAGGGGGAGACCTTCGACGAGACTGTCGAGAGGGGGGCGCTCACCGAGAAGGACTTCCGCAACGTCGTCGCGCAGACGATGGAGGCGCTGGTGGCCGCCCACCACGAGGGCATCGTCCACCGCGATCTCAAGCCGAGCAACCTGATGGTGAACTGGCTGCCGAGCGGCAAGTTCCAGATCAAGATCCTCGACTTCGGGCTGGCCAAGTTCAGCAAGAAGCCGGCCGTCCAGACCATCGACCAGACCGACGCGATCTTGGGCTCGATCTACTTCATGGCCCCCGAGCAGTTCGAGCGGGTCCCCCTCGACGCCCGCACCGACCTGTATTCGATCGGCGCGCTCTACTACTATTGCCTGACCGGAGAGTACCCGTTTAGCGGCGACAGCGCGCCGCAGGTCATGGCGGCGCATTTGCAGAACCGTGTCGAGCCACTCGCGGGGCTGCGCCCCGACCTCCCGGCGTGGATGTGTGACTGGGTCATGTGGCTGGTGAGCCGCGAGATGGGCGACCGCCCCGAGTCCGCGCAGCAGGCGCTGGACTACTTCCAGGAGGAGCGATCGGGCGCCGTCCAACCTCCCCTCGCGCCGCCGTCGGCCCCGGTCATGGCGCCGGTCGCCCCGACCCGTGCGGTGCCCCCCCCGGTGCCACACCAGCACCCGGGCGTCCCGGGTGGAGTCTACCAGGGGAGCCCGACCGGCACTTTGGTGGGCGGGGATCCGACAACGATGCCGGGGATGTTGGCGCCGGCCAAGCGGAGGCACCCGGTCCCGGTCTGGGCGATGATCGCCATCCCCCTCCTGCTGATCGCGCTGGCGGTGGTCTATTTCACCAAGTCCGGCGCCCGCAAGATCATCGACGAACGCAACGAGACGGTCGCCGCCTTGAACGAGGCGGAGGACCCGCGGGGCGATGCGGAGACGGTGGACATGGTCATGGAGTTCATCGCCGACCAACCCAAGACCGACGTCGGCACCCGGAACGTCGTGGGCGCCCTCGATACGCTGGCCCGCCTGCAGGGGGCCGGGGTGGAGGACGCGATCATGTCCAAGCTCCCGGAGTCCCCGCCGAAGATCCGCGCCGGGCTGATCGGCGTGATCGTGCGGCGCGGGGTGGAGTCGGCCCTCCCGGAGCTGTTGGGGTACATCGGCGACCCCGACGGCGAGGTGAGCGACATCGCGATCTACGGGGTGGGTGCCCTCGGGGGGAAGAAGAACGTCGACCGCCTGATCCGGGAGCTCGAGAACCCCGCCTCGGAGGCGCTCGGCGATGCCCTCGCCGGTTCGATCATCACCATCCTGCAGAAGACCCCGGATCACGACGCGCGCGGGGGGCAGGTGGTCGCCGCCCTCAAGGCGGCCCCGGTCGGGGAGTTCCGCAACCGGCTGTTGGAGATCTTGGGTCACCTCGGGGGGGACGACTCCTGGGCAGAGCTGAAGTCCGTCCTCGAGAGCACCAACCAGGACGCCCGCAAGGCGGCGCTGCGCGGGCTCAACTCCTGGCCCGACGGGAGGCCCGCGGAGACGGTGTTCAAGTTGGCGCGCGGGGAGGAGGACGCGGTCATCAAGGGGCACGCCCTGCGCACCTACACCCTCCTGCTATCGGCGCCGTCGGACGTCCCCGACGAGGACAAGGCGGTGCGTATCGGCGAGCTGCTCGGCGAGAAGGAGGTCAGCCGCTCGGTCAAACGCAGCCTCATCGGCGCCCTAGCGCGGCTCGCGGTCCCGGAGGCGCAGGAGCTCGCCGATACCCTGGCGACCGACCCGGCCTTCGGCGGGTATGGCGAGAACGCGGCGGGGCAGATCTCCCGGTCGATCGACAGGCTGCAGGTCGCCGGGGAGGGGGAGCTGGTGCTCGCCGCCTCGGCCGCGGTGATCGAGGGCGAGGGCGAGTTCGTCTTCGCCTCGTCTTCCAACGCGGTGGTCGGCTGGACGTCGCCGCACTACTACATGATGTGGCCGATCAAGTTCGATGCGGCGGGGACGTATGAGGTGGTGGTCACCTCGGCAACCCCCCAGGGGGGTGGTGGGGAATACGAGATCACGCTGGCGGGTTCCAGGCTGCTGGCGAAGACCCGCGAAGGGGGGGGCTTCGCCGATGTCCCAGTCGGGAGCGTCGAGATCAAGAAGCCCGGCACCTACCGCTTGACCGTGGCCGGGGTGGAGCTCGACCCTCCCGAGGGCGAACTGATGAACTTAAAACGCGTGACCCTGAAGCCCCGATAGGGGAAGCAGGGGACGCCATGGTCCCGTCCGGGCCACATCACCCCCACTTCGATCCCGGGGGACGTCCTAGGGGTCGTGTTTTTTGTTGCGGGGGATCGGGGCATCGGGTGTGGGCGGCAAGATGCCGCCCTTCCTGGGGGGGCATCATATCCGTTGGAGGGGCGGCATCTTGCCGCCCATGGGGTAGGCACCGTTGTCGTCCCAGAATGCCTGGCCGATCTCTCTCGGCCCCTGCGGCTGCGTTCTGGCCTCCGGCGAAGCCGAGCCGCACCCCTCGCTTACGAACGGGTTGGGGGCTACCGGTTCCTCAAAGATGCCCTAGCGTCGCTCGCGTTCCCAGGAGGTCACCTTGCCGTTGCGGAACTCGACGACCGCCGAGGTGTAGGGGACGTAGGTCACCGCCGGGCCGCCGTAGTAGTAGGGGTCGCAGTATCGGCCGTACCGACCATACCCCCAGCCGACAGTCGTGGTGTGGCTGACGATCTGGCGCTGGCGCACGTAGCGCCATTTCTCATACCGCCGCCCGCCGGCGACGCCCTCCTTCGCGCCGGCCGGGCTACCCCAGGCGAGGAAGACCGCGTCCTTGCTCATCCCCTGGCGCAGCTCGCCCGCCCGCACCGCCTCCTGGTGGGACCGGGGGAGGCCGTCGAACTTGCCGGGGTACTTGTCGATGCGGCTCTGGACGGTGGATGCGCAACTCGCGCCGAAGAGGCACAGCGCCGCCCCGAGAGGGGCAAGAAATGGGTGTTTCATGGTGGCGGGGGGAGAGATTCCAGGGCAACTATATGGGATGCGGGGCGGCACCTCAACCCCCCCGGAACGACGACACATGGAGGACCGCCACGGACATCGAATTTCCTATCTCCGCATCTCGGTGACGGACCGCTGCAACGAGCGCTGCCGCTACTGTATGCCCGTCGAGCTCCAGGAGTGGTTGCCACGCGAGGGGGTGCTGTCCTACGAGGAGATCCTGCGTGTCGCGGAGATCGGCGCCGGCCTCGGGGTGCGGAAGATCCGGGTCACCGGCGGGGAGCCGCTGACGCGGCGGGATGTCGTCGGCTTCTTCGCGAGGCTCTGCGCGATCGACGGGATCGAGGACGTCGGGATTTCCACCAACGGGACGTTGCTGGCCAATCGGCTGCCGGACGGCAGGAACATCTCGGAGGCGCTGGTCGACGCCGGTGTCCGCAGCGCGAACATCTCCCTGGACACCTTGGATCGCGAGGCCTACCGGGCCGCTACCGGACGCGACTTCCTCGACCGGGCGCTGGCCGGCATCGACGCCGCGCGCGGGGCGGGGTTCGAGAAGGTCAAGTTGAACACGGTGTTGATGCGCGGGGGGAGCGAGGCGCAGCTGGTGGACCTGGTCGAGTTCGCGCACCGGCGCGGGCTGTTGTTGCGCTTCATCGAGCTGATGCCGGTCAGCAGCGGGGACGTGCTCACCGAGGCGAACTTCCTGTCGGCCGGCGCGGCGAGGGGCTTGTTGGAGGAGGCGTTTGGCAAGTTGGAGCCCAGGCCAGACTTCAGGACCAACGGGCCGGCCAGCTACTATGCGGTCGGCGGGCGCGACCAGCTGGTCGGGTTCATCGGGGCGATGACCAACCTGCACTTCTGTGACTCCTGCAATAAACTGCGCCTGACCTGCGACGGGAAGCTGCGCCCCTGCCTGGGGAGCCACCTCGAGTTCGACCTGATGTCGGAGATCCGGCGCGGCGCGGACGACGAGGAGATCGCCAGTTTCATCCGGGGCGTGGTCGAGCGCAAACCCCGCGAACACGAGTTCCGGGACAACTATATCCCAGGGCGCCGCATGGTCGCCATCGGGGGGTGAGCCGCCGTTCAGTTTTAAGTGTTAAGTTTTAAGTGTTAAGCGGATCTCGCTTGCGCCTTTAGATCACCACTCACCACTCACCACTCACCACTCACCACTCACCACTGATTACTGATTACTGATTACCGATGCCCGAACTGACCCATGTTTCCGGAGACGGTTCGGCCTCGATGGTCGACGTGAGTTCGAAACCCGTGGTGGCCCGTTCGGCCACCGCGGCCGGGACGGTTTCGATGGCGCCCGAGACGCTCGCGTTGATTCGCGAGAACGGGATGAAGAAGGGCGACGTCCTGGCGGTGGCGAAGATCGCCGGGATCGCGGCGGCGAAGCGGACGGCCGACCTGGTGCCGCTCTGCCACCCGCTCTCGCTCACCCATGTCGGGGTCGAGTGCACGCCCGGCCCCGCGGGGGTGAGGGTGGAGGCCACCGCCCGCACGACCGGGCAGACGGGGGTCGAGATGGAGGCGCTCACCGCGGTTTCGGTGGCCGCGCTGACGCTCTACGACATGTGCAAAGCGGTGGACAAGGGGATGGTCATCGGCGAGATCAAGCTCGTTTCGAAGGAGAAGGCGACCCCATGATCGACGTAGGCATCATCACCGTATCCGACCGCGCCGCGGCCGGGGAATATGAGGACCACGGCGGGCCGGCCTTGCGGGCCGAGGCGGAGAGGCGGGGCTGGCGGGTCGTCGCGGACGCCGTCGTCCCAGACGATAAGGCGAGGATCCAGGAGGCGGTGACCTCGTTCTCCTCGCAGGGCTGTGGGCTGGTCCTGACCACCGGCGGGACGGGCATCGCCGACCGCGACGTGACCCCCGAGGCGGTGCGCGAGATCATGCGCGTGGAGATCCCCGGGTTCGGCGAACTCATGCGCCTGCGCAGCGTCGAGATCACTCCGAACGCGATCCTCTCGCGGGGGCTTGCCGCCGTCGTCGGCAGCTCCCTGGTCATCACGCTCCCGGGGAAACCGGCTGGGGCCGTCGAGTGCCTCGGTTTCGTGGAGGGCGCGATCCCCCACGCCGTCAAGCTCTGCCTCGGCGAGAAGACGTCGTGTTAGGGATTCAAAGAGCTTGCCTCGGAATGAAAGATCCGCCATTCACACTATCCGATGAGGCCGCCGAGTTCTTGCGTCCGATGCTTGAACCGCAAGAGGGATACATTACCGCAATTCTTGGGATACCATCGATTCGCACCCAAGATGCTCAGGGAACACTCAAGAGTGCATATGACTCGCTCTCATTCATTGTGGGTGGTTGGCAACCTGGGACTCGAACCGATGGGGAATTCTTCGATATTCTCGGCCATCAAGTATGGCTAGACGAATTGACGATCCGCCTAGTCAGCAACCGACGACTCATTCTCAGCACCGCAGGAGAGCCTACCCCCCAATCACACATCGTGATCGAAGGCTGCCCCGCAGATCACTACGAACAGACACTCGCCCTGCACCAGGCCGAGCGTGAAGCAATCACATCAACTAAAAACGAACGAGCCTAACATGACGTTGATGCCGAGCGCGATTGAAGTCGTGGGTTCGTTGCGCTCTAGCGGGCTTGTCTCCGCGCTCGCATAGCTTGAACGTTAGGGATCCGCCGCCCGCCCCTCCCCTGTAGCCTGGTCCCGGCCGATGCTCTCCGCGAGGGCACGCTTTGCGCTGCGGGTGATCAGCAGGGTGACGGCCGCCGTCGCGACGAGGCCGAATCCGAACAGGGCCCACTCACCGGGGGTCTTCCCTTCGGAGGCGACGGTGTTGCCAAGCGAACCTAGGTAGACATACATCAGGGTGCCCGGGATCATCCCCGCCCACGACGCGCATACGTAGGGGAGGAGGCGGACGCGGGTGAGGCTGAGCGCGTAGTTGAGGAGCGTGTAGGGGACGAGCGGGGTGAGGCGGATGAGGCCGACCACACGCCAGCCCTCGCGGGCGATCGCCTCGTCTACCGCGGAGATGCCCGCGCTGCCCCGGACCCGCCGCTCGACCCAGCCCCGGGCCAGGTATCGGCCGACCAGGAAGGCGGCCGCGGCGCCGAGGGTCGAGGCGAGCGACACGAGGGCGAACCCCCTCCACAGGCCGAACGCGGCGCCGGCGCCCAGGGTGAGGATCGACCCGGGCACCAGGAGGATGGCGGCGCCGATGTAGATGGCGACGAACAGCACCGGCCCCCAGACCCCCATCGACTCGACCGCCGCCACCAGCTGCCGCAGGCCCTCCGCCAACCCGAAGTGGTGCCAGCTGAAGACCGCCGCCGCCGCAAGCGCGGCCACGCCCGCCCATAGCGGCCAAGGTCGGCCGCCCGCCGGCGGGGTCTGGGTGTCGGGTCTATCCATCGGCCTCTCCGGGATCTCACCGTGCGACGGTCTGGCGGGGGACACTATTCCCCCCGCGCCCTGTACGCCACAGGCGTTGACAGCGGCGGGCTGAGCCAATCTAGTCTAACGACGCCACGCGCACATCATGACCTCCCTGACCAACTCGCTGCAGAAGGAACTCGACGCTTTCATGTCCGGCCTCGTCCGGCGCAACCCGGGCGAGAGGGAGTTCCACCAGGCGGTGTTCGAAGTCGCCGAGTGCCTCATCCCCTTCATCGAGGACCACAAGAAGTACAAGGACGCCGCGATCCTCGAGCGGCTCACCGAGCCCGACCGGGTGATCATGTTCCGCGTCACCTGGGAGGACGACGCCGGCAACATCCGGGCGGACCGCGCCTACCGCGTGCAGTTCAACAACTCGATCGGACCGTACAAGGGCGGCATGCGTTTCCACCCCTCGGTCAACCTCGGCATCCTCAAGTTCCTGGGGTTCGAGCAGACCTTCAAGAACTCGCTCACCGGCCTCCCGATCGGGGGCGCGAAGGGCGGGGCGAACTTCAACCCGAAGGGCAAGTCGGACCGCGAGGTGATGCGTTTCTGCCAGTCGCTGATGGTCGAACTCCACCGCCACATCGGCGAGGACACCGACGTCCCGGCCGGCGACATCGGGGTCGGCGCGCGGGAGATCTCTTACATGTTCGGGCAGTACAAGCGCATGGAGAACCGGTTCACCGGGATCCTGACCGGCAAGGGGCTATCGTTCGGCGGCAGCCTGGTTCGCAGGGAGGCGACCGGCTATGGCGCGGTCTACTTCACCGAGGACATGCTCGAAAGGGCGGGCGAGGGTTTCGCGGGCAAGACCTGCGTCGTCTCCGGCAGCGGCAACGTCGCACTCTACTGTATCGAGAAGCTCGGGCTGATGGGGGCGAAGCCGGTCACCGCCTCGGACTCCGGAGGGTTCGTCTACGACCCCGACGGGATCGTCGGCGAGAAACTGGAGTGGTTGAAGGAGTTGAAGGAGGTCAGGAGGGGCAGGGTCCAGGAGTACGCCGAGCATTTCGGCTGCGAGTTCCACGCCGGCGAGCGGCCCTGGGCGGTGCCCTGCGAGCTCGCGTTCCCCTGTGCGACCCAGAACGAGCTGTCCGGCAAGGACGCCCAGCTGCTGGTGGACAACGGGCTGATCGCGATCGCGGAGGGGGCGAACATGCCGACCGACGCCGACGGCGTCGAGGTCTTCCTCGACAACAAGATCCTCTACGCACCGGGCAAGGCGGCCAATGCGGGCGGGGTCGCGGTCTCGGGTCTGGAGCAGAGCCAGAACTCGCTGCGGATCAGCTGGTCGCGGGGTGAGGTCGACGCCCGGCTGCGCACCATCATGCGCGAGATCCACCACCAGTGCGTGCGTTACGGGAACGGCAAAGACAACTACGTGAACTACGTCAAGGGCGCCAACATCGGCGGGTTTGTCAAAGTGGCCGACGCGATGCTCGCCTACGGCGCCGTCTAGGCCGGCAGGCAGGGGAGCGTTACGTGTTCCGGCAAGCGCCACAGGATGGAGCGCGGGGCTCCGAGGGGCTCCCGTCCGGGTGCGTTGGGAAATCGCAGTTTTCGCTTAGCTAGCTCACCGCTAGCAGATAGCAGGAAAATCACAGATCTTCAGCGCCCAGGATCACAGATTCTCGACGCACGGCTCCAACGCAACCTCAGGTAGAAAGAGTTGGCCGAAACTCTCGGATGCAGTGTTGCGACTTTGAGCAGCTGGGAAGTCGGGCATACAGATCCAAAGGCCAGATTCATCCCTAGGATTCTAGAGTATATCGGAGCCGACCCAAGACTTGCCCCAGCTACCCTGGGCGAGCAACTCATCAGGCACCCCTCTGATCGGGGCTCGAGCCAGAAGGACTTCGCTGCCGAAATCGGGGTCGATCCCTCTACCCTAGCCCGATGGGAACGAGATGAGCGACCTTCTTGGGGTGAGTGCCTTGAGAAGCTGCAGCATCGACTCGGAGCCTAGAACCACAACGTTGTTGCGTTTCACTCTCGAATCTACCAACCCAAAACCATAACGTTGCACTTCACTCTTGAACCCTAGCTGTCAGTTGTTCCATTCCAAGGAAAATGCCTCTCCCGCAACTGTGGAGTCCAGGTGATATCCATCTGGATCCTGAGAGAGAATATACTCTAGAAATGACTTACAAGCACTTCGCTGAGAAGGGCTGAAGAGGCCGAACCTCTCGTCAAACCTCCGCGACAAATCTGGGTCGTCTCGATTGGGCAACAGCTGATATATCGTCCAATCTACAAGATCGCTACTCGACTCTCTGAAGTTCTTAATGACCCACAGCATGGCCGCAGGAAGATAGAACCGAAGTCCTACGGCATCTAAGTGAGTCAACCCCATCGCGCAACGCTCTAGATGTTCGTCGGGTACGTCTTGCCACCGTCCCACGTAGTCTCTAGACCGATGTTCATCATCGTGCTCGTAATCGTAGCTGTCATGTGCCTCGGCGACGTGCAATGTGATCTTCTCAGGCATCGGGACGCCATCAAACGCACGCTCTATCTGATCAGATGGTGGGCACATCATTGTCCCACTCTGGGAGGGTTGAAACCCTCGCCTTTAGGCGACGGCTTTAGCGTGGCGTGGTAGTCTCTTGGATGGGCTATCGCCGGGGAGCGCA
>JANQMB010000125.1 GCA_028280355.1 Verrucomicrobiales bacterium
AGCGACATCCCACCGATGGAAGCCCACCCACTAAAACTACCCACCACGTAGCGGTTCCCGGCGCCATCGATCTCGACATCGACGATGGTGGGATAGGAGCCGTGGACGGAGGTGACCGAGTCCCCAACGCTCGGGTCTACGGGAACGATGATCTCCGAGAGGTCGAACAGCTCCTGTGCCGCCGTGGCACCGATCACCGGCGCGACGCCGAGCTTCAACGAATCGGCGGTAATGGCGCCCAGGGAGCCCCCGGGGGAGATGACGGTGTTGCCGAGCGAACGCAGGGTCCCATCGGTGGCGATCTCCAGGGGATAGTTGCCACCGCTCTCGACACCAAAGCCGACGGAGCCATCGCGCTCGATGGAGAAGCGATCTCCGAAGCTGCCGACGAGGAAAAGCTTGTCGATATCGTAGGTTCGCGCGACGTAACCGCCCGGAACCGACGCGGTCTCCACCCAGTCCACCGGTCCCCACCCGCCATCGGCGAGGTTATCGTAGATAGAGAAATCCACAGGACCGGAGCGAGCGACCTTGACCTCCAGGTAGGCGGGGTCATAGACCCCTTTTTCAAGGATGCGCAACTCGGCGAAGGTGGTCTCGACATAGCTGGTGTGCGACATCAAGGTCACCCCCATACGGCTGGAATCACCAAAGGAGATCCCCGCCCTGAAGCTCACCGTCGAATGGCCACCAGCGTTGATACGGTCGCGGAGGGTGAACAGGGCATTGGAGCGCTTTCCTCCCGTTCCTGCAGCTCCCTTCTGTTCGGCGATCCGGTACCATTTGCCCGAGGTGACCGTCCCGGAAAACCCCTCGCCGGCCTTGAAATCGGGGTCGGCGTCGCCCGGCCCGTAGAGCTTGAGAGCCCCGTTCGGGGTCTCGATCTCCAGGTCATCGGTGGCGGCGCCCTTGGCCATCGCGGGATCGTCGACACCGCTGCCAAACTCGATCCCCCCCGACGCATCGACGGGTGTCTGGGCGACAAGCTCAGGACAGCTGAGAGAGAAAATCGCCACCGCACCGAGGAGATAGGCGGCGACACGGAGTGTGGTTGGCATGGTCTTCATCGTTTGGGCCGGGTCGAACTTTTGTTGAAATCAGGCGCTGATCGCGCTGCTGCTGGGGAAGGCTTCCCGATGGAATTTACGGAACTCTCAGAAACTGGACTGGCGGCCTGGCGATGGGCACCGGCGAACCACATGGATGCCATCCGCCGACCCCGGTGGGGAAACGGGCACCGCAAAACGGGGGATCGTAACCCTTGCGACGAAGCGATCCGAAAACCCTAAAAACCGAACGCCATCTTCTCGGCGCCCGGGACCGGAAAGAGGAGACACCCAAGGCGCCATCAAGAACCGCTGCACCGCGACCTGCATTGCCCAAAGTGCCCATCTTCACTCTCGCGGGCTGCCAGCCCGCCAGCACCTGCTTCCGCCAGTGCCCTCACTAGCTCCGCCGGTGTTGCGCAAAGACTTAATCCAGTATCGCCACTTTGGTCAATCGTTTTCTGACAAAAGTTAAATATCCATAGTTTTGCTAGAAAAAGATGCCGCCTCGACCCGACCCCCACCCGATTTCGGATAATCCCTCCGTAGCGATCTCCCATCGATGGATTCCCGATGAGATGACGGACGTCAGCCCAAACATCTCTTGGTGATCACAAAGATCTGATCCCGCCTGCAGCCAAGCCGGGATGCTGCTGACCTCCACACGGGCAACCAACCTATCCAGCATACCAGCCAGGCCCACTCGACCTGCTAGCAGCCCGCGCACCTCCACAAACCGGCGTGCCCGCAGGGAATGCCGATCACTTGAGGAACCGCCCGATGATCGGCCCGAGCTTGAGCTTGGTCTTCTCCGGCCACAGCGACGGATCGGTGATCATCGCCCCGTCCAGCGCGTTGTGCTCTGGCCAAATCGGCTCGGTGGGGATCGCCGGGATCGCCGCCGCGACGATCTGCTTGGCCGCCTCGGCGTTCGCCGACAGGTGGCCGATCACCGCCTCGGCGGTCACCGGCTCCTCCTCGACCTTCCAACAATCGTAGTCGGTGACCATCGCCAGGGTCGCCAGCGACATCTCCGCCTCGCGCGCCAGCTTGGCCTCGGCGAGGTTGGTCATGCCGATCACATCGAAGCCGAGCCGCTGGTTGGTGAGGGATTCGGCGCGGGTCGAGAAGGCCGGCCCGTCCATGTTCACGTAGGTGCCGCCATCGTGCACCCCCCCGGGGTGCACCCGGCCGGCGGCCTCGTGCAGCACCGCCCGCAACCCGGCGCTGACCGGTTCCGCGAAGGCGATGTGGGCGCAGATGCCCTCCCCGAAGAAGGTGTGCTCGGCGCGGCGGCTGGTGCGGTCGAAAAACTGGTCGGGCAAGACGATATCGCGCGGCGCGTAACGCTCCTGCAGGCTGCCCACCGCCGTGACGGCGATGGTCCAGCGCACGCCGAGGGATCTCAGCGCCCAGATGTGGGCACGGTGGTTGAGCTCGTGCGGCAGCACCCGGTGGCCGCGCCCGTGGCGGGGCAGGAAAAACACCCGGCGCCCGGCGAAGCGCCCGCCGATGATGGCGTCCGACGGGTCGCCGAACGGCGTGCGCAGCGGGTATTCCTCGACCTCCCCGAGGCCCTCGATCTCGTATAGGCCGCTGCCGCCGATGATCCCGATCGCGGGTTCCTCTGTCTCTGGGTTCGCCATTGTCGGCGCACCCTAGGCCGGCGCCGGGCGCCGTCGAGCGACAAATCGCCGGCGGCCGCGAAAGACCTGGGCGCCGGCGGCCGTTGTGTCCTATTGTGCCCCGCCGCGCCGACGTGACCAAGTTCCTGCTGCCCCTCGCCCTCGCCACCGCGCTCGCCGCCTGCGCGTTCGCGGCGATCAAGCTCCGCGCCGCTGAAGGCGAAGGGCGCTTCGACGCGGTGAAGAAGCGCGTGGTGCCCCGGCTGAAGAGGGAGCTCGCCGCCAAGGGGCTGGAGCTGGGGGCGCCGGTGTTCATGCGTGTCTTCAAGGAGGAGGGGGTTCTCGAACTCTGGCTCGAGCAGGCGCCCGGCGTCCGCTACGCGCTGTTCAGGACCTACAAGATCTGCGCCTTCTCGGGCGAGCTCGGCCCGAAGCTGGAAGAGGGCGACCGGCAGGCGCCGGAGGGGTTCTACTTCGTGGCCCGCGGGCGCATGAACCCGCGCAGTACATACCACCTGTCCTTCGACCTCGGTTACCCGAACGCCTACGATCGCCAGCATGGCCGCACCGGCTCCTACCTCATGGTCCACGGCAACTGCGTGTCGGTCGGCTGCTATGCGATGACCGACAAGTTCATCGAGGAGATCTACACCCTGGCCGACGCCGCGCTCGCCGGCGGCCAGAAGTTCTTCCGCGTCCACTGCTTCCCCTTCAAGATGGACGAAGGGCGGATGGGGAAGGTCGAGCCCGACCACCGGTGGCGCGGCTTCTGGGAGAACCTGCGCACCGGCTATCGGTGGTTCGAGCGCGAGGGCCGGCCGCCTGAGGTCACCGCGCGCGACGGCAAATACCACTTTTCCGGGGATTGAGATCCCCGCGGCTCCCTTTACGGCGTCGATACTGGGTGTATCGTACCCCTGTGCCCCGGTTCCCCCCCAGATTCGGAGCGGCGATCCTGTGCTGCGCCCTCCTGCCGGCTCTCTGCCCCACCTCGTCGCCGGCCCAGACCTGGTGGGCGCCAACCGGCTACAATGACCTGTTCCTCGAACTCGGCGGCCTCCCCGTCACCGAATACGGCGCGACCACCTTCGTCGGCGAGGCCGACACGGCGTGGCGCTACCGCAAGGGCGTCTCAGAGCCACCGGCGGACTGGAACACGGTCGGCTTCAACGAGGCCACCGACACCGAGACCTGGACCACCGGCCAGACGCCCGTCGGATACGGGGATGGCGATGACAACACCGTCCTCGGCGACATGTTCAACGGCTACACCTCGGTCTATCTCCGCCGGCCCTTCACGGTCCCCGCCGGGGGCATCCCGGCGCGCCTGCTGGTCAGGGCCTACGTGGACGACGGTGCGATCATCTGGATCAACGGCCAGGAGGTCGACCGCTTCCACGTCACCGCCGGCCCCAAAGCCTACAACGACACCGCCTCGAACCACGAGGCCGAGTGGGAGGGCGCCATCATCGGGAACGCGGGAAGCTACCTCGTCGAAGGCAACAACGTCATCGCGATCCACGCCCTGAACCAGTCGATAACCAGCAGCGATTTCTCGATCGACGCCGCCGTGCTCTCCCCGGCCCTCCGCGTCACCCAGGTGGAGGCGAACCCGGGGGGGACCACCGATTTCCTCCCCCAGACCTACTCCGGGCCGCCGCCGTCCCCGGGGACGTCCTTCGCCGGCGCCGGCAACTTCTCGGCGCAGACCCTCTTCATCCAGTCGACCACCGGCGTGACCTACGTCGGCTCCTCGCACGCGGCCAACGTCGGCAACCGGTTCTACGGCGCGAGCTCGTTCTCGAACGGCGTCGCCCTTGCCGATTGTTTCGACGCCACGGGGTGGCTCAACGGGGACTTCCTGCGCACCGATGCCGCTTCGTCAGCACCCCGCGTCGAGCTGAACGCCGTACAGAACCACTCCTGGATCGCCACCCTCGCCGACGGGACGGCGGCGGAGCTGAACGACATCATCCGCCGCCATGACCACGCCATCGCCCGCGACGGCTTCCTCGCCGCGGTCGGCCTGAACAACGGGTCCGGCACCACCGTCCCCACGGTGTTCGGCAGCGCCTACAACGTGATCTCGGTGGGGAGGACGGACGGCTCGCACAGCCGCGGCGGCACCATCGCCTCCACCGACGGCCCGGGCCGCATCAAACCGGACATCGTCGCCCCCGACAGCGCGACGAGTTTCGCGACCCCGCAGGTGGGCTCCGCGGCCTGCCTGCTGCTCGCCAACGCCAACTCGCGCGACTGGGGCGCCCCCTTCACCTCCTACGTGATCAAGGCGATCCTGATGGCCGGGGCGACGAAGGACGAGTTCGCCAGCTGGACGCGCAGCCAGACGCAGCCGATCGACACCGTATACGGCGCCGGCGAACTCAACCTCCAACACAGCTACCACATCCTCGACGGCGGCGAGCGGGACGCGGGCACCACCGCCGGCAACTACGGCTGGGACAAGGGTTCGCTCGGGGCCTCGGGCAGCGCGACCTACACGCTCCAGCTCGGCCGCGACGTGACCGAGCTGTCGTGCATCCTCACCTGGAACCGGACGGTCGACAGCGCCCCGTGGCTCGGCGGCGGGGCGTTCGCCGCGACGGTCGCCGACATGACGCTGCAGCTCCACCGGACCGGCGGCCCCTCGCCCGCCCTCTACGACTCCAGCAACTCGCCGGTCGACAACGTCGAGCACGTCTACCTGCGCGGGCTGACCGCCGGCACCTACACCCTGACGGTCGCCACCGATGTCGCGGTCGACTTCGGGCTCGCCTGGCGCGCCGACGAGGGCGACCTGCCGGAGCTCGCGATGTCCGAGGGCGCGACCGCGGGCGACCTCGACTTCGCCTTCTCCAAGCTCGCGGTCGGCAAGGGCTACTCGCTCGAGAGTTCGGGCGACATGGCGACGTGGTCCCCGGTCCATGTGTTCACCGCCACGGCGACGACCGCGAACCACTCCATCTCCGGCGGCCTGTCGCCCCGCCGCACCTTCTACCGGTTGATCTGGGACCCGGTGAACTGACCGCCCCCCGGGCTACAGCAGGTCCATCTGCGCCTTGCGGCGGACGACCTTGTCGGCCTTGTGCTTGGTGACGATGTTGCCCTTCGAGGCGCGCCCCTTGACGGCGACCTCCGCGAAGTCGATCTCGATCTCCTTGATGCGCACGCGCGGCGCGGGCTTCAGGACGACGGTCACCACCGGGGTGTCGTCCTCGCTCGCGTGCGCGGAAAAGTACAGCACGCGCGTGCCCTTCGTGCCCTTGGTGAGGTCGTACATCTTGTCGCGGGTCACACCCTGTTCGCCGCTGAACCGCTTCACCATCACCGCGCCGTCGCGGCCGTCGCGGTAGACCATGCAATAGAACTGCGGCTCCCCCTTGCGGAAGATCGCCACGTGCGCCGGGTTCTTGCCCACGTATGCCTTGTCCGCCACCCTCGACACCTGCATCGTCCCCTCGCGCCCGAACACGATCACGTCGTCCATGCGCGAACACTTCTGGACCGCGGCGCCGTCGCGCCTGATGCCGAAGCCGGCGAAACCGTCCTTGGCGTTCAGGTAGAGCGTCTCGGTGGCGACGGCGACGCTGCGCGCGACGACCCTCTCGAACGACGAGATCTCCGTCTTCCGCCCGCGCCCCCCCCCGTATCTCTCCTTGAGGCCCTTGAAGTAGCGCACCGCGTAGCGGGTCAGCCCCGCGAGGTCCTTCTCCGTCTCCGCGATGTCGTCCTCGAGCCCCTTGAGGTACTCGTCGGCCTTGAACGAGTCGTATTTGGAGATGCGCTTGATCTTGATCTCGGTGAGGCGCACCACGTCGTCGTCGGTGACCTCGCGCTTGAGCAGTTTCAGGAAGGGTTTCAGCCCCGCCCAGATCTCCTCGATCACCGACTCCCAGGTCGTGCACTCCTCGATGCGGCGGTAGATGCGGTTCTCGATGAAGATCTTCTCCAGCGAGCTGAAGTGCCACTTGTCGGCCAGCTCGCCGAGGCGGATTTTCAGCTCCCACTCGAGCAGGTCCCTGGTGTGGAAGGCCGACCGCTTGAGCAGCTCGTCGACCGACAGGAACTCCGGCCTGTTGTCGACGATGACACAGGCGTTGGGCGAGATCGAGACCTCGCAGTCGGTGAAGGCGTAGAGGGCCTCGATCGCCGTATCGGGGTCGAGGCCGGACGGCAGGTGGACGTTGATCTCGACCTTCTCGGCGGTGATGTCCTCGATCTTGGAGATCTTGATCTTCCCCTTCTCGTTGGCGGCGACGATGTTGTCCATCAGGGCGCCGGCGGTCGTCCCGAAGGGGATCTCGGTGATGCGCAGCACCCGCTTGCTCTTGGTCTTCTCGATGCGCGCCCGCACCCGCACCTTGCCCCCGCGCAGCCCGCCGTTGTAGTCGGTGGCGTCCATGATGCCACCGGTCGGGAAGTCCGGCAGGACCGCGGTCTTCTTCTTGCGCAGCGCGTCGATGCAGGCATCGATCAGCTCGACGAAATTGTGCGGCAGGATCTTGCAGGCGAGGCCGACGGCGATCCCCTCCGCCCCCTGCGCCAGGAGCAGCGGGAACTTCATCGGCAGCGTCACCGGCTCCTTGTTGCGCCCGTCGTAGGAGACCGCCCACTCCGTGGTCTTGGCGTTGAAGGCGACCTCCAGCGCGAACTTCGACAGCCGCGCCTCGATATACCGGGACGCCGCCGCCTTGTCGCCGGTGAGGATGTTGCCCCAGTTGCCCTGCGTGTCGATGAGCAGGTCCTTCTGCCCCATCACCACCATCGCGTCGGCGATCGAGGCGTCGCCGTGCGGGTGGTACTGCATTGTGTGGCCGACGATGTTGGCCACCTTGTTATAGCGGCCGTCGTCCTTCTCCTTCAGCGAATGCAGGATGCGCCGCTGCACCGGTTTCAGACCATCGCGCACGTCCGGCACCGCACGCTCGAGGATGACGTAGCTCGCGTAGTCCACGAACCAGTCCTTGTACATGTCGTCGATGTGCACGACCTCGGCGCGGCCACCGTCGCCCCCGCCCCCCGGTGCCTCGACGTCCGCCCCCTTCTTTCGCCCACCCTTCTTCTTCGCCGCCTTCGGCTTCGGGCGGGGCGCCTTCTTCGCGGGCGCCTTCTTTTTCGCACCCGCCTTCTTCGCCGCGGGCTTCTTCTTCGCCGGGCGCTTTCTGGCCGCCGCCTTCTTGGCGACCTTGCGCCGTACAAGCTTCTTCTTCGGAACCTTGCGGAGAACCTTCTTCTTGATGATCTTCTTGGCGGCTTTCTTCTTGGCCATCTAGGGCAAGCCCGGCCGGTGCCGGGGACGGGACATTTCGGGAATCTTAATTAAATAGCAAGGCCGGAGTACATTGCAATCCGGCGCCGCGCCACGGGCTGGCCGAGAGGCGCCGGCCGCGATAGGCTCCCGGCGATGAGAGCGATGGTGATGCGGGGCTTCGGCGGCCCTGAGGTATTCGAACTGGCCGAGATCCCGGCACCGGAGCTCCAGCCCGGCCACGTGTTGCTGCGCGTCGCGGCGACCTCGCTCAACCCGATCGACTACAAGATCCGCAGCGGCCTGCTGGAGGCGATCGCCCCACAGACCGGCGTTCTCGGTTTCGACGTCGCCGGCACCGTCGAGGCGGTGGGCGAAGGGGTCGATCGCTTCGAGGTCGGCGCCGAGGTGTTCGCCACGGTCTCCGGCGAGGCGAAAGCCGAGATCGCCCGGTCGTTCGGCGCCACGCCGATCGATTACCGCGGGATGGACGTCGCCGAATACGTCGCCGCCCATACCGGTGGCGATGGCTTCGAGGTGGTCTTCGACACCGTCGGCGGCGACAACCTCGCACGCTGTTTCGAAGCCGCGGCCCTAGAGGGGCGTGTCAGCTCGGTGAACACGCGCACCACCTGCGACCTGAGCATCCTGCACCAGAAGGCGCTCTCCCTACACGTCGTCTTCATGGTCATCCCGGTGCTCCACGACCAACCGGAGGGTCGCGCCCGCCATGGTGATATCTTGCGGGAGATCGCGACGATGGTGGAGTCCGGACAGGTCCGCCCCCTGATCGACGAGCGCCGATTCGGCTTCGAACAGGTCGGCGAAGCCCATGCCCTACTCGAGTCCGGCGAGGCGGTGGGGAAGGTGGTGCTCAATGGATTCTGAGCCCCCCTTTTCCCGGGCCGCCACCCGGATCCGTCATCCCCGGACCGGAATAATCAGATTGCCCCGTTCTCCAATCGGTCTAGGCTCCCCCCGACGCCCGGGGACGGGCGAAAGAACATCAACACCATGAGCGAGACACCCACATCGCCCAAGCCCAAGATAAACAAAACATGACTACCCGACACCTCCTTGCCGGTCTGGCAATCCCGACCCTCCTTCTGAGTCCCAGCTGTAAGAAGGCGGAAGATCCCAACCAAGCTGACAACACCCCGGGGGGGGACGCGGGGGCCAAGAAGGTCCTGCGCTTCTCCGCCATCCCCGACGAGAACACCACCGAGCAAACGGCGAAGTTCCAGAAGTTCGCCGACTACCTGTCCGAGACGCTCGGGGTGACGACGGAGTTCATCCCCGCCGCCGACTACGACGCCTCGGTGTCGAAGTTCGTCAACGGCGAGATCCACCTCGCCTGGTTCGGCGGCCTGACCGGCGTGCAGGCCCGCAACGAGGTCGAGGGCGCACGCGCCATCGCCCAGGGGGCCGAGGACCCGCAGTACATCTCCTACTTCATCGCCAACGCCGACACCGGGCTCGAGCTCTCCGAGGACTTCCCGGCGGCGATCAAGGACATGAAGTTCACCTTCGGCTCACAGAAATCGACCTCCGGCCGCCTGATGCCGAGCTACTTCATCGAGAAGGAGACCGGCAGCGAGGCGACCGCGTGGTTCAGCCAGCCGGTCGGCTTCTCCGGCGCCCACGACAAGACCGCCAAACTGGTCGAGGCGGGCACCTTCCAGGTCGGCGCACTGAGCTACAAGAAGTACGACAGCATGGTGGCCTCCGGGAAACTCGACCCGGCGAAGTGCAAGATCATCTGGAAGACCCCGTACTACGCCGACTACAACTGGACCGCCCACCCCGATCTGGAGAAGGTCTTCGGCGCCGGGTTCGTCGACAAGCTACAGAAGGCGCTGACCGACATCGACCAGCCCGAGCTGTTGAAGGCGCTCACCCGCTCGAAGATCATCCCCGCCAAGAACGAGGACTTCCAGGGGATCGCCGACGTGGCCAAGGAGCTCGGGCTGCTGAACTAGACGAGCCCGGCGGGCGCCCCCGCCACCCCATGTCCGATCCCGCCAGCGGCACGCCGGCGGCCTTCCGGTTGGAGGCCGCCGGCCGCCGCTACGGCGCCACCGAGGCCCTGGCGCCGACCGACCTCTCGATCTCCCGCGGCGAGCGGGTCGCCCTCGTCGGCCCCAGCGGCAGCGGCAAGACCACCCTGCTGCGGCTGCTCAACGCGACCGCGGACCCGACCTCCGGTTCGGTCGAAGCCCTGGGCTCCGACATCGCGGCGCTGTCGCCCGCCGGGCTGCGCGCCGTCCGCTCGCACATCGCCACCATCCCCCAACAGCTGGGGCTGGTGCCGGACATGCGGGTCTGGCAGAACGTCGCCACCGGCCGGGTCGGCACCCGGGGCTTCCTCGGCGGCTTGCGCGACCTCCTGCTACCACCCAAAGCCACGCTAGTCGAGATCCACGGCCTGCTCGACCGCGTCGGCATCGAGGAGAAACTCTTCGCCCGCACCGCGCAGCTCTCCGGCGGCCAACAGCAACGGGTGGCGGTCGCCCGGGCTCTCTACCAGAAGCCCGAGGCCATCCTCGCCGACGAGCCCGTGTCGAGCGTCGACCCCGCCCGCGCCGCCAGCCTGGTCGAACTCCTGACCGGGCTCGCGGCCGAGCACGGCCTGACGCTGGTGATGAGCCTGCACAACCTCGAGCTGGCCCGTGCCCATTTCCCACGCCTGATCGGCCTGCGCGGGGGGCGGGTGCAGTTCGACCAGAACCCGGCGAAGCTCGACGACACGATGTTCGAAAAACTCTATGAACTCGGCGAAGAGGAGATGCTCCAGGACGGGTAGGTCGACCTCGGGGACCGGCGGCCCGCCGGTCTGCACCCGATGAACGGCGCCCTCCAGCGATGCGCCGGCTCGCGGCGCGCGACCCTGCTCGGCATCGCCCTCGCCGCGCTGCTCTGCGGGTGGCTGCTCGGGCTCGACCCCCGGCGCCTGTTCGCCGACGGCACCCTCGGGCTGGCCGGAGAGTTCTTCTCGGCCGCGTTCCGGCCCGCGCTCAGCTACGAGGACCCGGTCCCGGGGGCCCAACCCTTCCTGCTCGCCGCGCTCCGCTCCCTGCTGGACACGCTGCGGTTCGCCGTCTTGGCGATGGCGGTCGCGGTACCCTGTGGCGCCCTGCTGAGCTTCTTCGCCTCCTCCGCCTGGTGGCCTGACCTGCGCCGCCACCGCGCGCTGGGGCTCGCCCTGCGCGCGCTCCACTCCACCTCGCGCGCCGCCATGGCCTTCGCCCGATCGATCCACGAGCTGCTCTGGGGCCTGTTGTTCATCACCGCGATCGGCCTGTCCAGCGAGGCGGCGGTGATCGCCGTCGCCATCCCCTACTCCGGGATCCTCGCCAAGATCTACTCGGAGATGCTCGAGGAACATGCCCGCGACGCGCAGGAGGCGCTGCGCTCGATCGGCGCCGGCGGGCTGGCCGCGTTCGCCTTCGGCCTCCTACCACGCGCCCTGCCGGACATCGTCTCCTACACCTTCTACCGCCTCGAGTGCGCGCTGCGCACCGCCGCCGTGTTCGGTTTCATCGGTATCGAGACCATCGGCTACCGCATCCGGCTGGCGTCCGACGAGTTCCACTACCGCGAGATCTGGACCTACCTGTACCTTCTGTTCGCGCTGGTCGCCCTGATCGAGTGGTGGGGTGCGGCCATCCGCCGCCGTCTGAAGACCTGAGATGGAACACGCCGCCACAGCGCCCGAGCCCGGCCCCGCCCGCGTCGCCGAGCTGCGCCGCTCCCGGCCGCGTTCACCCCTGCTGCGTTTCAGCGCGCTGGCCGGGGTCGCGCTGCTGGTCTGGGCCTGGGCGGCGGGCGACATCTACGAGTCCCACCTCACCGCGGAGCAGAAGGGGGCGAACCTCGACCGTTTCCTCGCCAAGCTCACCCCGGCGCCGGTCAGGGAGTCCGGGGACTGGTCGGACTTCGCCCCTTGGGCGGTGCGGCTGCTCGGCGAAGGCCGTGGCGCCGAGGCCGTGCTGCTCACCTTTGCCCTCGCCACCGCCGCGGCGGCGCTGTCGGGCGTGTTCGCCCTGATCTTCTTGCCGGGCGCGGCACGCAACCTGGCGAACCCCGACCCCCTCGGCATCCGCGGCGGCCGCGGCGGGCTGGCGGCGGCGGGCTGGCACGCGGTCAGCAGGTGCACCCGCGCCTTCTTCGTGTTCACCCGCAGCCTGCCCGAATACGTGCTCGGCTTCCTGCTTATCTCCGTCCTCGGCCCCGACCCCTGGGCGCTCGTCCTCGCGCTGGCGGTGCACAACTTCGGCATCCTCGGCCGCCTCGGCGCCGGGGTGGGCGAGAACACCCCCCCCGGGCCGGCGCGCCCCGTGGTCGCCCACGGCGGCGGCCGGCTCGGCGCCTATCTCTCGGCGCTGCTGCCCGCGTCCTTCAACCGCATGGTGGTCTACTTCTTCTACCGCTGGGAGACCTGTGTGCGCGAGGCCACCGTGCTCGGGATGCTCGGCGTGGTCTCGCTCGGCTACCTGATCACCGACGCCAAATCGGGGCGCGCCTTCGACCAGATGGTGTTCTTCGTGCTGCTCGGAGCCCTGATCGTCCTGGCCGGCGACCTGCTGTCGGCGCTCGTCAGGCGCTGGTTGCGATACGAGCGAACGTAGCCGTTGTCCCCAGCGTGCCCCCGCGTCGCTTGACAGAGGTCACCGCGCCGGGCGAAGGTGGTGGCCTACGTGGCGGGTGGCTGGGGCTTCCAGGTCAGACACCCATCCCACCGGGCATTTCACCACCATCTTTGCAGTGAGGGCATCGATCTTGCGCACCGCATTGGCCACCGCGGCGATCCTGGCCGTAGCTGCCCTCATCGACCCTTTCTCCCAATCCGGCTCGGGGGGAACCAAGCGGGAAGCGGGTGGCCAGAACGCGACCGGCGAGACGGCCATATCGGTCCCGCATGCGAGCCCTCTGGACACGGCGATCCACCGCGACAGCGCGACCGCCCCGACGAGACCATGGTCCGGGCGGGTCGCCAGTTCGTCGTTCGCGGCCAGCTCGATGGTCAACCGGCTCCAGACCGTCGGTAACCCAGAGAGGGTCGAGGTCTACCGGACAGGGTTCAAGTACCCCCATCTCAGGCTGGAGCGCGACCCCCGGGGGGACGTCCTGAGTTCGATGGTCGCCGACCACCTGCTGGTCCAGCTCAAAGCCGGGGTCCCGCCGGAGTTCCTCTCCGACCAACTCCCCGCCACCGGCCTCGCCCTCAGGAGGACGGTTCTGCCGGGCTCCGTCTATCTCGTCTCCCTGGCCGGCTCCCCGGAGCCGGAGGCGGGCACGCTGGAGGAGATCCGCGACCGCCTGCAACCCGCAGCCCCCCTGCTCGCCGCGGTCGACCCCGACTATATCGTGCATCACCAGCGCACCCCGAACGACCCGGACTTCAGCCTCCTCTGGGGGCTGCACAACCCCTCGACCGACAGGGACATCGACGCCCCGGAGGCCTGGGACCTCTCCTCCGACGCCAGCCCGGTGCTGGTTGCGGTGATCGACACCGGGGTGGACTACCTCCACGAGGACCTCGCCGCCAACGTATGGACCAACCCCGGGGAGATCCCCGGCAATGGCGTCGACGACGACGGCAACGGGTTCGTAGACGACGTCCACGGCTTCGACTTCGTCAACAACGACGGGGACCCGATGGATGAC
The DNA here is from genome assembly GCA_028280355.1 of Verrucomicrobiales bacterium. Taxonomy (GTDB): domain Bacteria; phylum Verrucomicrobiota; class Verrucomicrobiia; order Verrucomicrobiales; family DEV007; genus JANQMB01. The sequence goes on from JANQMB010000125.1 coordinate 13,587, forward strand.
CATCGCCACGGGACCCATTGTGCGGGAACGATCGGCGCCAGGGGGAACAACGGGACCGGCATCCCGGGGGTCGCCTGGTCCGTCCAGCTCATGGCCGTCAAGTTCTTGGACGATGACGGCGACGGGACGACCTCCGACGCCATCGCCGCAATCAATTACGCCTCGGCGAACGGCGCCGACCTGACGTCGAACTCCTGGGGCGGCGGCGGCTTCTCCGCGACGCTCTCGGCGGCGATCACAAGTTCGGGGGTGCCCTTCATCGCCGCCGCGGGGAACCGCTCTCAGAACGTCGACCTCCAACCCTACTACCCCTGCGGGTACCCCCTCGACAACATCATCTCCGTCGCCGCCACCGACCGGGACGACCGGCTAGCATCGTTCTCGAGTTACGGTGCCACCTCCGTCGACCTCGCCGCCCCGGGTGCCTCGATCTACAGCACGTTCCCGGGCGACTCCTACGGGATGCTGAGCGGGACTTCGATGGCGACCCCCCACGTTAGCGGCGCCTGCGCCCTGCTCATGACCCGCGCCCCCGGCCTAGGCCTCTCCCAGATCAAGCTCCACCTGCTGAACTCCGTCGACCCGGTCGCAGAGCTCTCCGGCCGCGTGCGCTCCGGGGGGCGCCTGAACCTCCACCGGTTCCTCCTCGGCGCCTCCGAAGGGGCGCCGGTGATCGACAGCGACCTCGAGGTCACCGCCACCCTCGGCGAGCCCTTCAGCTACCAGATCAGCTCGGATCCGGCGGCGGCCTGGTATGACGCGGTGAGCCTGCCTACCTCGCTCTCGCTCGACCGCACCTCCGGCCAGATATCCGGCACCCCGAACACCGCCGGCATCTACGATGTCGCCCTCGGCGCCGGCAACGCCGACGGCGTCGGCACCGCCACCCTGAGGCTGACCGTCGTCGGCCCACCCCCCACCATCACCTCCCCGCTCGCCGCCTCTGCCACACAGGGTGCCCCCTTTATCTACCAGATCGAAACCTCGCCGGCCGCCGATTCCTATGCGGCGACCGGCCTCCCCACCGGGCTGTCGGTCGACGGAAGCTCGGGGGTGATCGTGGGCACACCGCTCGCCTCAGGGGTTTTCGACGTGGCGCTCTCCGCCACCAACACCGGGGGCACCGCCGAAGCGACCCTGGTGCTGACGGTCGCGGCGGCAACGCCACCAGAGATCCTCAGCCCCCTGAGGGCGAGCGGCGTGGTCTCACAGTCGTTCAGCTATCAGATCAAAGCCAGCAACCACCCGACCGACTACGGGGCGACCGGTCTCCCAGCCGGGTTATCGGTCGATATGGCGAGCGGTGCGATCACCGGCACGCCGACCCTAGAGGGGATCCACCAGGTGACGATCAGCGCGACCAACCTCGGCGGCACGACGCAGGCGACCCTGGAGATCCACATCAACCTCCCCGACGCGCCGGTGATCACCAGCAGCCCGCAGGCACAGGGGCAAGTCGGGCAGAGTTTCTCCTACACCATCGCCGCCACCAACTCGCCGGACACATACGACGCACAGGGGCTCCCCGCCGGCCTGTCCGTCGATACGGCGAGCGGCGAGATCACCGGTACGCCGACGGAGGAGGGGCCGTTCGAGGTGCTGCTGACCGCATCGAACCTCGGCGGCGCAGGCAACTTGAACCTCAGCCTCCTGATCCTCCCCCCACCGCCCCAGATCACCAGCCCGGACACGGTGTCCGCGACGGCGGGCCAGCCCGTGATCTACCAGATCACCAGCGACCCGCCAGGCACCTCGTACGGGGCGGACGATCTCCCGGCTGACCTGTCCGTCGACGCGAACACCGGTGAGATCTCCGGGAACCTCGCCAGCGCCGGCGAGTTCGTCGCCACCGTCTGGGCGACCAACACCGGGGGGACGGGTAGCGCCCAGGTGACCTTCTCCGTCGTCCCGCCCCCGCCGGTGATCGGCGGCGCGCTCCAATATACTTTCGAAGCGGGCGAGACCATCGACATCGCGATCGTCGCGTCCAACAGTCCGACGTCTTACGCCTCGCCCGACCTCCCGGACGGGCTGTCGCTCGACACCGCCACCGGCGGCATCACCGGCACGCTGAGCCTCTTGAGAACCTACACCTTCGAGGTCTCCGCGAGCAACGCGGGCGGTTCCGGATCGGCGCAGATGGCGATCGAGATCGTCGAGGGCCCGACGCGCATCATCTCCTTCAGCCCGGTCGAGGTGGACCCGTCCGGGACGGTGACGATCACCGGGGTCGGCTTCGACGGCGCGACCGGTGTGTACTTCGCCGGCCGCGGGCGGGATTTGACCCCGGCGGAGAGCTTCACCGTTCTCTCCGACACGGAGATCCAAGCGGTGGTGCCGTATCTGAGAATGGTGCACGATAGTGACCGCAGCAAGATCGTCGTCATCTCGCCCAAGGGTCTTGCGGTCGCCTTCCCGCCAGACACCATCGAGGTCGCCGGCGGCTATGACACCGGGGGCGGCGGCGGACGCAACCTCGTCGTGCGGGAGGGCGGAGCCCTGATCGGCGGCGGGGGCGGCCACAATGTGGTGGTCGAGGGAGGGGGCTCAGCAAGGCTGGACGGCGGCGGCGGCCACCATTTCTACGTCGCCTCCCAGGGCTTCCTCGACGTCTCGGAAGCGGGGGCCGAACAGATCTTCCACGCCCGGGACGCTTTCGTCCTCGACGAGACTTCGGTCTCCGCCGACGCGCTCCCCACCCACTCCATCGTCGAAGACGTGCGTGTCACGATCATGACCGAACTGCTCCGCGTCCGGCAGCTCCCCCAGATCAGCAGCCCGGCCGAAGACGCCGCCGTGGTCGGGCAGAGCTACCTCTACCGCATCGAAACCGACGGCCACCACTCGCTTGGGGAACTGAGCTTCGGAACCGTCGGCGACCTCCCCCCCGGCCTGAGCTTCAATACGGGCACGGGGTTCCTTTCCGGTTACCCGACGACGGCCGGGGTGGAAACGGTCGGGCTCACCGTGACCAACGCGGAGGGGACCACCACCTTCACGCTCACCCTAACCGTCACCGGCGACCCGGTGCCGGTCATCCTCGGTGGCTCGAAACTCACCGGCAGCTCGTCGGATCCGTTCAGCTACTCGATGACGGTGGCGAACGGGGCGACGGGTTACGGCGCGAGCGGGCTGCCCGCCGGCCTGTCCATCGATGCCGGGACGGGGGAGATCAGCGGCACCCCGGCCGCGGGGGGCGTCTACCCGGCGACCCTCAGCGCCACCAACGCCTTCGGCACCACCACCAGGGACTTCACCTTCTTCATCGACGAATCGCCACTCGCGATCACCTCTTTCGCGCCCACCTCGATGGCCAGCGGCACGACCCTGACGGTGCAGGGCCGCGGAATGGGGGAGGTGGCCGGAGCCTACTTCGTCAGCCGGAGGAACGACGGCGTGGCGAGCTCGGCCGTCGCCTCGAACTCCGACAGCGAACTCCTCGTCACAGTCCCGTCGCTGGGCCATGGGTGGAACGACAGAACCCCGGTCGTCCTGACCTCCCCCTCACGGAGCAACGTCAGCTTCCCGGCCACGGCGCTCCAGATGGTCGCCGACGGGACGATTGGCAGTGGCTACACCGTCGTCGGCCCCGGGGTCAACGCCGTGACCGGCGGAGGTGGGGGCAGGAAGATCTACGTGGAGTCCGGCGGCACGATCTCGACCGCGGGCGGGGGCGGCAGCCACCTGATCTTCCTTGAGGACGGGGCGACCGCAGACATGGCCGGCGGCGGGGGCGGCCACCTGGTGTTCACCAGCCCGAGCTCGACCGTCCTCGGCGCCACCGCCACGGTTCCCGTCCCCCCGTTGGGTCTGAGCCTCGTGTCCCAGGATCTGTTGAACGTCTTCGACCTGCCGGTGATCTCCTCCGGGGACGCCGCCGGGGACGTCGGCTCCCCGTTCACCTACCAGATCGAGATCGAGTTCCCAGCCCCCCCCGGTATCACCTACAGCGCCACCGGCCTCCCCCCGGGGCTCGAGGTCAATACCAGCGGCGGGCTCATCTCCGGTACGCCGACGGCCTCCGGGGAGTTCAACGTCGAGCTGGGCGCCACCGACAACAACGGCACGGGCACCAAGATGGTGCTGTTCACCATCGGCGACAACCCACTACCGGCCTGGAGCGGGAGCTACCGCCTGGACGTGGCGGCCGGTGAGCCCATCAGCCGCCAGCTGTTCGGGACGCACTCGCCGACCGGGTTCTCGGCCTCCTCCCTCCCCGACGGGCTGGCGATCAGCGCCTCCGGGGAGATCAGCGGCCAGATCGACCAGCCAGGTTTCTGGAAGGTCCCAGTGGAAATCACCAACGCCAACGGCTCCACCTCCCACACGCTGCTGGTGGCGGTGGATCGCCCGCAGCCGCTCGTCTTCTCGGCTCCACCGGCGATGGCGGTCGGCGGCAGCCTCGACCTCGGCGGCCAAAACCTGGAGCAGGTAACGGAAACCTACTTCCGGAGCCGCTCCGACCTGGGGCTCGCTGGCACGATCGTCGACCAGTCCGCGACCAGCCTGTCGTTGACGGTTCCTGCCATCAACCCCATAGGCCATACCCCCTCCACCATCGTCACCCTCATCGGCGAAGGGGGGGCGACGGTGGTGCTCCCGGAAACGGTCAACCAGGTGACCGGCACCAGCCCCGGCGGCGGGGGTTCCAAGCTCTGGATCCGGCCAGGCGGGCAGCTCGCTAGCGGGGGTGGCGGGGGCATGTTTGTCTATGGCGAACGGGGTTCCTACATCAGCATCGGCGGCGGGGGCAGCCATGTGATCTTCGCCGAGAACGGCGCCTCGGTCGACCTGGGTGGAGGCGGCGGCGGCAATATTGTTGTCCATGCCCCCAACGCGGTGGTCTTGAACCCAGGCAATGCGACGCTGATCCCCGTCGACGACCTCGCCGCGAGCCCAGTCTCGGGGGACTTGGAGGTCCTGCCGATCCCGATCATCACCAGCCCGACCAGCGTCAGGGGGTATCTCGACATCCCGTTCTTCTACACCATCGAATCCTCCAACGGCGCCGACAGCTACGGCGCGACCGGTCTCCCGGGCGGGCTCGCCTTCGACGAAAACGCCGGGACGATCTCGGGCGACCCGACAGAGACCGGCACCTTCCTGGTCCAGCTCTCGGCGACAAACGGCCACGGTTCCGCGACCAAGACGCTCGAACTGGTGGTCGGAGACCCGTA
>JANQMB010000284.1 GCA_028280355.1 Verrucomicrobiales bacterium
CGTGATGGCGAAGAGCCGGCGCAACCTCTACCTGGCGATCGCGACGCTGGCGCTGGTGTTGATCGGCCTGCTCGCCTGGCTGGCCGCGCGCGGATACCTGTTGCAGGCGCGCGAGACCCAGCTGCGCAACGACTTCCTCTCCACCGTTTCGCACGAGCTGCGCACGCCGCTGACCTCGACGCGCATGCTGGTCGACACGCTGGCCTCGGGGCAGTACCGCGACCCCGAAAGGACGAAGAAGTATCTCGACGTCATCGCCCAGGAGAACGCCAGGCTGAGCCATCTGGTCGAGACCTTCCTCACCTACTCGCGGATGGAGCGCGGCAAACTGAAGTTCGACTTCCACCACTGCGCGCCGGCGGAGGTCGCCGCCGCCGCCGCCGCCGCCGTGCGCGAGCGCTTCGTCGCGGCCGGCGTCGATTTCGCCCACGAGGCAGACGCGGACCTTCCCCCGGTCGACGCCGACGCCGAGACCCTGTCGACCGCGCTCATCAACCTGCTCGACAACGCCTTCAAATATACCGGCGCCGACAAGCAGATCCGCCTTGCGGTGACCTCCCGGGGCGACGAGGTGCGGTTCTGTGTGGCCGACAACGGCGAGGGGCTCTCGGCGCGCGACCGCAGGCGCGTGCTGGAGCGTTTCTACCGGGCCGACTCCGAGCTGGCCCGCGCCAGCGGCGGGAGCGGCCTCGGCCTGAGCATCGTCAGCTTCATCGTCGATGGCCACGGGGGGACACTGGAGATCGACAGCATGCCGGGGGAGGGCAGCCGGTTCACCATCGTCATCCCAGCCCTGAAACCACAATCTGATGGACACCAAGCATAAGATACTAATCATCGAGGACGACCCCTCGATCCTCTTCGGCCTGCGGGACAATTTCGAGCTGGCGGGCTACGAGGTGATATCTGCGGTGGAGGGGACGCTGGGGCTGCAGCTGGCGCGGTCCGAGCGGCCTGACCTGATCCTGCTCGATGTCATGTTGCCCGGCCTGAACGGCTTCGAGGCCTGCCGCGAGCTGCGCGGGGACGGTTTCGACATGCCGATCCTGATGCTCACCGCGCTCGGCCAGGAGGAGGACGTGATCAAGGGTCTGAACCTGGGCGCCGACGATTACCTGACCAAGCCGTTCAGCATCGGCGAGCTGATGGCGCGCGTGAAGAACTTCCTGCGGCGCTACAAGAAGGACGAGGCCGCGGTGGTGCGTTTCGGGGACTTCGAGCTGGACCGCGGCGCCCACCGGCTGCGCGGCGGCCATAGGGAGGTCGAGCTGACCCCGAAGGAGTTCGGCCTGCTGGACTACATGCTGTCGAGGCCGGGGAGGGCGCTCACCCGCGACCAGATCCTCAACGCCGTCTGGGGCTCCGACCTGGTGGTGACCGAGCGCAGCGTCGACCGCTGCGTGACCTCGCTGCGGGCGAAGATCGAGAACGACCCGGCGCACCCGCGGTTCCTGACCACCGTGCAGAGGGTCGGCTACCGCTGGGAGATGTAGCGTCCGGCTTTTTTCTGCAAAACCGGCCGGCCGTCACAAGTCGGTAACACCGTTCTGGTTTCGTGGGATGTGTCCGAGAACGGGCACTGGAAGCCCCCCGAAAAGGGGGGCGATAACCCCAAAACCCAACCCACGAAATGAGAATAAAAAAACCCCCCCACAAAAGAACCTGCCGGTCGGCGCCGGCGCTGGCCTGTGTGGCGGCGCTGGCTTTGGCCGGCGGCGCCGTGGCCGCGTTGGCACCGCGTGTCGTAGGTGGCAGCAACGCCCCCCGGGACGCCTACCCATGGATGACGGCGCTCATGGCGAAAGGAGTGGATAGCTCCTTCGGCCAGTTCTGCGGTGGTGCGCTCATCGACCGCAACTGGGTCGTCACCGCGGCGCACTGCGTCGAGAGCGAGACCGTCAACTCGATGGATGTCCTGGTCGGCGGCTATAACCTGAACGACGGCGGCGGCACCCGCGTGTCGGTGCGGCGCATCATCATCCACCCGGGATACCGGGAGACCAACGAGGGGGCGATCGTCAACGATATCGCCCTGCTCGAGCTGGCCTCGCCGGTCGACAACGTGCCGACGCTCCCCCTTGTCGACGCCGTGGCGCAGATTGCCCCCGGCGTGATCGCCAAGGGCATGGGCTGGGGCGCCCTCAGCGAGGGCGGCAGCGGCTCGCCGATCCTGCAGCATGTCGATCTGCGCCTGATCGCCCTCTCGGAGGCCCAACAGGCCTACCCGGGGATCGACGAGAGCACCCTGGCCGCCGGCTGGGCACAGGGTGGTCGCGACACCTGCCAGGGTGACAGCGGCGGTCCGCTGGTGGTGCCAGACGGGAGCGGTAGCTGGAAGCTGGCCGGTGTCGTCAGCTTCGGCGACGGCTGCGCCCGCGCCGGTTCACCCGGTGTCTACGCAAACGTCCTCACGCTGAGCGGCTGGATCCGGCAAGGCCTCGCCACCACGGGCGCCGACCCCGGAAGTGGCGGCGGCGGTGGCGGTAACCCCGCCCCCGATCCCGGTCCTGGCCCCGATCCCGGTCCTGGCCCCGATCCCGGTCCTGGCCCCGATCCCGGTCCAGGTCCCGATCCAGGTCCCGATCCAGGTCCAGGTCCCGATCCAGGTCCCGGTCCCGGTCCCGGTCCAGGTCCAGGTCCAGGTCCAGGTCCAGGTCCAGGTCCAGGTCCAGGTCCCGGTCCAGGTCCAGGTCCAGGTCCAGGTCCCGGTCCAGGTCCCGGTCCAGGTCCAGGTCCAGATCCGACGCCGACGCCCGGTGGCGATGACCATGCGGACAGCCTAGACGGAGCGACCGTGGTGACAGTGCCCGGCAACGCGACCGGCAGCTTGGAGACCGGTGGCGACATCGACATCTTCGCCATCGACCTGTCCCAGGCCGGCGAGGTTTTCGTCTACACGGCAGGAGATACCGATACCTACGGCTATCTCGTCGATGCCAACGACTATCTGATCGCCCAGGACGATGATTCGGGATCTGGATACAACTTCGCCATCCGTGCGCAGCTCGACCCCGGGAGGTATTACGTCGTGGTGGAGGGATACGACTTCCAGACCATCGGCGGGTATACCCTGACGGTTGGCGGTGACGGTGGCGGACAGCCAGGCGCCCCCACCCCGCAGATCGGTGTCAGCGCCGAAGGTGTCCAGGTGAGTGACGGTCAGACCACGCCGGTCGGTTTCGGCGAGGCGTTGGTCGGTGGGCGTTCCACCCGCAGCTTCACCGTTTCAAACAGCGGTGATGGTGTGTTGCAGATCGACGGCGTGAGCCTGCGCGGCGCGGATGCGGCGCAGTTCCGCGTCACCGTCGCCCCGGCGTCGACGGTCGACCCCGGCCGCACCACGCGCTTCAAGGTCACCTATGCCCCGGCCGCCGCCGGCAACCATACCGCGGAGGTGGTGATCGCCAGCGCGGGTGGCGGCGAGTTCGCCTTCCCGGTCGCGGGCGTCGCCGGAGGGAACAGCGGCGACGACCACGCCGACGACATCGCCGGCGCGACCGCCCTGACCCTTCCGGGATCCCTCGCTGCCCATCTCGGCGAGGGCGACACCGACGTGTTCACCTTCACCGTCGACAGCCGCAGCCAGGTGGTCGCCCGTAGCACGGGCGATGTCGACACCTACGGCATCCTGCTCGACGCCGCCGGCGAGGTGGTCGCGGAGAACGACGACGGAGGCAACGGCTTCAACTTCCGCATCCGCCGCCGTCTCGATCCGGGGACCTACTACCTGATGGTGGAAGGTTTCGACCAGTTCGAGACCGGTGCCTACGAGCTGGACGTCCGCTAGTTGAGACCCCACGCCAACCCACTGTGACGATGGATACGAAAACCACGCACCCCACACCGTGTTCATCGGTTCGCGCAATGGTCGGCGCCGCTGCCTCCGTGGCAGCGGTCGCCGGCCTAGCGTGGCTGATATCACGCGACCCCGACGGAGCGGTGGGGGCCGGGCCCGCCGGAACTTCAGGCGGCCCGGCTCTCACCGCGATCGGCTGCTGCGACGACCAGAACACATCGATCCAGCTCGTCCGCTACCGCGGCGGCGCCGGGAAGATGGGCGTCGCTGAGCCCGTGGCCGACCCCGCCGCCGAGACTTCGGTGGCGGCGCTATCCGAGGCGCTCTCCACCGCGCCTGACCGGCCTGGCAAGCTGGCGGCGGCGGACGCGCTGGCCACGATCGGTAGCCCGGAGGCGGTCGAGCAGCTGCTGACCCGCGCCCTAGAGGAGCCGGACCTCGGGCTGCGGCGCGAGATCGCCGGCGCCCTCGCGGCGCTCGACGACCGCACCGGCCTCGAGGCGCTCACCTCGGCGGTGGCCGCCACCTCCGACCGCGCGCTGCTCGACGCCGTCACCGAGACCCTGTCCAGGATGGGCGACGGCGAGACGGTCGAGCATCTGGCCGAGCTCTACCGCGGCGAGCAGCAGATCCGCAGGCAGCGCAACTCGGTCCGGCGCGCCCTGGCCGGGATGCGGAACCCGGAGGCGGCGCGGGCCCTGGCCTCGCTGGCCACCACCGCCCCGGAGCCGGGCCTGGTGGAGGCCGCGGCGCGCGGGCTGTCGAAGATCGGCGGCGCGACCGCAGCCCAGGGGCTGGCCGACGCTATCGGGCAAGCCGGCAACGACCCGCAGCTCCACGCCTCGCTGCTCGGCCTGGTGCGGCGCATCGACGACCCCGCCGGGCTGAAGGTGCTCTCCAACCTGGAGCTCCTGAACCCGTAGAACCCCACCCCTAAGCCCCAATCCCCCCCACCCCCCAATGAAGAAGAGATACAGCCCCGTGATCATGGTCGCCATGGCGACCGTCGCGCTGTCACCCGTGGCTGTCGCCGAGACTTTCGGCGGCTGGGCCGGCAAGATGTTCACCCCCGAACAATCTGCGATCGCCGGCCCGGCCGCCGACCCCGACGGCGACGGCATGCCGAACCTGCTCGAGTACGCCCTCGACGGCGACCCGCTCTACCCCGACGCCACCGAGGTGCTGCCCACCAGCGCGGTCGAGGGCGGCGCCCTGGTGTTCGACTTCAAACGCGATACCTCGCGGGCGGACGTGGTGCTGACCGTCGAGCGCTCGGCCGACCTGAAGACCTGGTCGGAGGCACCCTCCGAGGTGCTGTCGGTGCGCAAGTCGGTGGAGAAGCGCCGCGCTTCGGCCAAGCTCGGCAACGGCGCCTATTTCCGCCTGCGCGCGGTGCAGCAACAGGGATGAGGTCCCGCCCGCCTGCCGCGGCCCCTACCTTCCCGTGAAACGCCAGGCCCCCACGCCGGCGTTGCGCGCCGCGTGCTCGATGGAGCGTAGCTTGCCCTCCTGTTTCGAGCGCGCGGCGCCATCGGGGGTGGTCGCGCCCTTGGTGTGGATGCGGGCCAGGCCCTGTTCGACCAGCAGCTCGCCGAGCAGGCGCCTTTTGCCGGCGGCGTCCTCGACCTCGACGAAGGCATATTGGCGCTCGCTGCCGTAGACGTTCTCGCCCTTGGTATAGACCGTGAAGGGGCGGCCGCGGAGGAGGTTGAGGCTGAACTTCTTCGCCTCGGCGCCGATGCCGGTGGTCTGGTCCCGGTTCAGGCCGCCGAAGTAGTCGCCCTGCTGGGCGATGCGCCCGCCGTTGTCGTCCCCCCCGCGGTAGGTCTTGTAGCGGCTCTCGGGGGCGTCGACGAAATAGAGCCGGAACTCGTAGCTGTCGTCGCCGTGCCGGACGTGGAAGCTGTCGCCGTCGTTGTGCCGGTGTTCCGCGAGCCGGCAGCCGGAGAGGCGGCGGTACCCGCCGACCTCCGAGGTGTCCGCCGGGGCGTCTTGGCCTCCCGTGGATAGCCAGCTCCGGTCCGCCCGTTCGAGGAGCCAGTACCCGGCGGCCAGCAGGATGGCGGCGATGGCGGCGAGGGTCTTCTTTCTCGGCATGGGTGGGATTTCGGCTTGCGCGTCACCGTGCGCGGGTTTCCCGGTTTGGCAATCGATGAGCGACGACGACAGGAGCCGGGAGATCGACTGGGACGCGGCCTATGTACTAGGGGAGACACCCTGGGACAAGGGCGCCCCGGCGCCCCCGCTGATCGAGTTCCTGGAGGGGCGCCCGTTGGCCGGGAGGGTCCTGGTGCCGGGGTGCGGGACGGGTCACGACGCGAGGGCGATCGCGGAGACCGGCGCCGAGGTGGTCGGGGTCGATATCTCGGGTCGGGCGATCGACGGGGCGCGCGCGCTCGGCGAGGGGGAGGGTCTGCGCTTCGAAGTGGGGGACTTCCTCGACCTGGAGGGGCGCCACCGCGGCGCCTTCGACTGGGTGTTCGAGCACACTTGCATCTCCGGCCTCCACCCCTCGATGCGCGGCGCCTATGCCGACTCGGTCGTCGCCGCCCTGAAGCCGGGGGGGAGGTATCTGGCAATCTTTTTCCTCACCCCCTGGGACGAGGGGGAGGTGCCGGAGCCGCCCCCATACGGGATCGCCGAGGCCGAGATCGACGCCATGTTCGACGGGCGCCTGCAGACCGAGCAGGAATGGTGGCCGGGCCGCCACTTCCCCGGCCGCGAGGGGCGCGAGCTGATGCGGGTCATGGGTCGCTCCCCCTCATGATCCCCACATCTCCCCCCTGTGAGATATTTTCGATTTTGGTGGTCCATCTCTCCCGGAGATGACGCTTGTTGGGGTGGGCTAACATCCCCCCCTAATGCGATCACACGACAGAAGCGTCTCCAAGATGCGCGGCCTCGCCGCGATGGCCCTGATAGCCTCATCCGCCGGCCGGGTGGATGCTGCTCTGAGTTTCACCAACCCGGTGATGACCTCGACGTCGTTCTCGGTGACGGTCTCGGGGACCGTCCCGGCCGAGATCGGCAACGTCAGTCAAAACAGCTTCCAAGACATTATCTACTTCACCAACAGGTCGTTCTCGGCGGATCCCGGTTTCGTCGTGGCTTCCACCAGCTTTCAGGAGGCCAATTCGGCGACTTTCACCGGCTCGCAGGCATTGAATACTGTCCGGACGGGAAACTTGTTTCAGGGCGACTATTTCTTTGTCGGTTTCCAGAGTGGTCTGTCGGGCGGGGAAGCGGTGAACGGCGTCGTTACGGCAACCTGGCTCACGCCGGTATTCGATGATCTGTCCCCTGTGACGATTGACGTCTATATTGGAAGCGTTCCCGGGCAGGTTTCTCTCGAATCGCCCTTGTTGGGGAGCTTCTTGATCGTCCCCGAGCCCTCCTCGGCGGTTCTGGTCGGGCTGGCCTGCCTGCCGGCGGTTCTGCGCCGGCGCCGGCGGGGTTGAGAGAAGGTCTTGGAAGCCACCGGGATCGCTCGCAAGCGAGCTTCCTACAGGCGGACGCCGCGCCCGGTCACCCGGCGTCGGCGGTGATCCCCAGCGCCCCGCGGATACAATCTAGCAGGCGGTCGAGGGTCTCTTTGTCCTCGATCTTTCTCCCGTCTGGCCCGACGACGTAGATGGTGTCGATGGCCGCGCCGCGGGTGGTGGTGATGCGGGCGTGGGTGACCTCCAGCCCGAGCTCGCTGACGCTGGTGAAGATCTTGTGCAGGAGGCCGAGGCGGTCGAGCGCCTGGATCTCGAGCAGCGTGTGGTCCGGGTCGCTGATGTTGTTGAGGTAGACGCGCTGCGGGAACTGGTCGGCCATCTCCTGCCAGTCGCGCAGGCCGTCGTCGGCCTCGTCGATGAGGTCGTCGTAGGCCATCTCCCCGCCGAGCAGGCCGGAGATGAGCAGCTTGGCGATCTTGCGCTGGGTGTGGTCGGAGGTGACCGGCTCGAAGTTGGTGGTGCAGACCCGGAAGATGTCGAACACGACGCCGTCGCCGCGGGCGAAGATCTCGGCGGAGAGGATGTTGACCTTGTGGGCGGCGAGGGCGCCGGCGATGTGGGACACCAGGCCGTGGCGGTCCTGCCAGATGACCGTGAACTCGCTGCAGCCCTGCTCGGGGATCGCCCGCCAGTGGAGGATCGGCTCGGGGGTCTGCTCGGCGAAGGCCCAGCCCTCGAAGTAGTCGATGAGCAGCTCGATGTGGCGGACGATGTGCGCCGGCTCGCGGCGGGCGAAATAGCGCGCCGGCATCTCCTGGAAATGGGCGACGACGGTGCTGGCGTGGCTATCGGGCAGGCCGGCGCGGACCTCCTCGAGCAGCTCCTCCTGCGCCCTGCGCCGGCGGTCGGCGAAGGCGGCCGCGTCCTCGAGGTACTCGCGCGTCTCGTGGTAGAGGAAGCGGATCGGCGCCTCCTTGGTCTCCGTCCACGCCTCCTCGTTGGTGCCCCGCGAGTCGGCGTAGGTGAGCAGCATCAGGTAGTCGAGGTTGCGCGCGTCGCCGACGATCCGCGCGAAATCCCCGATGGTGTTCGGGTCGTGGGTGTTCTTGGTGTTCGCGGTCCGCCACAGCTCGAGGTGGGAGTCGACCAGGAACAGCAGGAGCTTGCGGCGCTTGCTCTTCAGCGAGAGGCGGCGGGCGACGGCCTGCGCCAGCACCGCGCTGGCCTCGTCGTGGTGGTCGGTGTTCTTGGCGCGCCCCGAGTCGTGCAGCAGGATGGCGAGGTAGAGGACGAAGGGGTCGTCGAGCTCGTTGAACAGCTCGCGGTAGACCGCGCGGCGGCGGTCGTCCGCCTCCGAGAGCCCGTCGAGCTCGGCCACGACGCGCAGGGTGTGCTCGTCGGCGGAGTAGCGGTGGAAGAACTCGTGCTGGACGAGGTTGGTGAGGGCGCCGAACTCGGGCAGGTACCTGCCGAGCACGCCGGCGCGGTGCATCTGGCGCAGCGCGCGGGAGACGTCGCCCTTGCGCGAGAGGATCGCCTCGAAGGTGTCGCGGTTGGAGTCGCGGTATCGGAACTGGCGGTCGATCAGGTTCCAGCTGCGCTGGACGAGGGAGAACAGCGGCGGGGCGAGGCGCAGGTGGCGCACCTGGGCGTGGCCGAAGATGCGCAGCAACCGGTCGGGGTCGCTCCTGAAGGTGTTGCGCGACTCGGCGTAGATGCGGTTGTTCTTGGCGACGAAGCCGTCGAAGTGCTCGACCTTGAACTTCCTGCGGGCGAGGAAGCCGACCAGCGGCGCCTTGTTGTCGCGCTCGCGCTCCTCGAGGTAGAAGCGGTCGCCGAGCTCGCTGGCGCGCTGGAAGAGGTTGTTGGTGTGCGTGTAGTAGTCGCGCATGAAGGCCTCGATCTTGCGCAGGATGCCGCGCTCCCTGTACCCGAGCCTGGTCGCGACGGCGCCCTGCATGCGCAGGGTCAGGATGTCGGTGGCGCGGCCCTGCTGGTAGTGCAGCTCGGTGCGGACGCGCAGCAGGAAGTCGTAGGCCTTGCGCATCTCGCGGTACGCGGTGGCGGTGAGCAGCTTGTCCTCGATCAGGTCCTTCAGCTTCGTGGTCCCCTGGCGGACGTAGCTGATCCAGATGAGGTTGTGGTAGTCGCGCAGGGCGCCGCAGCCCTCCTTGACGTGGGGCTCCTGCAGGAAGGGGGTGTTGCGCCACTTCTCGTGGCGCAGGCGGATGGCCTCGAGGCGCTCCTTCAGGTAGTCGCGCTCGTGGCCGGCGATGCAGTGCTTGTTGAAGGCATCGAGCATGTCGTCGTAGAGCCCGCTGTCGCCGAACAGCAGCCGCGACTCGATGATCGACGACTTGGTGCGGTTGTCGGAGTTGGCCTCCTTGATCGACTCCTTCACCGAGCGCACGGCCTGGCCGACGATGAACCCGCAGTCGTAGAGCATGTAGAGGATGCTCTCGACCAGCTCGGAGGCGACCTTCGGCAGGCCCGCCGCGCCCTGCCCGTGGAGGAACAGCAGGTCGACGTCGCTGCAGGGGTTGAGCCGGCCGCGGCCGTACCCGCCGATCGCCACCAGGGTGACGCCGGGCGAGCCCCCGCCGGCGGCGTCGACCGCGTCGAGGTAGAGGTGGCCGATGAGGACGTCGAGCAGGTCGGCGCGGCGTTTGCTGACGCGCATCCCGCTGGCGCCGGACCGGTGCAGCATGCGGATGCGCGCCTCCTCGGTCTTGAGGAACCGCTTGTAGAGCTTCAGCTTCTCGGGCCGCGACAGCGACGCGGTCTTGTCCCGCGCCAGCCGCTGCTTGGCGTGGGCGTTGAGGCTCTGGAGCTGGACGCTGGAGCTCAGTTTTGAGTGTTAAGTTTTAAGTGTTAAGCAAGAAGCTGCCGCACGAACCGGACTCTGATCACTGACCACCGATCACTGGTGCGTGAAGCGATCGTCTTCGGGGGTCGGCCCGGCCTGGGCGGAGATCGACGGGCGGTTGGCGGCCAGGTGGTGGAGGGCGTGGAAGGTCTCCTCGGGGTCGGCGGCGATGGCGGCGGCGACGGATGCGGTGCCGAGCGGTTCGCCGGGGTTGGCGGCGAGGTGGGCCTCCGCTTTGGCGAGCAGCTCGAGGAACTCGCCGGCGGCTTTTTTGCCGGCCTCGACGCCGGGTTGGTGGTAGGCGTTGATGTTGACCATGGCGGCGTAGAGGGAGACGGCACGCTCGTAGAGCGCGATCAGGGCGCCCAGGTGGTAGGCGTCGAGGCGTGGGATCGACAGGGTGAGCGAGGCGCGGCCACTTTCGAACAGCGCCCGGCGCGTGCCGCGCAGGAAACCTTCGAGGTAGTCGCCGGTGGTGGCGCCGGGATCGACCTCGATGCCGGGGGTGGCGCGTGTCTCGCGCACCTCGATGAAGGTGGCGAAGAAGTTGTGTAGCCCGTCGCGCAGCTGCTGGACGTAGGCGTGCTGGTCGGTGGAGCCCTTGTTGCCGTAGACGGCGATGCCCTGGTGCACGGTCTCGCCGTCGCGGTCGAGCTCCTTGCCGAGGGACTCCATGACCAGCTGCTGCAGGTATTTCGACATCAGCCCGAGGCGGTCCTTGTAGGGCAGGATCACCATGTCCTTCTCGCCGCGCCCGCCGCCGGCGTGGTGCCAGGCGAGGGCGAGCAGGAGCGCGGCGTTCCCCCGGACGTCGGCGGTGCGGGTCTTGCCGTCGGTGGCGGCGGCGCCGGCCAGGAAGGCCTCGATATCGATGCCCAGCAGCGCCATCGGGACGAGGCCGACCACGCTGGTGATCGAGGTCCGGCCGCCGACCCAGTCCTCCATCGGGAACCGCCCGATCCACCCGCCCCGGTCGGCGAACTCGTCGAGCTTGCTGCCGGGACCGGTGACCGCGACCGCGTGGGCGCCGAAGTCTAGGCCGGCGGCCTCGTAAGCGGCCTTCGCTTCGAGCATCCCGTTGCGGGTCTCCTTGGTGCCGCCGGACTTGGAGATGACGAGCGTCAGCGTGCGGCCGAGCTGGCCGTCGAGCGCTGCGAGCTCGCGGTCGATGCCGTCGGGGTCGGTGTTGTCGAAGAAGTGGATCGTCATCGGCGCCCCCGGGCCGCCCAGCGCCTCGGCGGCCAGCTGTGGGCCGAGGGCGCTGCCGCCGATCCCGACCAGCAGCAGGTGGCGGAACTCCCCGCCGCCCGGGGGGCGGATCTCGCCTTTGTGGACGCCCGAGGCGAAGGCTTTGACCTCGGCGACCTTGCGCTCGATCTCGACCCCGAGCCCGCCGGGCGCGAGCGCCGGGTCGCGCAGCCAGTAGTGGCCGACCATGCGGCCACCACGCTCGACGTCCTCGTCGGAGTTGACCTTCTCACCCGCCTCGATGCGGCGCAGCTCGTCGAGCGCGCGCCGGCAGGCGGGCTCCATCTCCGCGAAGTAGCCCGCGGGGATGCCCATGCGGCTCAGGTCGAGCCACAGGTCGGGGTCGGTGTAGCGCAGGAGGCCGTCTGAGAAGTCGTTCCAGGAGGGAGCTCGGGACATCGCTGCACCCCATCGGCCCACCGGGCGGCGACCGCAAACGGAAAGCGTGTTGCGGGCTTTACCCCCCCCCGTCGAACCCCGACCACCGCACCCCCGCCAGCTCTGCGACCTCGCGTTTCCAGCTGGCCAGGTCGCGCTTGGCGAACTGGTTCAAGTGCGTGTGTCCGCAGGCGCGAGCCATCACCTGCATCAGTTCGACGCTGGCGCCGAGGAAGTTGGCGAGGCGCCCGGCGGCGGTATCGACCTTGAGCTTCTTGCGTAGCTCCGGTTTCTGGGTGGCGATGCCGGCGGGGCACAGGTTGGTGTTGCAGATGCGGGCGCCGATACAGCCGATGGCCTGCATGGCGGAGTTCGCCAGGGCGACGCCGTCGGCGCCGAGGGCGAGCGCCTTGACGAAGTCGACGTGGGTGCGCAGGCCGCCGGTGACGACCAGGGTGACGCGCCCGCTGTTGCCGGTCTTGTCGAGGTGGTGCCGGGCGCGGGCGAGGGCGGGGATCGTCGGGACGGAGATATGGTCGCGGAACAGCAACGGGGCGGCCCCGGTCCCGCCGCCGCGGCCGTCGAGGATGATGTAGTCGGCGCCGCCCGCGAGGGCGAAGTCGATGTCCTCCTCGATGTGCTGCGCGCTGAGCTTGTAGCCGACAGGGATCCCGCCGGTGATGTCGCGGACGCGGTCGCCGAAGGCCTTGAAGTCTTCGACCGAGTCCAGGTCGGCGAAGGTGGGCGGTGAGACCGCGGGCTCGCCCTCGGGGATGCCGCGCACCTCGGGGATACGGCCGGTGTTCTTGTTGCCGGGCAGGTGGCCGCCGGTGCCGGTCTTGGCGCCCTGGCCGCATTTGAAGTGGAAGGCCTGCACCTTGGTCAGCGCCTCCTCGGTATAGCCGAACTTGGCCGAGGCCAGCTCGTAGAAGTAACGGCTGTTGGCGGCCTGCTCGTCGGGTAGCATCCCGCCCTCGCCGGAGCAGATGCCGGTGCCGGCGAGTTCGGCACCTTTGGCCATGGCGGTCTTCGCCTCCTCGCTGAGCGCGCCGAAGCTCATGTCGCTGACGAACAGCGGGATGTCGAGTTCCAGGGGTCTCTTCGCCTCCGGTCCGATGACCAGCCCGGTGCCGACGGGCACGTCCTCCATGAGGGGCTTTCGCGCGAGCTGTGCGACCATGATCTGGATGTCGTTCCAGTCGGGGAGCTCGGGGCGCGGTACGCCCATCGCCGCCATGGGCCCGTGGTGGCCGAGTTTGTCCAGGCCGTCACGGGCGAGCTGGTGGATGAGGGCGACCGTGGGCTCCTCGGGCGTCGCCTCGGGCTCGGGCATGGCGTCGGGGTCGCTGCCGCCGGGCTCGAGCGCGAACTCTTTGCCGACTTCCCCGGCTGGGACTTTGGCGTGTTTGCCGTCGCAGAAGGGCGGGCCGGAGGTCTGTTTGCACTGACACAGATAGGCCTCGCCGTCCTCCTCGGCGGTGAAGGCCTGCGGAGTGAAGCCGGTGCCCTTGTGTGAGCCGTCACAGAAGGGCTGGTTGGCGGACTTGCCACAGGTGCAGAAGTAGTATTCCTCGCCCCTGGCGAGTTCGACGGGGACGGGTTTGTTGTCGGCGACGGTGGGTTTGGACATGCGGGTCTCGGGGGGGATGGTGTTAGTCGACAAGGTTCTGCACGGCGCCCTCCAGCGATGCGGCGAGCTCCGGGTCGGTGAGGCCGTCGCCGTCGGCGAAGTTGTCGTAGAAGGACGGCAGGCTGAAGGTGGCGCGCAGGTCGGCGCCCATGCGCGGGAAGGTGGCCTCGGCCGCCGCCAACACCGTCGCGCCGCCGCGGGCGCCGGGGGAGGTGGCCATGAGCAGCATCGGCTTGTCCGACCAGAGCGACTGTTCGGCGCGCGAGGTCCAATCGTAGAGGTTCTTGAAGGCGGCGCTGTAGGAGCCGTTGTGCTCGGCCAGCGAGACGACCACCGCGTCGTGTGCCCGGATCGTCTCGAGAAACTCGGTCGCCGCGGCGGGGATCCCGTCGGCCGCCTCCCGGTCGGCGCTGTAGACCGGCAGATCGAACCGGTTGAGGTCGAGCTCGGTCACCGCGCCGCCGGGGACGAGCCCGGCGGCGTGGTTTGCGAGCTTGCGGTTGATCGATGTGGAGCTCGTCGAGCCCCCGAAGGCGAGGATTTTCATCGGAGTTCGAAGTTCGGAGTTCGGGGGTTAGCCGAGCAGCTTGGCGAATTTCCCGCGCGCGTCCCAGAGCAGGTAGGCGGACAGCAGGCTGACCAAGATCACGGGCGGCTGCAGGAGGCCGGCGCCCTTGGTCAGGAAGATGTTGAAGGCCAGGATGTTGACTACGATCGGGCCGAGCACGAGCAGGCCGAAGTTCCGGGTCCTAGGTAGCGCGACTAGCACCCCGCCGGCGATCTCGAGAACCTTGACGAAGGTCAGGTAGCCGGTGGGATACAGCGCGCCGAAGAACATCGCCGGCGGCGAACCTTGCGGCGGCGGGTCGCCCATCGAGATGAACTTCAAGAAGTGGTTGAGTCCGAAGACGACGAACAGGAGGCCGAGCAGGCCGGCGGCGATGGTGGGTGCTTTCTCTTTCATAGTGGGTGGTGGTTGGAAACTGGTGACTGGTGACTGGTGAGGGCGGGGTCAGTTGAGGCGGAAGAGGAGGAACTTGCTGTCGGCGCGCGCTTCGATGGCGATCTCGCCGGGGTGATATTCGATCGCCACCCCGTCGCCGGTCTCGAGGGTCTCGCCGAGGATGGCCACCTCCCCCGAGATCACCTGCAGCCAGGCGTGCGGCATCGCGTCCGAGGCGGGGGCTTTCAGTGTGTCGCCGTCCGCTGCGTGGCCGAAGTAGATCTTGGCGTCCTGGCGGATCTCGGTGGAGTCGTTGCGGCCGTCGCCGGAGAAAAGCAGGGTCAGCGAACCGGGGGGGCCGAGTTCGCGCAGCGGTTTCTCGGCGTATCGCGGCTCCCCGCCGGGCGTCCTCGGGTGGAGCCAGATCTGGTAGAGGTGGGTGCGGTTCTGATCCGAGGGGTTGAACTCGCTGTGCTGGACGCCGGCGCCGGCGCTCATGTACTGGAGGTCGCCGGCTTTGATGACGGCGCCGTTGCCCATGCTGTCGGTGTGGGCGAGTTCGCCCTCGATCACGTAGGTGAAGATCTCCATGTCGCGGTGCGGGTGGGTCGGGAAACCGCCGCCCGGCTCAATGGTGTCGTTGTTCATCACCCGCAGGGACTTGAAGCCCATGTGGTCGGGGTCGAAATACTCGGCGAAGGAGAAGGTGAAGCGGGCGTGCAGCCAGCCGTGTTCGGCGCTGCCGCGGTCGGCGGCGCGGCGCACGGTGACGGTCTGCCCTTCATGGGTGGGCGGGGCTTGCGTTTTCATGGCGACAAGCTGGCCGCCGTGCCCGGGGGTCGCCAATACCTTGTCATTCTGGGGGGCATGCCTTTTGGTTATAGCGATGGAACTACGACATCTGCGCTATTTCGTGATGGCGGCGGCGGAGGGCAGCGTGAGCCGCGCGGCGGCGCGCCTGAACATCAGCCAGCCGGCGGTCTCGCGGCAGATCCGCGACCTGGAGGAGGAGTTCGGGGTCGCCCTCTTCGACCGGCAGAGCGGCGGCCTGCGGCTCACCGAGGCGGGCGAGGCGGCGCTGCCGCACGCACAGGACCTGCTGCGCCGGGCGGGGGATCTGGCGGCGGCGATGGCCGCGCTGAACCGCCCGGCGAAGCGTTCGCTGCGGGTCGGGTTCATCGCCACCGCCCTGCCCGGCTTCCTCGCGGCGGCGCTGCGGGTGTTCAACCGCGAGCACGAGGACGTCTGTACCCAGATCCGCGAGATGTCCCCCCACGAGCAGGAGGAGGCCCTGCGCGGCGGCGAGATCGACATCGCTTTGTTAGGCACCCCCTGCCCGCAGCTGGCGGAGGAGTTCCGCATCGAGCCGATCCAGAAGACGCCGATGGCCGTCGTCCTGCCGGACGACCACCTGCTGGCGCTGCGCGGGTCCGTCGAGCTGGGCGAACTGGCCGAGGAGCCCTTCGTCACCCTGCACGAGAAGCACTTCCCCGGCCGGCCGGCGATGCTGGAGGAGCTCTGTGGCCGGGCGGGCTTCGTGGCGAAGGTGCAGGCGAAGGCGGCCGGGCTGCAGGAGATGCTCGGCCTGATCGCGGGCGGTGCCGGGGTGGGCGTCCTCCCCGCCGATGTCCACCAGCTGCCGCACCCGGGGGTGGTCTTCGTCGAGATGAGCCACCCGAAGATGGAGCTGGTCTCCTCGGCGCTGTGGAGCGAGGGTCGCGAGTCGGCCGAGTTGCTCGAGCTCGTCGACCTGTTGAAATCGGCCTCTGGCTCCGTCTCGGCCACCTCCACCCTGACCCCCTCCACCAGTTCGTGAAGACCCTGACCGCCCTCGCCCTGTGCGCCGCCGCCTTGACCTCTGGGGGCGCGGGCGCCGCTGCCGCGGACGGGCGCTACAACGTCCTGTTCATCATCTCCGACGACCTGACCGCGACGGCGCTGTCCTGTTACGGCAACACGGCCTGCCAGACGCCGAACATCGACCGCCTGGCGGCGCGCGGCACCCGCTTCACCCGCGCCTACTGCCAGGGCACCTACTGCGGGCCCTCGCGGGCCTCGTTTATGTCCGGATACTACCCGCATGCGGTCGGCGAGCTGGGATACAAGAACCCGCGGCCGCGCATCGGCGACCGGGCGACCTGGTCGGAGCACTTCAAGGACGCGGGGTACTACGCGGCGAGGGTGAGCAAGATCTACCACATGGGGGTGCCGGGCGGGATCGAGAAGGGCGGCGACGGCGCCGACGACGCACGCTCGTGGACGGAGCGCTTCAACAGCCCGGGGCCGGAGTGGCGCGCGCCCGGCGAGGGCGAGACCCTGGAGGGCAACCCGGACGGGAAGAGGCCGGTGGTCGGCGGCAACACCTTCGTGGTGGTCGAGGCGGAGGGGGACGACCTCGTCCACTCAGACGGGAAGACGGCGCAGAAGGCCTGCGAGCTGATCGCGGAGCACAAGGGCGAACGCTTCTGGCTGGGCGTCGGCTTCGTCCGCCCCCACGTGCCCTTCGTGGCGCCGAAGCCCTACTACGAGCCCTTCCTGCCCTACTCGAAGATGGCCCTCCCGGAGAAGAGGCCCGGAGACTGGGACGACATCCCGAAGGCGGGGATCAACTACAAGACCAGCAAGAACATGAAGATGGACGAGCGCCGGCAGCGGAAGGCGGTCGGCGGATACTACGCCTCGGTCGCCTACATGGACGCCCAGGTGGGGAAGGTGCTCGACGCGCTGGAGGCGGCGGGGATCGCCGACGAGACGA
>JANQMB010000179.1 GCA_028280355.1 Verrucomicrobiales bacterium
GCCGGGTCGCTGATGCGCGACCTCTCGATCCGCGATGCCAAACGCGGCTTCCTCACCCGCGAGGTCGCCCTCCTCATCGCCGCCTTCAGCGGGGTCACCCTGCTCCTCGGCGGGGTGTCGTTCCTGTTCCTGCGCCACCTGCGCCAGCGCCAACACGAGCGTGACGGCGGCCTCTCGTTCCCCGAGGTGGCCGTCGGCAGGAGGCTGGGCGCGCCGTTCGGGGGCGGGGTCGTCGCCGAGGTCGGCTTCGGCAAGCCGGCCGTCAGTCCTCCCCCTTCCCCGGACCGCGGGTGACCGTGCGCCGTCTCGGGAACAGTCCCCAGATCAGATAGAGCGTGATATACCCTAACATCCCTAAAGCAGCCCCGGTGATCAACACGCCCACCGTCACCGACCGCAGCGACTCGAGGCCAAGGCCGAGGCCGACGTCCAGCTGGCCGTCCGCCGGGGGCAGCAGCTTGCGCCCCAGCTCGCGCTGGAAGATGAGGATCGGCGACCAGGTCGCCGGGTTGGATACCCAGACCGCGGCGGCCGCCATCGGGATGTTCGCCCGGCACAGGATCGCCAGCCCGGTGGCGGCCACCGTCTGGATCGGCGCCGGCGGGAGCATCGCCACCGCCAGGCCGATGGCCAGGCCGAGCGAGGTCGCATGCCGGTCCGGGCGCCACAGCCGCCGGTGGAACACCCTCTCCGCCAGCCAGTGCCGCCAGCCGCTGTCGAAACGGTACCTCGGGCGCCGCAACGAGCGGTACGTCCCGCGTACAAATTTTCTCCAACGTCGCCTCACAGCTTGTCGACATGGCGCCCCCGCCGGGGGGGCGGCGGCGGGACAGACGCCCGCCACCATGGCAGCCAACCCCCGCCCGGGCAAGCCCTAGCGATGTCCCTCCTCGAAGCGATCGTCCTAGGGGTGGTGCAGGGGCTCACCGAGTTCTTGCCCGTATCCTCGTCCGGCCACCTCGCCCTGGCGCAACACCTGATCCCCGGCTTCGACGTCGAGGGGGCCGGGGTCCTCTTCGACCTCCTGCTGCACGTCGCCACCCTGCTCGCCGTCCTCATCTACTTCCGCAAGCGCCTCCTCGAGCTCGCCGCCGCGGTGTTCGATAGCGGCCGCGGCGCCGAACGGCGCCTCATCGTCCTGCTGGCGATCGCCACCCTGCCCATCGTCGCCGCCGGCTTCCTCCTCAAGGACCCTCTAGAGAACGTCAAGAACTACCCGGTGGCCGTCGCCGCCCTGCTCTGCGTGACCGGTTTGGTGTTGTTCGTCCCCGGCTGGTTGAAGGCGCGCGCCGAGGACGACCACAGCCTCCGCTCCTCGGTCATCATGGGGGTCGGGCAGGCGTTCGCGCTGCTGCCGGGCATCAGCCGCTCCGGGACGACGATCGCCGCCGGCATGTTGGCCGGGGTGCGCCCGTCCCTCGCCGCCGAGTTCTCGTTCCTCCTCGCCATCCCCGCCATCGGCGGCGCCACGGTGCTGAAGATGAAAGAGATTTCATCGATCCCCACCGAGGCGCTCGCCCCCTATGCAGCGGGGATGGTGGCGGCGTTCCTGACCGGGCTGTTCGCCATCTACGCGGTGCTCGCGGTGGTCCGCCGCGGCAAGTTCGCCTACTTCGGCTTCTACTGCCTGGCGCTGGGAATTGGGGGGTTGATCTATTTCTCAACTCGGGCACAGTGACAACGGGTCGCGACCACACACTTTCCCATCAATCCTCTTGCCCTCCCCGCCCAGATCACGGCGCGCCGTCCGGTACCCCATCTCGTTGCTAGCGCTCGCGCTCGCGTGCGGGGGCGCCGGCGCCGCGGACTATGTGAAGCTGCCGCTGGCCGACGGCTTCGACTTCCCGGTCGGGAAACCCGGGGCCTCCGGCTACTACAAGGCGCGCGGCTTCTGGCCGAACGGCCACATGGGGGAGGACTGGAACGGCAAGGGCGGTGGCAACACCGACCTGGGGGACCCGGTCTACGCGATGGGCGACGGCATCGTCGTCCAGTCGCGCGACGTGCGGGTGGGCTGGGGCAACGTGGTGATCATCCGCCACGTCTTCCGCGACAACGACGGCAAGGTGAAGTACGTCGACTCGCTGTACGGGCACCTCAACAGGCGCAACGTCGTGTTGAACCAGCGGGTCAAGAAGGGGCAGAAGATCGGCACCATCGGCACCAACCGCGGGATGTACCTCGCCCACCTGCATTTCGAGACGCGCAAGAACCTCTACATCGGCATGCACCGGTCGAAGTTCGCAAAGACCTACGCGAACTACTACAGCCCGACCTCGTTCATCCGCTCCCACCGCCAGTGCCCGACCTCGAGCAAGCTCTACCCGGTGCCGATCAACACCTTCGCCCCCTACCCCGGCGGCAAGCCGGTCGCGCGCAACGGCCAGACGCCGACACTCAGCGGCGGGGCGCCGAGGAGCATCTCCATCCCCGTGCGCAAGCAGAGGAGCCAGTCGAAGCCCCCCTCCCCGCGCGTCACCAGCAGCTCCCGCCCCGCCACCACCACCCTCAACCCGAAGGTCCAGAAGGTGATCAGCGAGAGCAAGAAGCCCTCCTCGGAGCCGCCCCGCGCGAGTGCGGAGCGCAAGGGGCTCCTCAGCCGCCTGCGTTCGCGCTTCTCGAAAGAGGGCAAACCACCGAAGCGCCGGCGCGGGTTTTCCCGCGGGCGCTGACGCCACAGGGGGCGCCGCCCACCTCGGCCGATGTGGACCAGGGCGTCTAGAGAGTTTAAATTGAGATGTGACCTCTGCGGGGGCCAGATCTCGCGCCAGGCTGCGGCCTCGTCGAGGCCGCCCTACCTTCGCCCATTGGCGTCCGCGCATCCGCGACGCGGTAGGGCGCTCTCGCCACTGCTAGCGCGAAGCGCATCTCCATTGCGGAGCCAAACTGCAGAGCCGAGCGCAGCGAGGACAAGAGCGCCGTGGGGGCGA
The DNA here is from genome assembly GCA_028280355.1 of Verrucomicrobiales bacterium. Taxonomy (GTDB): domain Bacteria; phylum Verrucomicrobiota; class Verrucomicrobiia; order Verrucomicrobiales; family DEV007; genus JANQMB01. Next base: position 2,931 of record JANQMB010000179.1, read on the forward strand.
TGGCCGGCCTCGTCTAGGGGGTACAACTCGTTTTAAAGTGCTCTAGCCCTCGCGCAGCAGGTAGTACTCGAAGCTGTCGACCAGCGCACGCCAGCTGGCGACGATGATGTTGAAGGAGACCCCGACGGTGCCCCAGCTCTCCTTGCCGTCGCTCGATTCGATCAGCACGCGGGTCTTGGAGGCGGTGCCGGTGTGGCTGTCGATGATCCTCACCTTGAAATCGCGCAGCTCGACCTCCGCCAGCTTCGGGTAGAACGGCTCCAACGCCTTCCGCAACGCCCCGTCGAGCGCGTTCACCGGCCCGTCGCCCTCGGCGACGGTGTAGGCGGGCTGCCCGTCGACCTCGAGCTTCACGGTCGCCTCGCAGGTCTCGAAGTGGGTCTCCGGGTGGCGGCGGGTCGTGCAGTGGTACTCGTGCAGGGTGAACAGGGGGGTATAGCTGTCCAGCGCCTTCCTGACCAGCAGCTCGAAGGAGCCCTCGGCGGCCTCGAACTCGTACCCGGCCTTCTCCAGGTCCTTCAGCTGGGTCAGGATCTCCCGCGCGGCGGCGCCCCCCTTCTCCAGCTCGTGGCCGAGTTCCTTCGCCTTCATCAGGACGTTGCTCTGGCCGGACAGCTCGGAGATCAGGATCACCTGCGAGTTGCCCACCGTGTCGGGCTCGATGTGCTCGTAGCTGCGCGCCAGCTTCTGGACGGCGTTCACGTGCATGCCCCCCTTGTGGGAGAACGCGGTGCGCCCGACGTACGGCGCCTGCGGGTTGTGGGCGTTGTTGCCCAGGTCGTCGACGAAGTGCGAGATCGTGGTCAACCTCGGGATGTCCGCGCCGACCTCGACACCCATCTTCAGGGCGAGGTTGGGGATGGTGGTGGTAAGGTTGCAGTTGCCGGTCCGCTCCCCATAGCCGTTGATCGTGCCCTGCACCTGCACCGCGCCGGAGCGGACGGCGGCGAGGGCGTTGGCGACGCCGACCCCGGTGTCGTCATGGGTATGGATCCCGACCGGGATCTCGAGGGCACCGCACACCTCCGCGGTCATCGCCGCGACCTCGTCCGGCATCGTGCCGCCGTTGGTGTCGCACAGGACCACGATGTCCGCGCCGCCCTCCTGCGCCGAGAAAAGGGTGGCCATCGCATGCTCCGGGTCGTCCTTGTAGCCGTCGAAGAAGTGCTCCGCGTCGTAGATCACCTCCCGCCCCTGCCCCTTGAGGTAACGGGCGGTATCGCGAATCATCGCCCGGTTCTCGGCCTCCGTCGTGCGCAGGACCTCTGCGACGTGGAGCTTCCAGCTCTTCCCGAAGAAGGTGATCACCGGCGTCTCGGCCTCGAGCAGAGTCCTGACCTGCGGGTCGTCCTCGACCGCCCGGTCCGCCCGCCGCGTGCTCCCGAAAGCGGCGATCTTCGCACTGGCCCAGTCGAGCCGGGCCGCCTCGGCGAAAAAGTCGACGTCCTTGGGGTTCGACCCCGGCCAACCTCCCTCGATGTAGTCGACGCCGAACTCGTCGAGCTTCTCGGCGACCCGGATCTTGTCCAGCGAACTAAACGAGAGGCCGAGCCCCTGCGTCCCGTCACGCAGGGTGGTGTCGTAGATGGCGACGGACTTCGGTGTAGACATGGGAATCTGTTCTGGGCGTGACGGGTTAAGGGAACCCAGGGACGAGGGGCCGAACGGACTTGTAGCGATGCAACACCATTCCCCCCCCGAACCTAGGCAGAGGCAATGGCGATTGAGAGAATGCGGATCCGCAGATGCATCGGCGGGGAAACTAGGCGTGCCGCCACCCGCTGACAAGCGTTTTCCAAGCCCGACGGCGGCATTGCGGTGCCCCCAAAGGCCTGCTATATGCGGGGATCCCACATGCGAAAAGCCGTCGTCATCCCCTCATACAAGGCCGCCGAGACCCTCCCCGACGTCATCGCGACCCTCCCCGACGAACTCGCCCGCGGCGGCGGCAAGGCGATTATCGTCAACGACTGCTGCCCTGACCGGACGGGCGAGGTCGCGAACGATCTCGCCAAGCGACACGCGCACGTCGAGGTCGTACACCACGAGCGCAACCGCGGATACGGCGGCGCCCTCAAGACGGGTCTCGCCCGCGGATACGAACTGGGCTTCGAGGTGTTCCCGGTCGTCCACTCGGACGGCCAGTACGCCCCGGAGATGGCGATCAAGCTCTGCGCCCCGATCGAGCGGGGCGAGACGGAGATCGTGCAGGGGTCGCGGATGAAGGGGGGGGGTGCCCGCGCCGGCGGGATGCCCTATTTTTCGAGGTACCTGCCGAACCGGATCCTCACCACCATGGAGAACGTCGTCTTCGGGACGGCGGTCGCCGAGTTCCACAGCGGGTACATGATCTTCTCGCGGCGCCTGCTCGAGATGGTCCCCTATCAGAACCTGCAGGACAACTACAACTTCGACGCCGAGATGATGATCATGGCCCACCTCTGTGGGATCCCGATCGTCGAGCTGCCGATTCCAACGCGCTACGACGAATCGACCTCGAGCCTGCGCCCCATCCCCTACGGGCTAAACGTGTTGCGCATGATGTGGCGGCACACCACCGGGCACTACCGGAAGTTGTTGGACGACCATTCGGCCGCCACCGGCCAACACCACATCGCCTGACGACCCGGCGGGGGGAGAGCGCCGGAACGGCGTCCGCCCGCGGGCGCTAGCTCGCCTTCTTCTTCACCTTCTTCGCCCGCTCCCTGGCCGCCTTCCGCTCCTCCTTGGCCTTCTTCTTCTTCAGTTTCCTCCGCAGCTCCGGCCAGTACTCCTCCCCCACGATGTAGCCGACGCAGCGCTCGCTGCCGCACCGGCAGGGGTGGTTCTCGTAGTCCTCGGTGTCGAACCCGTAGTTGAACGTGAGCTCCTCGCCCTCCCCGATGTCGTCGGTCGCCACGATCCAGACCCTCAGGTCGTCGTCGATCTGCGCCTCACAGTTCGGTTCGCAGGAGTGGTTGATCAGCCGGGCCGTGTTCCACTCGATGTTGCCGTCGAGGTCCCAGGTGTCGTCTAGGGTGAACAGGTATACCTGCGCGCCCCCGGTCTCCTGGGCCTCGTCGAACAGGGCGTGGCCGCGGCGGTCGGACTCCACCTTGTCGATCCTCTCGCCGAGGTACTCGATGATCTCCGTGCCCTCGGGGATATCGCGGGTCGCAAACATCCCGCGCCCGTGTACATCGGAGCCCCTGACCTCCGCCCATTTCGAGCGGGTCGGCTTCTTCGTCTTGGCCATAGGCCGCCTTCATTATCATCGCCACACCAGCCTTCAAGCACATTGTGGGCTGGATCGTGGGGCGACACCTCGCCCCGGGGCGACCCGCCACAGCGCTAGAACCGGCGCCTCCCGCCGCGGGCGCGCGCCTGCCTGAGCTGCTCCGGCGTCATCTCGACCAGCTCCGCCTTCTGCACCTCGCTCAGCGAGCCGCTGGAGCTGATGTAGTCGAGGGCGGCCTCGCGGTCGTCGGCGAGCCAGCGGAGGGTCGACGAATAGACGGTGTCCCCGCGCAGTTTCTCGTCGGAGATCGTGTCGGCCCAGGCCACCGCGATCTCCGGTTGCTCGCGCAACTCCCTCCCCTCCAGCATCGCCACGATCCCCCGGTCCTTCGCCTCGCCGGCCGGCTGCTCCCCGAGCCAGGTCGAGGCCGCGGCGGGGTCGCTGCGCATCCACGTGCCAACCACCTCGCCGGTGGCCCGCACTTTCCCATCGCCGTCCTCCTGCTCCGCCAGCCAACGCGCGGCGTCGGCGGCCGACTCGGCACCCCTCCGCGCCCACCGGCTGGCGACGTCTGGCACGAGGCCGTCCCGCTCCTCCGCGTCGCTGATGTTTGCCAGGAACGCGGTCGCACCATCGGGGTCGTTGTAGGCCCACCCCTGCAGTGCCTCTTCGAGGGCACCCGCCCTCTCGTCCCCCTCGAGTGCGTTCGCCCATGCAGTCGCCTCCTCGGGGGCGGTCCGCGACCACTGGTCGGCGATGGACCGCAGCGCATCGACCCGGTCCTCGGCGGGGAGCGCCAGGGCGACCGCGGCCGCCCGCTGGGGGTCGTCGGTCGTGATGCGTTCGATCACCGTCTCGAGCGCCTCGCCACGCACCGACTCCGGGAGCCCCTTCGCCCAGGCGAGCGCTGCCTCGGGATCCTGCCGGGACCACTCGGAGGCGACGCTGGCGGCGGTCCGCCGCAGCTGCCACTCGTCGCCCCCCTCCTCCAACACGGTCCCTACCAGGTAGGCCCCGGCAGCCCGGGGATCCTTCGCCGCCCAGGTGCGGAGCACGGAGGCGGTGCCCATCATCCGCTCGAAGCCGCTCGAGCTCGACGCGAACGCCAGCGCCTTCTCGGGGCTGATCTCCGCATAGCGGGCCATCAGCAAACTGGCGCTCATGAACATGTCCATGCCGCGGGGCATCCCACGCACCTTGGCCAGGGCGGCCTCGATCCCACCCGCGTCGAGGTCCCGCACCAGACGCAACAGGGCCTCCATCCGCTCCATCTGACCAGGCGCATCGAACACCTCCTTGAGGGCGGCCTCGACGTCACCCTCCTCTAGCAACCGGAGCGCGCGCAGCGCGAGTTCGTCCGCCGCACCCCCACCCTCTCCCGGCGCATCGACATCATCGTCGTCCGCCGCCCGCCGCGAGCCCGCATCCCGTCCGAGCGCACTCAACTCCCCCGACGAAGGCGGTCGTCCGACACCCCCCGATCCCGAACCGGAGGTCTCTCGCCCCATTCCTCCCTTCCCTACAAAATAGCCAAAAACCACCCCGACCGACAGCGCCGCAAACACCGCGAAAACTTGGGAGCCTTTCATGCCCAAATACTTAGCCACTCTCCCGGCGGATGTAAAGGCCACCGCGATGCCGCGCCGCCCTAGACCGCCAGCTCCGCACCGTCCAGGACCGCCCGCACCCGGCGCGCCAGGTCTTTGACGTTGTACGGCTTCTGGATCGCGTCGTCCGGGCGGTACCCGGTCTCCTCCTCGAAGCCCTCCAGGTCGACCAGATACCCGCTGCAGACCATGATCGGGATGTCGCCATAGCGCTCCCGCAGGGCGACCAGGGTGTCCCTGCCAGACATCTTCGGCATCGTCAGGTCGAGCATGACGAGCCCCACCTTCCCCTCGTTGGCGGCGAACACCTCGAGGGCCTCCTCGCCGTCGCCAGCCAGGAGGACCTGGTAGCCGTGATGCTTCAAGATCCCCTCGGCCACGCTGCGCACCACCTGCTCGTCGTCGACGAGCAGGATCGTCTCCTGCCCGCCCTCGATCTCGCCGGCGCTCGGCCGGCTCTCGGCGGAGGCGGCCACTGGGCGGTCTTTTCGCGGCAGGAAGATATTGAAGGCGGTACCACGCCCCAGCTCCGAGTCGCAGTCGATCCACCCCCCGTGCTGCTGGACGATGCCGTAAGAGGTGGCCAGGCCCAACCCGGTCCCCTTGCCCTGCTCCTTGGTGGTGAAGAACGGTTCGAAGATCTTGCTGAGCACCTCCTCCGACATCCCGGAGCCGTCGTCCTCGACGGAGATCACCACGTAGTCGCCGGCACCACGGCCTTCCAGGTCGCCACCTTTCAGCTGGGTCTCCTCGACGACCCGGTTGCTGCTGCGCAGGGTGATCCGCCCACCCCCCTCGCCCAGCGCGTCCTTGGCGTTGACGCACATGTTCATCACCACCTGCTCCACCTGGGTGGCGTCCGCCTCGACGCCCCAGAGCTCGCTCTCGCACTCGGTGACGATGGAGATCCTCGGATCCAGGGTGCTGGCGAGCAGCCCCTCGACGTCGGCGATCACCTCGTTGACGTCACAGAACGACAGCTCCAGGTGGGACTGGCGGGAGAAGCCGAGCAGCTTCTTGACCAGCTCCGCCGCGCGCTGTCCGGCCTTCTTCGCCGAACTGATGAACCGCGCCTCCGCCCCGCTGACGTCGCGCCCTCCCCCCATCTCGACCAGGCTCAGGTTGCCGATGATTCCCGTGAGCAGGTTGTTAAAATCGTGTGCGACGCCGCCGGCCAGGCGTCCCACAGCCTCCATCTTTTGGGCCTGCTCGAGGCTCTTCTGCAGTTGCCTCTGGTCGGTCACGTCCTGGAAGGTCCACAGGCGGGCGATCTGTCGTCCCCGCGAGTTGGTCACCGGCGCCGAGTAGACAGACAGCGACCGCTCGACCGGGGAGACCAGCTCCCACTCGCCCTCGGCGAGCTGATCCGGCTCGGAGTTGACCGCCTCCCAGACCTCCGAGAACGCGCGGCTGTCGCTGAAGCACCCCTCGGCCTGCTCCTGGAACCCGAGCGCGGTCATCCGCTGGAGGTCGCCGCCGAGCCCGAAGAAGTCGATCACCCGCTGGTTCGCCGCGATCAGCACTCCGTCGATGCCCACGACCAAGATCCCCTCCTTGGCCGCCTCGTACGAGGCCCTCAGCTGGGCGTAGACGTCCTCGAGCTGCCTCTGTGAGTCAATCAGCTTCTCGGTGCGCGAGTCGACCATCGCCTCGAGTTCGAAGCGGTGGTTGCGGACCTCGTCGACCATGGCGTTAAACGAGGTGGCGAGCTGCCGCAGCTCGTCCGCGCCCCCCTCGGGAACCCTGGCGGAGAGGTCCCCCTCCGACACCCGGCGGGCGGCCAGCGAGGCCGCGACCACCGGCGACGCGAAGCGCTGGGCCAAAAAGATCCCGAGCCCCCCGGTCGCGAGAACCACCCCGACGGCGATCAGCGTCTGCATCGTCACCGCCTTCCCGGCGGCGGCGAGCACCTCGGACTGCGGCCGCAGGCAGACCAGTATCCACGGCTCGCCAGTGTGGGTCTTGGAGGCGTCGATCGCCTCGCTGTGGAAGTAGTGCGGCTCCCCGCCGACCGCGGCCAGCCCCCGCCCGCTCGACCAGAACGGCATCTCCCGGTCGTCGGTGAAGGTGCGCAGGATCCGCTCCTTGTCCCGCCCGGCGATCAAGGTGCCGCGCGGGTCGAGCAACAGCGCCTGACCACGTTCGCCAATCCGGGCTCCGTCGATCAGCTCCCATACCGGCTCGAACTTCAACCTTGCCCTTAAGACGTAGGGTTCGTCGATCCCTGCGATGCGCAGTGGCATGTAGACCTTTAGATGCAACCCTTCCTGCCCGAGGACCCGGTGGGGTCTGGAGGTCACCACATCGCCCCCCCCGATCGCCGATTGGAACCACAGCGTCTTCTCGACTGGCTCGGGGTGGTTCCGGTCGGTGGTAGAGCTCACTTTGAACCCCCCCGAGTCGTATAGCGTGATGTCGTCGAACATCTGGTACGCATTCACCAGCCGTCTCATCTCGGCCACCCGCTCGCCCATCGGCGTATGTGCGCCGGTGACCACCCTGTTCCCGCCCAGGGCGACAAGGTCGTTCGCCGCCGCCCTCATCACCGCCCCAACCTGCCGGGAGATCTCGCGGTTCACCGCCGCGATCTTCTCCCGCTCCGAAGCCTCAAGCGCCTGGCGGGTATGCTGGTTAGATACCACGACGACAGCGATCATCGGCACCAGCCCCACGGCTAGGAGGACGAGCAGCAGCCTGACGCGGATCGAGTTCACTATAGATGGGTGTTCTACTTATGCTGTCCACCATCCCAGCTGCACCCATGCACCGGCGCAACAAACTCCCACCCCCCGGTGAAGGCCTATTCCTCGCCTAGCCCCCCTTCGCCGAGCGCGATCTTGCCACGATCGCGGAGCGCAGATTGCACCCTAGCCCAGGCGGCATTGAGAAGCTCCTCGCGACGCGAGTCGGGTTTGGCAAAGAAGTAACAGCGCCGGCGGACCTCCTCTGGCGGGTTGATGGTCTCGTCGTCCCGGAGCTCCTCGCTCACGAGTTCCGCGGCGGCGGCGTTCGGGGTCGCATACCACGTAAAGTTGGCGTTCGCCGCCGCGACATCTGCCCGGAGCATGAAGTTGATCAAGGTGTGCGCCTCGGCCGTCCGCTGGGAGTCGCTCGCGATGATGAAGTTGTCCATCCACAGCGGCGCACCCTCCTTTGGGATAAAGAACCCCACGTTCTCGTTCTCCGCGGCCACGACGCCCGCGTCGCCGCTGTAGCAAACTGCCGCCCAGGCCTCCCCCGAGTCGATGGCATCCTTTGTTTCGACGTCGCTTCCAAAGCGGACATCGACAAGGTCGATCTGCTCGATGATGGCATCGGCAGCGGCATTGAGATGCTCCGCGTCGGCCGAGTTGATCCCGTGTCCCCTGGTGATCAAACCGATCCCCAGCGCCTCTGTCCGGTCCCCGAGAACCATCACCTTACCGCGGTATTCCGGGTTCCACAGGATCTGCCAACTGTCGCCCGGATCCTCGATCTTGTCCGCCCGATAGGCCACGAGAGTCGTCCCCCAGGTGTAGGGCATCGAGTAGCGGTTCCCGCGATCAAACGCCTGATCTAGATAGCTCGGGTCGATGTTCTTGAGGTTGGGGATCCTGGAACTGTCGAGCTCCCCGACCAGCCTGAGTTCCACGAAACGCTCCAACGAGGTTCCGTCGGCGACGATCACGTCGTATTTGCCCGGCTCAGAGGTCAGTTTCGCCTCCAGTTCGTCGAGCTCTTCGAACGTCGCATAGTTGACGGTGATCCCTGTCTCATCGCTGAACTTCAACAAAATCTCCGGATCGAAGTACTCGTCCCACGACAGGAGAGTCACCACCTTCGCCGACGGAATCTCGTTCTCAGTATCAGGGCGGTCGCCGACCGACTCCTGTTTGTCCCCGCACGAAGAGAGGCAGAACACGGTCAGCAGTCCAGCAATGGGTTTCCAGGGTTTCATAGTAAAAATAGTGGAAATTATGATAAATATATATCGCAAATTCTATCATTCAATTTATTTTTAGTTTTTATTGATTTTAGTCACGTATTCAACATCGCGAACTCCACTGCCTTATGGGAATCGATTCCCTACGCGCGCGTGCGGCGATCCTGAGAATCGCGGTGCCCGTCATCGCCACCAACGCCTCGCTCGCCATGATGCAGCTCACCGACGGGGTCATCGTCGGGCGACTCGGCGTCCAGGAACTCGCCGCCCTCACCCCAGCAGGTATCATGGTGTTCCTGTTCGCCACCTTCGGCTACGCGCTGTTTTCCCTGGTCACCACCTTTGCGGCCCAGGCGGTGGGAAAGGGGAAACCGGCGGAGGCGGCGCGCTATGCCTGGCAAGCGATCTACCTCTCGCTGGCGCTCGGTGCCCTCACCGTCGCCGTCTTCTACCCTCTGGGGGATCTCATCTTTGCCGCGTTCTCCAAAGATCCAGCCTTGAGGGCGCTCGAGGCGACCTACTTCAAAATCGGCCTGCTCGGCATCATCCCCGAATTCGTCGCCACGGCGCTATCCTGTTATTTCGTGGGTGTCGGCCGGCCGTGGACGGTCGCCTGGATCAGCATCGGCTCAGTGGTCGCCAACGCCCTGTTGAGCGTAGCGCTCGTCTTCGGCAAATGGGGCTTTCCAGAACTCGGGTTTGCCGGAGCCCCGATCGGCACGCTTGGCGCGACCTCCCTCTGCGCGGCACTGCTCATCGGGAGCTTCCTTGGCCGCAGGGAGCGCAGCGAACGCGGCAGCGCCAACTTCCACTTTTCTTACAGGCGCACTGGACGTCTCCTCAAAATCGGCCTCCCGGCAGGGGGGCAGGGCGCCCTGGACACCCTCTCCTGGGGGGTCGCGCTCAGCTGGCTGGCGTCCCAGTTGCCGGACCATCATCTCGCAGCCACCTCGGCGATCATCCGCTGTCTCCAGTTCTCTTTCCTCCCCGCTGAGGGGATCGGGGCCGCGGTGGTGGCCAAGGTCGGCGACTCGATAGGGGCCGGGCGCCACGACGAAGCGGAGGCCTACGCGCGGTCGGGCTTCAGGATCACCGTGGGCTACATGGCCGCGGCAGGCATCGCCCTCTACCTCTTCCGGACGCCGGTGATCGGGCTCTTTTCAGCATCGCCGGAGGTGGTGGCCTCCGGGGCGACCGCGATGCTTTTCGCATGTCTCTTCCAACCTTTCGACGCGATGAACATCAACTATCTACACGCCCTGCTGGGGGCCGGCGACACGTTGTGGGCCTGCTTGGTCAACCTCGCCCTCAGCTTGGTTGTCCTCGTCGCTGGCGGGCTGGTTGTCGTCAACGTCTTCCCACACTGGGGGGCGGCCGGCATCTGGGCCCTCGCCGCAGCCTATGTTGCGCTCCAGGGGACGCTCTTCCGCTGGCGCTGGAGGACGGGGCGCTGGCAAAAGGTTGGAAATCTCGTAGGCTAGCCCCTGGCGACCACCAGATGGACAACCCGAAAGTCAAAGTGCAGGCGAGCCCGAAATTCGGCATGGGCCTGTTCGCCGTGCGGGCGATCGAACCCGGCGAAGAGATCGCCTCTTTCGATGGCGAACTCTATTCGTGGACGACGGCCGACGAACACCTCCCGAACGATCCCCCGCTCTACGTCGAGGACCACGCCATACCGATCGGCGAATGGTCGGCCCGCGACTCCGCCGGCTTCGCCAGGGTGGCCAACCACTCCTGCGACCCAAACTGTGGGATCAGGGACTTCGTCCGGATCGTGGCCATGCGGCCGGTGGCCGCAGGCGAGGAGATCACCTGGGACTACGACATGGCTCAGGACGACGGCATCTGGGACATGCTGTGCCGCTGTGGGTCTCCGATCTGCCGGGGGCGGGTCGCCGGATACCGGTTCCTCCCGCCAGATCGCAGGGAGGCCTACCGGGGGTTCGTCTCGGCCTGGCTCCTCGAGCACGAGCGCCCCTTCGCAGGGCGCGCGATCGATGTCCTCGGCCCCGTCCACCATCTGTGTGGCAGCGGGCGCATCGCGGGCGAGCAACCCGGCACCGACGGCTACCGGCCGAAGGGGTCCTAGAGGAGCCGGTGCTTATAGGAAACCCGGTTGAGGTGCATGATCATGCACGACAATGCCGCGCCCCCCTTCTGGTATTCGCTGAGGTTGAACAGCGCCAGCTCGAAGCCGTTTTCCGCCGCGATGTCCTCCAGCTTCCGGTTCTTCGCCACCTCGAGCCGGTACGCCTCTGAACCCTTGGCCAACTCGTGGATATGGGAACCGTTCAACAACAGGTTGCCCAGCCGCACGGAGTTGCACAACCCAGGCAGGGCCTCGTCGCGGCTCACGTCGATGATCTCCGTGTACTTCTCCAACTCGGTCACCTCGGCGCGGCTGAACAGCTCCGTGCACACCACCGTCTTCTCGTGGGTCAGCGGGAAGACGGTGCAGTCGAGGTGGTAGAGGTACGGGTCGGTCTCGCGGACCTTGATCACCTTCATGCCGAACTGGCTCTCCATCCGCTCGAAGGTTTCGATGTCCGACCGCATCCCGTAGCCCCCGACGTAGATATTGTCGCGGAGGTGCTTCAGCTCCGCCTCCCCCTCGAACTTCGCCTCCGGCACGTAGGTTTTGTAGCCCATCGACTGGAAGAACTTCACCCCGACCTCGGTCTCCCCCACCCTCGGCTCGGAGCGGAAGTTGGAGACGATGACCGTGTCTTTGGCCTCCTGGTGCTCCAGGACGATGCCCAGGTTTGCAGTGAACACCAGGTCCTGCAGGGCGCAGTCGCCGGGCACGGGGAGCAGTTGCACGAAGGCGCGCGAGGAGAGGAACTGGTATAGCGCCTGGAACTGCCGGAACGCCCGGTTCGAGTCCACCTGCCTCTGCTCGTCGGAGAGGTCGACCATCCAGACGTTGTTCGGCTCCAGGGTCGAATAGGACAGCGGCGGGCACATCAGGAACGCCGGCACCTCGAGCTGGCTCAGGTTCCAGGAACGCCCGTCGGCCTGGGGTGCCGGGCTGGGAGAAGACACGCGCTCGCCGCGCGCCTCCCCCTTGGTGACCCGCGTCTCGGTATATATCTCTGTGATCATCGATGAGGTCGCTATGAGCTAGAACGGCGCACGATGCGCAGGAGGGGGTCGATGCCCGCCTCCAGGTGCATGCCTTCTTCCCATAGGAACTCAAAGTCCACTTTCCCTCCTCCTCCCAAAGGTACGATGAGATCCACCTGCGAACCGTATCGGATCTGCGAGAACCGCTGGTTCTGCTGATACGGGCGGTGGCTGCTCAAGTCGAAAGGGGTGATCGAATCGACGTCGTAGTCGGCGATCTGCAAAATGTAGTAGCTCAGCCCGAGGTCCAGGCACTCGACCTTGTTCAGCATGCGCTGGTTGCCGTGCAGGTAGTTGGCGGCGTCGTGGTCGATGACCAGGTCGTCGACGAGCGCGTTCTCCATCGCCAACATCGGCCGGTTGAAGCTATCGATCGGCTCCAGGGCCCGGTAGCTCAAAACCCCCGGATAGGGCACGCGGTTCACGTGCACGTCGTAGAAGGTCATGAAGATGCCCACCACCAGGCTCTCCTCCGCCCGGTACGACGGGTCGCGCATCGCCTCCATCAGGGTGTAGTTGCGCCCCTTGATCTCCACCACCGGCTCGTCCCGCCTCACCCTCCGCTGGTAGATGATCACCCCGTCCGCCGGCGAGAAAAAATAGTCGGTATCCGAAAACATCGGCCGCGTCGGATCCCGGAAGAAATGGCGCTCCGAAAGCCAACGGATCGAGCGATCTCTGACCTCGGAAACCTCCTCGTTTACCCAGTCTGAGAGTTGTTTTGCCATTCGGTTAGTCAGTGACCACCAAGTTGTTTACCTTAGCAAAATATTAACATCTTTCAACTCAAAATTTATAAAAAAATCATATATGAGAGCAAAGCCAGAGAAATATCAAGAATTATATCGGATACACTGGCTATTTGTAGAGATCAGAGTCCTTCTACCCTGGGGGAATCTGACGGTTTCGTTCGCGTCAGGTTGGCGTCAGGAGCGCTGTTTTCGCGTGATATCGGCACCGTGCGCAGCGGACAGCGAGGGCGGTTTTTACCAGGTGACCGGGTCGAGCGCGTAGAACACCTTCAGCTCTTCATAGAGTTCGGGGTAGCGTTGGCTCAGCTTCTTCGGGCGCTCGAAAAAGGTCTCGGTGGCGACGGCGAAGAACTCCGCGGGGTTGCTGCCTCCGTAGTCGTCGATGACCAGGCGTTGCCCCCGGTGTCGGCGGGACCGATGGCGTTCGAACGCGCCCCTGAAGACCTCCGCCCATCGTCGGCGCGCGGCCAGGGATCCCAGCACCGGGGCGCCGTCGGCCACGCCGTCACGCTGGTCGAGTTGGTGGGCGAACTCGTGTAGCACCACGTTGTGCCCATCCTGCTCGGTCTCCGGCCCATGCAGCACGTGATGCCATGAGAGCACGACAGATCCCGTTTCCCACGACTCCCCCAGGCGCTCCTCCCTCCCCCGCTCATACCCGTCGTGATCGATGCCCCCCTCGGCGGAGAAGATGTCGGGGTACAGGATGACGGTGCGCAGCCGCTCGAAGAGGCCGCAACGGTCGTTCAGCAGCAACAGGCAGGCCTGGCCGGCCACGGTCACCGCCATCTCCTCGGTGACCTCGTCGAGCCCGCCACAGGCCTCGAAATTCTTCTCGGCGAGGAAGGCGTTGACGTATCCCCCGAGCTTCGCGCGGCTGTCTTCCGGCAGGCGCTGATAGATCGGGACGTTGTCGCGCAAGATCGCATCCCAAGCCGCGGGCAGCGCCTGCCCGAGAAGCCGGAGCCGCCTGCGGCGGAACGCGCTCCTGCGGACGAGCGCCCACACCGCCAGCACGGCGCAGCCCCCCAACACGATGTAGACGAAGATCACGCCGACTACGGTAGGAGAAGCTGGCGGGGCGGCAATCCCCTTCGCGCCCCCCGGCCCACCGCCGTGAACCACCGCCCACGCACAGCGGATCCGATGGCCGGGCAAGCCACGTATTGACCTATATAGGGCAGCCGGGTCAGAATGTTCGGGCGGGGGGGCCACCAGCGCCGACCCCGTGTCCCCCAGCTGAAAAGCCGGAACCCCAACCACGAAAGATCATGAAAAACATTATTGCAGCAATCGACTTCTCCGACGTCAGCGAGACCGTCATCAAACACGCCACCGAGCAGGCCTCCGCGTTTGGCGCCAAGCTTCACCTGGTCCATGTATGGGACCCGGAAGTGCTGGTCGACAGCGGGTATGGCGCGGAGCCCGCGCTGGCGATCAACGTCCAGGACGAGCGGCTCGACTCGATGAGGGCGCGAGTCGACGAGGAGGTCACCCGCCTCCGCGCCGACGGGGTCGACTGTGACGGGGCGGTCCTCGTCGGCCGCCCGCACAAGGTGATCATCGAGCACGGCAAAGAGAGCGGGGTCGACCTCACGGTCGTCGGCTCCCACGGCCACACCGCGCTCGGCAGCCTGCTCATGGGGAGCTGCGCCAGCGCGCTCGTCCGCAAGGCCTGTTTCCCCGTGCTGGTCGTCCCCTCCCTGGAGGCGGACGAAGACCGCGAATGAGCGGGTCGCTCATCGCCCTGCTGGCGATCGCCACCATCTCGCTGATCGTCGTCCGGGTCGGCGCGACCGCGCTGGTCATGACCGGCGTCAGCTGGGACATCGCGAGGTTCCAGGCGTACTCGGCGTTCTTCGGTGTCGGGTTCACCACCTCCGAGGCGGAGATGGTGGTCGACCACCCGGTCCGCCGCCGCATCATCCGCAACCTGATCCTGTTCGGCAACGTCGGCATCACCTCCGCGCTGGCCTCGCTGGTGGTCACCTTCGTCCAGCCCCAAGACGCGAGCGGGCACCTTACCTCCCTGGCGCTGATCCTGGCCGGCATCGCGACGTTCGCCACGATCGCCAAGCTCGGGTTCCTCCAGCGCGCCCTGGACTGGGCGATCCGCACCTCGTTGTCGCATGCCGGGGTGATCCACGCCACCGACTACGAGCTCCTGCTACGGGTGCAGTCCGGTTTCTGCGTCTCCGAAGTCAAAGTGCTCCCCGGCTGCCGGCTCGCCGACAAAACCCTGCAGGAGTCGCGCCCGGCAGACGATGGGATCGTGGTGTTGGGGATACAGAAGGGTGGCGGCGACTACATCGGGGCGCCCGGCCCGCTCGACCAGATCGAGACCGGCGATGTGATCATGGTCTATGGCAAGGACGAGGCCATCAGCGACGTCGCCCGCTGCGGGGAATAGCTCCCCCAGAGATCCGCCAACGCGGGGTCGAAATAACCAGTTGAATCCCCCTCAGGCATCGCCATTATAGCACTGCGGGGTAGAGCAGCCCGGTAGCTCGTCAGGCTCATAACCTGGAGGTCATTGGTTCAAATCCAATCCCCGCGTCCATTTCTAAGCCCCGCAACCTGAATGGGTTGCGGGGCTTTTTCCTACCCTGCGCTCGAGGTCGATAGACGGGCTCGCTAGGGCGTTTCCAACGGGCTTCCATCCTTTTCCACACAACGTCCCGGCGTCACAAAGTCGCCTGCAGGCGCGCTTCCTACGACACCGCCAGCGCCTCGGCGAAACGCGCCCTCAATTCCTCGACCGGTTCCAGCCCGACGCTGACGCGGACGAGCCACCGCGATACCCCGAGCCCCTCGCACCAGTCGAGTTCGCCGTAATGCGCCAGCAGGGTGTACGGACAGGCGATGCTAAAATTGGTCCCCAAGCTCGGCCCCTTGCATAGCCGCAGGGCATCGTAGAACCCTGGTGTCCGCTCTGCCGCATCGCGGAGCAAGATCGAGAACAGCCCGCTGAACCCTCCACCGGGGCGCCGCACCGCCCCATAGGAGCCCGGGGTCTCCGAAGCTGGGTACCAGACCCTCTCCACGGCCTCCTGCTCGAGCAACCAGTCGACCAGCTGCGAGGCCGTCCGGTTGATCCGTGCGACCCTCTCCGGGTAGTCCGCCGCGTTGGCGAGGAGCACCTCCGCGTCCCCGCCCCACAGGTTGTCGTCCGACTCCGCGGCCAGCGCGGCGTGGAGCGCCGGCGCCAGCGGAGAGGCCCCGTTGATCACAGCCGAGCCGGCGAGCACATCGCCCACACCGGAGTAGTACTTGGTGAGGCTGGTGGTGACGAGGTCGGCGAACCGGTAGACATCGACGTTCTGGTTGGTGGCCACGGTGTCGTCGACGATCAGCGGCACCTCCGCCGGCCGGGTGATGGCGGCGATAGCCGGCAGGTCGGCGCTGCGCAAGAGCGGGTTGCTCGGCACCTCACAATACACGCCGGAGGGTAGCTCCCCCCGCCCGACGGCGGCCGCAAGCTCGGCGATCGCGCCGTCGTCACCCGACGCCAGGAACAGCACGCCGTTGCCGAACTCGCGCTGTACCCGCAGGACGTCGACATAGGGGAAATCGAACTGGACCGATCGCCGGCCCGGCGAGCGGTGGGAGATCGCCCGCTGGACGGCGGCCACCGCAGCCATTCCGGAGGGGAACAGGTAGACGTCCTCTGGGGCTTGGCCGCTGTGCGCCGCGAGCATCGCCCGCAGCCCAGACTTGGCGGCCTCCCCGCCCCCTCCACCCTGCCCGTCCAGGAGGGCTCGCGCCTGCCGCCCGCTGACCCCCTCGCCGCAATAGCGCCAGTAGTCAGCTGCGACCTGGGCGACGGCAGAAGGGTAGACCACGGCGCCCGCCGCGCCCCCGAACACCGGTTCGACCCGCACCGGCCAGCCGTCGTGGCGCTCGCGGATATAGTCGGCACAACGCTCTGCTGTCCTTACACAGGGGTAGACCGAACAGCATTCCCCGGGGTCTGCCAGTTGCTCCAGCACCGCCTCCTCCAACTCGCGCACCACACGCGGGACGAAGAAGCGCGGGTACCCCGTGCGCAGGCGGTCGAGCACCGCCGGGTCGCCCTCCTCGTAGCCGACCACCTGCGACCACCGCGGCAGCGCCACCGATACCGCATACGGCGAATCGGGCAGCGGGTGACCGAGTTCGTCGCCCCGCCACGGGGGGTCTAGCATCACATCACGCACGGCGCAGCGTCCCATGTCGGATCCAGCTTGGCAAACGGGCTCGAGGCTACCCGGTAACGCGGGCGAGCCCTCCCCTGACATCCGCGATCAGGTCCTCCACCGTCTCGATGCCGACCGAGAACCGGACCAGCGAATCGGTGATGCCAACCTTCTCCCGGGTCTCGCGGGGGACCGAGGCGTGGGTCATCGAGGCGGGGTGGCAGCTCAGCGACTCGATGCCCCCCAGGCTCTCCGCACGGGTGAACAGCTCCAGCCCGGCGAGAAACTCCCGGGTCTGCTCGAGGTCTAGCCCGAAATCGGCCGTCACGATCCCCGATCCCCCCGACATCTGCCGCCGGGCCAGCTCGTGCTGCGGGTGCGACTCGAGGAAGGGGTAGCGGACCATCGCCGCCCCCGACTCTCGCTCGAGGAACTCGGCGAACGCCAGCGCGTTCTCGCAGTGGCGGGCGACCCGCAGGGGCTGGGTCTTGAGGCCGCGCTGGATGAGCCAGCAGTCGAAGGGCGCGGGGTGTAGGCCGAGCGCCTTCTGGGCGAAGACCATCTTGTCCCCCCAGTCGTCCGAGTTGCTGCAGACGGCACCCCCGAGCGCATCGGAATGGCCGTTGCTGTATTTCGTCGTGCTCAGGAGGGAGAGGTCGGCGCCCAGCTCCAGCGGGCGCTGCAGACAGCTGGAGGCGAAGGTGTTATCGACGACCAGTTCGGCGCCCGCGGCGTGCGCCGCGTCCGCCACGGCGGCGATGTCGATCACCTTCAGGAGCGGGTTGGTCGGTGACTCGACCCACACCAGCCTCGGCGCGCGCCCCCCGATGGCGGCGACGTTCTCCGCGACGCTGAGGTCCAGGTATTCGATCTCCACCCCGAACTTCTCGAACACCTGGTCGAAAAGGCGGAACGTGCACCCGTAGATGTTTTCCTCGGCGACCACCCGGTCCCCGGACGCCAGGGTCGAGACGACGGCGGTGATCGCCGATACCCCGCTGGCGAACACCGTCGCACGCGACGCCCCCTCGAGCCCCGCCAGGACCTCCTCGAGGTTGCGGAAGTTGGGGTTGCCCGAACGGGTGTAGTCGAAGCCCCCGGGGTTCCCGCTCTCGAAAGTCGACGTCAGGAAGGCCGGCGGCACCACCGCCCCGGTCGCCTCGCGGTAGCGCGCCCCGAGGTGGACCGACCTCGTCTCGACACCCCAGCTCTCTCTGCCCGTATCGCTCATCGCCGTCCCCAGAACGCGGAAGGCGGCGTCCCCGATGAACAAGAGACGCCGCCTTCCATATGGGGGGAAAAGGTGCTGCCGCTAGCGGGAGTAGAGCTCGACCACGAGCTGCTCGTTGACCATCGGGTCGACCTCGTCGCGCTCCGGCACGCGGGAGACCGTACCGGCGAGGTTGTCGCGATCGACGGCCAGCCACTCGCAGTGGGCGACCGCCTGGGTGAGGTCGAGCCCGCGCAGGGCGAGCTGCTTGGAGCGCGGGTTGTCGCGCACGGTGATCTGGTCGCCCGGCTTGGTGCCGTACGACGGGATATCGACGCGCTTCCCGTTGACCAGCACGTGGCCGTGGTTGACAAACTGGCGGGCCCCCGCGCGGGTGTTGGCGAAACCGAGCCGGTAGATGATGTTGTCGAGGCGCATCTCCAGCAGCTGGATCAGCAGCGTCCCGGTGACGCCGCGCCGGCGCTGGGCCTCGGCGAAGTAGCGGCGGAACTGCTTCTCGAGCACGCCGTACTGGAAACGCAGCTTCTGCTTCTCTGCCAGGGCGAGGGCGTAGTCGGACTTCTTGGAGCGGCGGCCGCCGCGTATGCCGCCGTGCATGCCCGGGGGGTAGGCGCGGCGTTCGAGGGCCTTCGAGGGGCCGAAGAGCGGGACGCCGAAGCGGCGGCTGATTTTGTCGCGGGGACCGGTGTAACGTGCCATTGGAATCGTTGGTGATCGGGTGTCAG
>JANQMB010000187.1 GCA_028280355.1 Verrucomicrobiales bacterium
CGTCGGCCCCTCGGTTTCGGAATCAAGGCGAAGCTTCCAGCCCGAGGTCTACAACGCCGACGAACCGTCGGCCCCTCGGTTTCGGAATCAAGGCGAAGCCGGCCCAGCGCTTCGTCATCGCGTTCCCCAACCGTCGGCCCCTCGGTTTCGGAATCAAGGCGAAGCTTCGAGCGCCTGTGCCGCGAGGTCGCCCGGACCGTCGGCCCCTCGGTTTCGGAATCAAGGCGAAGCTTCCTCCTCGCCACCCTCTGCCCGCACGCCACCGTCGGCCCCTCGGTTTCGGAATCAAGGCGAAGCCTGGACCAGGTCGATCCGGAGGTGCGCGAGACCGTCGGCCCCTCGGTTTCGGAATCAAGGCGAAGCGGCGCGCCGATCTCCCTCTCTCTCGCGATAACCGTCGGCCCCTCGGTTTCGGAATCAAGGCGAGGCCGGTTGCAGCTTCAGGAAGAAGATCGTCTTACCGTTGTCCCCTCGGTTTCAGCAGGATCCCCGAGCCGTCGAGTTTCGCCTTGTTGTTGGGCTGCCTCGGCTGGCCGCTGCTCACCCGCCGCCGCCGGTAGAGACCTCAGACCGGAAGGAACCGGACCGCGGTTCCCCGGCCCCCAGCTGCCACCGCCCCGCACCTGGGGATCGCCGGTGCGGATACGGAATCGTGGGAAGCCCCCCCGCGTGCCCGCATCGTGCGCGGTTCCGAGAACGCCGCTTTTTTATCGACCGCGGGGAATAAATCCGTGACCCTGACTCCCTACCCCCCAGGGGTGTCCTCGCCCGCCCCACGATCCGATGAGAACATCGACCCCCTTCTTCAAAACCGCCTGCCTCTGTCTGATCTCCGCCCTCGCCCCCGGTCTCGCCCATGCGGCCGTGGTGTTCGCGCAGATCGATCTGACCAACGACACGGTCACCCTCCACAACAACGGCGGGACCGCGGTAGACCTGGGGGGATGGCGATTTTGCTCCCACGACGCCGACCAGGGGTTCCGCTACACCGACGCCACAGACCTCAACGGGCAGAGCATCGCGGCGGGCAGCTCGATCGTCATCGATATGTCCGACGCGATCTTTAGCGCCAACTTCGCGACCCCCCTCGACGCCGGCAACCCCTACTCGCTGGCCCTGTATAACGACCTCGACGGCTCGCTCTCGTTCAGCTCGTCGAACGACCTCTCCGCCTTCGTCCAGTTCGCCCCGGCCGGGGCGACGAACTTCGGACAGGCCGAAAACCGCACGGGGACCGCTGTGGCCGCCGGGCTGTGGGACGCCGCCGGCAGCTTCGTGCGCCTCGACCCCACCGATACCCGGATCGTGCTCAACGACCTGAACACCTCCACCGGCGCAGCGAGCTTCAGCGCCATCCCAGAGCCCGCCTCGCTCACCGCGCTGGCGCTCTCCTCCATCCTCCTGCTGACCCGCCGCCGCCGCTAGGACCCGACGCCGGAGGCCGGCCACCGGCCCGCCCCCTGGTCAGCCGGAGATGATCAGCAGCGCCAGGTAGGGCACCAGGTTGAAAAGCAGGAAGAAGATCTTGAACAGGCCGAGGAAGGAATACATCACCACCTCCCAGGTCTCCCGCGATAGCCGGAAGAACTTCGACTGGGTCCGGTAGACGAGGTCGGGGGCGAGGAGGAGGAACGCGACCCACAGCACCAGCAGAGCACCGTCGATCACGGTGCACCACATGAAGAAGGAGGTCAGGGTCGAGATGTCCATGGCCGCATAACGATCCGCCGGTACTATGGACGAGATCGGCGGGGTGTTCCAGGCCCGTTTCTACCGGGTCTGGAACGGCGCTCGACCCGCTACCCGCCAGTCCCCGCCTCCCCAACCCCACCCCCGCCGCCGCCACCCGCGGCGACGACCCGCGGATATCCGGTGAGGAGGAAGAGGCCGGGCAGCAGGGTCAAGGTGGCGAGCTGGCTGATCAGCATCGCCAGCGCCGTGAACAGCCCGAACCAGACCGAGGGGAAAAACTCGGACAACACCAGGATGGAGAACCCGGTGACGATGATGGAGGTGGCGACCCAGATCGCGCGCCCGACGGTGGCGTGGGTCCGCCGCAGCGCCTGGCGGCGATCGCCACCGCAGGCCTCGAGCTCGGTGCGGAAACGCATCGTATACTGGATGGCGGCGTCGATGCCGACGCCGATCGCGATCGACGCGATCATCACCGTCACCAGGTCGAGCGGCACACCGAACCAGCCCATCACGCCGAGCAGGACGGTCGCCGGCAGCGCCTGCGGGAGCAGCACCACCAGCGCCAGCAGCGGCGAGCGGAAAAGCACCACCAGCATCAGGAACACGGCGAGCGGCACGACGGCCAACGAACGCTTCTGCCCCTCGAGCAGGGTGTTGAGGAGGTCGGCGTAGACCGGGAAGACCCCGGTGACCTCGACCTCCAGCCCCTCGAGGGAGCCGGCCTCCGCCTCCAGGTGGGCGCGCAGACCATCGAGGATGCGGTTGCGGTTGAGGGTCGGCGCGGTCTCCTTCATGCGCACTGTGCTGCGGCCGGTGGTGAAGTCGCTGTTGGAGACCTGCCGCACCACGTCCGGCGCGACCAGGGCGATGAGGCGGAACATCGCCGAGTCGCTGAGGGCGGGGAACCACTCCTCGCGGAAGGTCTTGCGCATCTCGTCGCGCAGGACGGTGAGCGACAAGATGTTGCCGGTCTCGGGGAGGGTGCGGAAGTAGGACTCCGCGACCGCCAGCGTGTCGATCCCTTCGCCGGTCCGGAAAAACCCCTTCTCCCCCGAGCTGAGGATGACCTCGATCCAGGTGGTGCCGCCCATTTTCTGGTCGATGAACTCCAGGCCCTGGTAGACCTCGCTGCCCGGCCAGAAGTAGCTGGTGAACTTGTTCTCGGCGCTGATACGGCGGGCGCCGGCCAGCGACAGGGCGAAGAGGGCGGCGCCGCAGGCCACCACCAGCGCCGGCCGCGCCAGCGTGACGTTCTGGAAGAGCGCCACCAGCCCGCGCGCCGGCCGCAGCTCGCCCCCGGCGCCCCCCGACGGCCGCGGGGCGATGCCGCGCAGGCGGCTCATGGCGGCGGGGACGAACAGGAAAACGACCGCGAATCCGACCGCGATACCGATCGCCATCAGCCGCCCGAAATCGCGGATCGGGATGATCTCGCTGGTGCCGAGGGCGGCGAAGCCGGCCAGGGTGGTGGCGCAGGAGAACAGGCAGGGCACGGCGATGGCGCGCAGCGCCGCGAGGGTGCTGTCCAGCCCGTCCTCGCCGGGGTGGCGCCGCCGCCGCTCGCGGTAGCGCTCGATGAAATAGACGTTGTAGGGCAACATCAGCACGAACAGCAGCACCGGCATGTTCGAGGTCACCAACGCGATCGGGATCTCGAAGAAGGCCATCGCACCGACCACCCCGGCGGCGGGCAGCAGGCAGCAGGCGATCGGGATCACCACGAAACGCGCCCGGCGGTAGGCCACCAGGAAGGCGAGGGTGAAAAGGCCGAGCGAGACGGCCCCGAACACGATCAGGTCGTGGCGCACGTTCTGGAACAGGGTGATGTTGATGAACGGGATGCCGGAGAGGCGCACCGGCTCGGCGAGCTCGGCGTCCCACCGCGCGGCTACCGCGCGCACCCCCTCGACCATCTGGTGGCGCCGTTCGATCACGCCGGGCTCGAGCCGCCCGTCGACCCGCTCGAAGCTGAGGTAGACCAGGATGTTGAGGCTTCGGGCGTCGGCGGAGATGAGGTTGCCGACCGCCAGCCCGTGGGTCTCCAGCTCGGCCTTCGCCGCGCCCAGGTCGACGCCGGGGTCCCCGAGGCGTTTGATGGCGCGCTTGATGAACAGCAGGTTGGGTTTGACGCCCGGCCGCTGGCGCAACAGCGGCACGTCCAGCACCGACATCGTCGAACCGGCCCAGGGGACCGCGGCCAGCTCGGCCTCGATCTCCTGCAGGCGCCGCAGCCCCTCCGCCGTGAACCAGTCGTCCGCCGTCACACACACCACGGCGTACTCGTCCCACCCCCAGTCCTCGCGCGTCTCGTAGTAGGTGCTCAGACCGGGGTCGTCCTCCTCCATGAAGGCGTCGGTCTCGGCGTTGATCTCGAGCTGCGGGATGTGGGCGACGAAGAACCCGCATCCCCCGAGCAGGGCGAGCAGGATCAACCACCAACCGCGGGCGACGATGGACCGGAACCGTTCGATGCCCGCACTCTGCCACGGGAACGCCGGGGTTCACTAGCATAATAAAGGCGGCCGCGGAACCGGTGAAAACGGCGCATGCCATGCTACCGTGCCCGCGCATGGCGCTCGAAGAGATCGAACTGGGGCCGGCGGCCGCGGCGGCGTTGCCCGACGAGGTCTCCAGCTATCTCGCCGAGGCCAACCGCCGCATCGACCACCTGTTCGAGACCGAGCGCAACAAGCGCACGCCGAAGTTCATCCCCAGCGACCCCGGGCTGCTGTTCGCCGCCCTGCAGTTCGTCACCAGCGAGGACATGCCGCTCGGGCGGGTCTACTGCGAATGGGGGAGCGGCCTCGGGGTCGGCACCTGCATCGCCGCCCTGCTCGGGTACGATGCCTTCGGGATCGAGATCGAGCCCGACCTGGTGCGGATGTCGAGGGAGCTCGCGGAGGACTGCAGGATACCCGTCGAGATCATCGAGGGCAGCTACATCCCAGAGGGCTTCGAGTCCTACGGCGGCGTCGGCGGCGAGGGCCTGGTGCGCCCCGGGGAGTTCATCGGCGGCGGCGACCCCGGCTTCGCGCCCCACTACGACGGCATGCCGTGCGCGACCGACGAGATCGACGTCTTCTTCGTCTACCCCTGGCCCGGCGAGCAGGAGTTCATGCAGGAGCTGTTCGAGGCGGTCGCCGCCGACGGCGCCATCCTGCTGGCGTATTACGGGGACGGGGAGATCTGCGGGTACCGCAAGGCCGCGGCGGATTTCGCCTAGCGGTCCGGCGCCACCCTCGCCGCCCGGAACACCACCTTGTATTCCCTCGCCGGGTCGCACTCCCGCGGGTTGGGGACCAGGATGAAGTCGTCGGTCACCACCGGGTCTAGGTCGCCGCCCGCGATGACCTCGACGTCTTTGAGGCGGTGGGGGAAATGTCCGACGATCGGCCGCCAGCCCCGCTGGGCGCCGTTGGTGTTCACCGGCTCGAACGACCTGGCGCCGAGCTTCGGGGTGATCGTGAAGGTGTACGTCCCCCCGTCCTCCTCGAGGCTCTGCCCGTATGCGAGGGTGCCCTCCGCCAGGCGCGCGTCCCAGGCCGGGTCGCCGTAGAACGCCACCGCGTCGCGGTCGAAGAGCAGCCCCACCGCGTCCTGGGCGCCGAGGCCGAGCGCCTCCGCCACGGGGGTGCCACCCGCCTTGCGGCGCAGCTTGCCCGCGTCCTCGGGGCCGCCGATCGGCTCGCGCGCCACGTCTGGGAAACAGGTTTCGAGCCGGTGGATCAGCGCGTGCTGGTTGGCGAGGTAGGCCTCCGCGAAACTGTAGCGCCCCGGCTGTTCGACGAAATAGTCGAGGCAGCCCCAGCCGGCATACCCGTACCAGGTCGGCACGGTATACCCCAGCATCTGGCGCACCCCGGCGCTCTTCATCCAGGCCAGCGCCATCGCCTCGGCGCCGTCGATATGACCCATCAGGCAGTTGCCGATCGGCATGTAGACCTTGGGGTTGGGCGAGACGATCTCGGTCTTGCCGCCCTCCATGTCCTCGCCGTAAAGCTGCCCCCCGCGGCTCTTGAAATAGCCGTTTTTGTAGCTGTAGCCGATCTGCCAACCGCGCTCCGTCGCGTGCCCGGAGGTGACGAACAGCTGCGCTCTGTAATCTGTCAGGGTCCGCGCCAACACGCTGGTGGTGTCCGCCGGCCCGCGCCCCTCGACCGGTTCGCCGCCGCGCTCCTTCCTCACCATCCGCCCCTGTTTCAGCTCGCAGTACCACACGCCCTCCCGGCACCGGCCCAGCGCGACCTCGGTCCCGGAGGCGACGCGCTCGATCACCAGCGGCGCCGCCGTCGTGGCGATGTCGAGCGCGTTGTCCGCGTCGAAGCCGGTCAGGATCCCCCAGGTGGTATCGGCGTAAGGGTCGTCGTCGAGCCCGCGCGTCAGCTGGTGCACGCCGGTGACGAAGGCGCGGGTGACCTCGGGGTGCCGGGCGACGAAACAGGTGTAGCGCGGGTGCAGCGCCGCCAGCTCACCGCGGGCCTCCCGCGGGTCGCCGTCGGGGAACCGGACCTCCACCGCCCCGGGATATTTCTCCCGCAGGCCCGCGATCACCTTCCGCCAACCGGGGTCCGCGGCGGTGGTCTCCGAACTGACGATGGCGTAGGATGTCCCGGCGGCTGACGCCGAGGTGGGGACGGCCAACGCCGCGGCGGAAAGGGCGAAAAGACGCTTCATCACGGCGCCCACGTTCGCGCCGCCAACGCCGGCCGGCAACCCCGTTCCCCTACTGCACGATCTCCAGCCGCAGCGAGGCCTCGGCGGAATCGAGCAGCAACCGGCGGTCGGACGAGCGGGCGGCGATGCGGACCAGCAACTTGGTGGCGCCGCCGGTGAGGAGGTCGGAGATCGGCAGCGGCTGCGCCTCGCCCAGGCCGACCCCCACCTCCAGCGGGAAGGCGGTGGTGCTGGTCAGCGGGTCGCTGCCGTCGACCGTCCAGAGGATCTGGAAATGTTCCCCGGTCCGCAGCTCGTCGGGCAGCGCCTCGATATTGCTCACCGCCACTTCGGGCAGGAGTGGCGAGAGCTCGCCCCCGGGGCGGAGCGCGCCGGCCGGCAGGGTATCGGCAGGTTGGCTGACTGTCAGCTCGAGGCGGATCGGCTCGATGGTGTAGTTGGCGGCCACCGGCTCGCTGTCGCGCCGGGCGCCGGCCTCGGCCGACGTGCAGAACGCCAGCACCTCGGCCCCGGGGGCGACCACGATGGCCTCGCCGCCGTAGCGCGTCCAACCGGAGTTGTCGATCGAGTAGTAGACCTGGGTGGCGTCCGCGGCGTTGGGGTTGACCAGGTGCACCCGCAGCTTAAAATCGGATGGCGAATACTGGCCGCCCGGCGGCTCGAAGCCCGGCGGGGCGAGCGCTTCCGATTTCGCCTTGGTGCTCCCCGCCCCCCAGGCGTTGGCGATCCCGACCGCCCCCAGCGACGGGGCGGCGAGGCGGCTCGTGACGGAGGGGCCTCCGGCGGCGACAGGGCGGGCGGGCGGCGAGACCCGGCGTTGCGCGACGACCTGCCGCGTCGCCTGACGCAGTGCGGCGGCCTGGTGCAGGGTGCCGTCATGGCGCCGTTTGAAATGGGTGATGACCTTGACCCCCTGTGGGGCGGGCCCGCGCCAGAGATCGAAGCGGTTGTTGATCACGTTCCAGAACGCCCAACGCTTGCCTGCCGGAGGGGCGTCGGCATGCACCGGCACGAGCCGGACACCGGTGCCCGCACTCATCATCGGCAGGCCATAGGCCCCACCTGCATAGGAGAGGCGGTTGATCACCAGCTGGGCGGTGTCGTTCTCCCCAAACCAGCCGCCGGCCCCTTCGTAGCGCTCGACGATCTCGTTCAGCCAGTCCACATCGCCAACCAGCGGGTCGGCCGGCTGATCTGGTCTGGCGACCGCCGCCGAACAGACAGCGCCAGCAAAGCCGATGGTCAGCAATCGCAGAGATCGCCAACGGCGATTCAAGTCCCTCCCCCCAATGCGTCGGATCATAAGAATTTTGAAAACTACACAGCAACTTCCTCCACTCAGTATGGTTCGCAATATATATTATTAATTTTGTTCTTCATTTTTGAATTTTTTCTCAAATTTGATCGATATGAAACGATTTGGATCAAACGACGGTGCTTTGGCGGAGCGTGAACCGGTCGCAGGACGGCGACTGACCGGCGATGGGATCCCGATTCCTTTCCCGATACTGGAGGCGCATCGCCATGCGGAACCGAGGCAGCAGCAAGCCGATCGAACCCCGCCGGAGGACTCTCTGACGCCGGCTGTCAGAGATCGCGATGTTCCCGGAGGCCGGGGAGACCCCGCTGCCGGCCGTGCTAGCCTTTCCCCCTGCGGGGTGGTGGGGGGCGCCGTTTCGGGCGCTTCCCAGGCCGCCGTTTGGCGGTCGCCGCGGCGGAGGCCGACTGCGCGCGCTTCGCCTTGGCGGCCCGCTTGCGCGCCGCGCTCCATTTCGGCTTGCGCTTGCGCTTGTCCGCCGCGCCGGCAGACGGCGACTTCCTGCGCGGGGGTTTCTCTAACAACTCGTCAGAGCTACCGGAACCACCCCCCTCAGGGCGGGGGCCGCCTTTGCCAGGACGCCCACCCGACGACTTGCGCGACCTCCCCCTCTGGCCCGGGCCAGAACCTGCCCGGCGCCCGCGCGCCTCGACGTCCTCGCCCTCGAAACCCTCGATCTCGCGCCGCTCGATACGCTTGCCGAGGAGGGCCTCGATCTCGGCCAGCTTGTCGCGCTCGGCCCGGCAGACCAGGGAGTGCGCGTCGCCCTCCTCGCCCGCCCGCCCGGTGCGCCCGATGCGGTGCACGTAGTCCTCCGCCACGTCGGGCAGCTCGAAATTCACCACGTGCGGCAGCTGCCGGATGTCGAGCCCGCGCGAGGCGACATCGGTCGCGACCAGGACGCGGACGGCGCCGCGCTTGAACTCCTCCAACGCCCGCGTGCGCTGGCCCTGGGTCTTGTCGCCATGGATCGCGACCGCCCGGACATCGTCGTTGCGCAGCTGCCTGGACAGGCGGTCGGCGCCGTGGCGGGTGCGGGCGAAGACCAACACCTGCCGCCAGTCGCCGTCCTCGATCAACTTGGTCAAGAGCTCGCGTTTCCGGGAGCGCTCCACGGGGTGCACCACCTGGTTCACCCGCTCGGCGGCCGTGTTGCGGCGCGCGACCTCGATCTGCATCGGCTCGTGCAAGAGGTCGCCCGCCAGCTTGCGGATCTCGGCCGAGTAGGTCGCCGAGAACATCAGGTTCTGCCGGCGCTCGGGGAGCAGGCCGATGATGCGCCTGATGTCCGGCATGAACCCCATGTCCAGCATCCGGTCGGCCTCGTCGAGCACGAACACCTCGATCTCCGACAGGTCGATCGTCCCCTGTTCGGAGTGGTCGAGCAGCCGCCCGGGGGTGGCCACCACCACGCCGACACCCCGCCGCAACTTGCTGATCTGGGGCGGCATCTTGACGCCGCCGTAGATCGCCACGCTGTGGATACCCAGCCCCTTGCTGTACCGGAACACGCTCTCCTCGACCTGCACGGCCAGCTCCCGGGTGGGCGCCAGGATCAGCGCCCTCGGGGACCGGCTCTTGCTGCGGCGCTCGAACTGCTTCTGCAAGATCGGCAACGCGAAGGCCGCCGTTTTGCCGGTGCCGGTCTGAGACCCCCCCATCACATCGCGCCCCCCCAACACTGCCGGGATGGCCTTGGCCTGAATGGGGGTCGGCTCCGAGTACCCTTTCTCGGTCACCGCCCGCACCAGTTTCGGGATCAGGCCAAGCTGTTCGAATGTGGGCATCTCCCGCCCCCCCTACGCCACATTGTCGCGCGGCGACACCGAAATCACCGACACGGCCGGAGATTGTCAGGAAAATTTATAATTTCCCGTTGCGGAATACCTGTTCGCCTATATACTGTTCAAATGATTACATCAAACAAACCCAAACCTATCATCACCACCCTCGCTGTCCTCAGTCTCGGCCTCGCCGGACCGCTCGCCCATCGCGTGATCGCTGGGGAGAAGTCCCCCGACACGGAAAAGGCAACGGCAACGGAAACCGTCAAAATCATCCAGCCGGGGATGCCATCGGTTCTCAACTGGGGCAGCGCGACACCGCCCGTCGCGATCCATGCGATCCACGTTCTCGGCGAGGCGATGGCCGCCGCGGTGGTCGAGGCCCATCCCTTCAGGTCGATCGGCCAGCTGACAGGGCTTGCCCCCCAATCCGGCAACCCTCCATCGCTCGCAAGCGAGTTTCCTACAGCGGCGGCATCGTCGTAGGAAGCTCGCTTGCGAGCGATCAGCTGGAAATGCGTTCAACCAAATCGGCATCGAGCCTCAACCCGATGCGAGACCGCTGCCCGACCCCTCGGGCAGCGGTTTCATACCGTACCCGATGAAGGAGTCGGCTCTCCCCAAAAAGCCGGCAGTCTACCGGACACGCGCGTTGCGCCGCCCCTCACTCGCCCTCGCCCGCTCCGCCTTCACTCCGGCGAGCCGCGAGCCAGAGGGCGTCCGAGAGCCGGTTGAGATAGCGCTGTATCTCCGGGTCGATGCCGTCGTCCAACTCGACCACCGACCGCTCCGCGCGCCGGCAGACGGTGCGCGCGAAGTCGAGATGGGCGGCCACCAGGTCGCCGGCCGCCCCGGGCATCGCCCACCCTTCGAAGCGGACGCCGCCACCTTCGACCGCGTCGACCCAGGCATCTAGCTTGTCGATGCGGGCACCCCCAAAACGCTCGAAACCCTTCGCCGCATATTTCTCCAAGTCTTCGGGCAGCGTCGCGAGCTCGCCCATCAACAACACGAGGTCGCCCTGCACCGCGGCCACCAGGTCACCGATCTCGCACCCCCCACGGCACCCCGCGCGGGCCAGCCCGAGCGCCGCGTTCAGCTCGTCGACGGCACCGCCGGCGAGGACGCGGGGATGCGACTTGGAGACCGGCCGGCCGAACATCAATTCGGTCTTCCCCCCGTCCCCCCTGCGCGTGCTGATGCTCACCGCGCTGCCCCCGGCGATGGTCCCTGGCGGTCACCGCCCGCGACGAACTCCCCCCCGCCCTGCTCGGCCTCCTCGATCATCTGGTCGATGGTGACCACGTCCTCCCAGGGCAGACGGCGCCGTTGGTACTTGTTGAACAGGACCTCGCGCAGTTGCCGCAGGTCCTCGACCCGCATCGTCTCGTGCCGGGTCCAATCGTCCTCCGAACGCTGTAGCCGGGACATGAACGCCCAGCGGCCACCGTGCTTGGTCGCCCGCCAGAGGCGGTTCTCGCCAGTGTCCGTCCGTTCCCTCCAGTCGTGGAGTTTCATGAAAGGACGGTAATCGGCCACAAAGCATTTGTCATCGCGCTTCCTCTCAACGTGAATCTCGGCCACCGGCACGCCTCCCCGCCCCGTGACCCGCCATATCAAATCGGACGCCCTGAAGATCGTCGCCTGGCTCGGCTGCACCGTCGCGCTGGGGGCGGCGCTGGCGCCGCTGGTCTACAACATCGGCAAGGCGGCGGTCGACTTCCGGCTGTTCGACGAGGACGGGTGGCTGACGCGGGTTCTGGA
>JANQMB010000249.1 GCA_028280355.1 Verrucomicrobiales bacterium
TTTCTCCGGGTGGGGGTTTTCCCAACTCCCCGCGTAGAGGCGCAGCGAATGGCCCCACCGGGCGGCGGCCGGGTTGTTCCCCTCCCAGACCACCTTGCCGCGCGTCACCGGCCGCGACCCGTCGTCGTCCCACCAGTCGCGGACGTCCGCCCCGGCCTCGACGGGGATCTCGACCTTGGTGTCGTCGTCGTAGTGGACGACGTATTTGGCGACCAGGTCGCCGTCCTTCAGCCCGTGCTTGGCGCCGAAGATCAGCGCCTGCAGCATATGGAGCTGGCCGCATTGGCGCCCTACCGCGATCCCCTCGATGGCCTTCGGCAGGCCGGGCGCCCTGTCGCTCCCGAGGACGAGGGCCTTATCGCCGATATGGAAGTCGATCCCGCCGAGTTTCTGGACCCCGCGCGGCAGGGTCTTCAAGGTGTTGCCCGCCAGGGTTCCGAACTTCTGATCCAGCGAGCGGTTGGCTTTGGGGTCCAGGTCGATCGCCCCGGACAGCTGCCGGCCGATCGCCTCGAGGACCTGTCTGGCGAGGATGCCCACATCGGGGGAGGGGTCCGCGGCCAGCCTCTCGACCGCGGCGAGGGCGGGCTCGCCGATCTCGATCAGCCTCCCGACCGCCTCCTGGCGTTGCTCGAAATCGTCTGCCTTCAGCTGCTCGACGAGCCGTTCGACCTCTGCGCCCGTCGCCGCCGGATCCCCGGTCGCGCCGCCGTCCTCCGGGAGGGCGGCCGTATGAACTGAGGTCGCGACCAGGCAGATCGCGGTCAAGAGTCGGTGCGTGGTGGCCATCGGTTCCTCCCGGAGCCGCCGCCTTCACCGTCGCGGTGCAGGCGTCGGTTTGGGCTATTAGACGCCAACGGCACCGGCCTATTCAAGGATATTCCACCGTGTCTGGGGAGGGCGGGAACCCCCCGGATCCTTCCTCCCACAACCGCTCCCGGCGCCTTTACCCCATCGCGAAATAGTCGGCGCTCTGGTAGTTGCCGTCGACCATCTTGGCGATCTGTAGGGTGACGTCGGTGAGCAGCGAGCTGGCGCCGAAGCGGAACAGGTCGGGCGTCAGCCACGCGTCGCCGAGCGTCTCCTTGACCATGACGAGGTACGCCAGCGCCTCCTTGGCGGTGCGGATGCCGCCGGCGGGCTTCATGCCGATCCGCTCGCCGGTGTCGTAGTAGTGGTCGCGGATCGCCTCCAGCATCACCAGGCTGACCGGCATGGTGGCGGCCCTGGCGATCTTGCCGGTGGAGGTCTTGATGAAGTGCGCCCCGCTGCGCATGGCGATCTCGCTCGCCAGCCGGACCTTGTCGTAGGAGCCGATCTCGCCGGTCTCGAAGATCACCTTGAGGTGGGCTTTCCCACAGGCCTTGCGCACCGCCTTGATCTCCTTCGCGACCCGCTCGAAGTCCCCGCTCAGGAACGCCCCGCGGGCGATCACCATGTCGATCTCGGTCGCCCCCTCGGCGACCGCGAAGCGCACGTCGTCGAGGCGGACCTCCAGGGGCACCTGCCCGGACGGGAACGACGTGGCGACCGAGGCGACGCCCACCCCCGACCCCTCCAGCAGGCGCGCGGCGTGGCCGACCAGGTTGGGGTAGACGCAGACCGCGGCGCAGGGCGGGCAGCCGTACCGCCCGGCCATCGGCCGGAGCGCCTTCTTGCAGAGCTGCGCCACCTTGCCCTCGGTGTCGGCGCCCTCGAGGGTGGTGAGGTCCATCATCGAGGCGGCGAGCCTGAGCCCGGCGAGCTTGGCGTCGGCCTTGATGCTGCGTTTGGCGAACTTGGCCGCGCGCTCCTCGACGCCGATCTGGTCGATGGGGGTCATGGTTCTGTCGCCGTTCAGCTGAGCCGGACCATGTCTTTGACCGACTGCAGCCACAGGTAGACGAGGCCGCGCCACGAGTAGCGGAAGGTGCCGTTGCCGGAAAGTTTGATCAGGCCGCGGTCGAGGTTGTGGTCGACCTGGGCGCGCATCTCGCGCTCCATCAGGGCGCTGAGCTGTTCGGGGTCGGCCGGCTGCAGGTGGACGTCGGCGATGCCGTGCCGGGCGAGGAACTGCCGGTGGGAGTCAGCCAGCTCCGCGAACGAGCGGGCGCCGCGGGCGCGGTTGATCTCCAGCTCGGGGACGATGCGCATGGAGTATCCGAAGGGGTAGTTCCAGGTCGTCCAGACCTTGCCGTCGTCGGTGCGCGACGAGATGCTCATGTAGGCGAAGGCGACGTGGCGCTGGCGGTTCAGGTTGATGGTGGCCTGCGCCTTGGAGCCCTCGTCGTAGAAGAAGCGCACGAACTGTTCCATCCCGTCCCACTCCCAGCCGGAGTCGCTGACATGTTC
This sequence comes from Verrucomicrobiales bacterium, assembly GCA_028280355.1. Lineage (GTDB taxonomy): Bacteria > Verrucomicrobiota > Verrucomicrobiia > Verrucomicrobiales > DEV007 > JANQMB01. Next base: position 2,332 of record JANQMB010000249.1, read on the forward strand.
GAACCCCGCGTCCTCGACCGCGCCGGTGAACCCCCGCAGCTGCGGGAAGGTGTCCGGCCCCGGCGGGAAGCTGGCGCGGAGTTTCTTGTCCAGCGGCAGGCGCAGCCCGCGGATGCGGGTGAGCAGGTCGAGCCACGGCAGGAGGAACCACCCGGCGGCGGCGGCGGCCCCCCACGCGGCCTGGCCGCCGCTGGCGAAATAGCCGACTAGGAAGGTGGCGCCGACCACCGCCAGCGCGCCGACCTTGCGGATCGCCGGGTGGGCGAAGGTGCGGCAGGCGCAGGCGAACACCAGTGTGGCGGCGACGACGAGCGTTTCAAACATCGGTTTCGGGGGCCGCGGCTCGGGGTTGGCAGCGGGCGGCTAGGGGGGTTGCCAATATACTGCAAATCCCGGCGGTGTTAAGCGATTAGGGGTCGCCGGTCAGAGCGTCGCCTTCGCCTTCGGGCCCTTGCCCGCCCTCTGTTTGCCGCCGCCGACCAGCGGCGAGTTCTCGCGCAGGTCGGCGAAGATCAGCCGCCCGGCGCTGGTCTGCAGCGCGCCGGAGACGATCACCTCGACGCTCTGGCCGATCAGGCGCACCGCGTGGTTGACGACGATCATGGTGCCGTCGGGCAGGTACCCGACCGCCTGCCCCTCGTCCTTGCCCTCCTTGACGAGGGCGAGCTCGAGCTGGTCCCCCGGGGTGACCGTCGGCCGCAGGGCGCGGGCGAGGTCGTTGAAGTTGAGGATCTTGACCCCCTGCAGGCGGGCGACCTTGCCGAGGTTGGCGTCGTTGGTGACGAGGTGGGCGCCGAGGCGGCGGGCGAGCTGGATGAGCTTGGTGTCGATCAGCTCCTCCGTCTCCATGCGCGACTCGTGGATGCTCACCTGCAGGCCGGAGGTCTGCTTGAGGGTGTTGACCGAGTCGAGGCCGCGCCGCCCGCGCTCCTTCTTTATCGGGTCGGTGGAGTCGGCGAGGATGTGCAGCTCGTCGAGGACGAAGCGCGGGATGATGATGGTGCCGCCGAGGAAGCCGGTCTCGCAGACCTTCGGGATCCGGCCGTCGATGATGATGTTGGTGTCCACCACCAGCGGCTGCTCCATGAGGGAGTCCTGGCGGAAGCGGACGTAGGGGATGATGAAGGAGAACTCCTCGCGGTTGGAGCGCAGCGCCAGCATCGTCCCCATGAAACCGAGGCCGGTGTAGACCGTCAGCTTGACGACGTTTTCGATGGTCTCGTAGTTCTTGATCCCCTGGAACCAGGCGTTGTCGAAGAAGTCGACGCGCAGCACCAGCCAGGCGCAGAACAGGCCGACCATCAAGCCCATGGTGCCGTGGGAGAAGCCGCGGAAGGTGAAGTAGCGCAGCAGGTGGTCGAGGACGATGAGCAGCGCTCCGTAGCAACCGCCGATGATGGCGCCCAGGTAGGGCTCGGCCTCGAAGCTCTTGGCGATGATGATCCCGATCGCGATGCAGACGGCGAGGAACAGCCCGCGGATGATGTTGATCGATAGTCCCGTCCCCATTGCCACAACCCCCTATCACGCCCCCGGCGCCGCTGCAACCGCACGCCCGGCCCGCCCCGCCGCCGCCGGCCCACGGGGCTCCGTCTAGCGGCCGCCGAAGAAACCCTTCCGCCTCGTCCCCGCCGGGTCGGTCCTCCCATCGACGGGCGCGGCGGTATCCTTGTAGCGGAGGATGCCGCTGCGGCGGAGGTTGGCGACGAAGGACCGGACGTCCTCCTTCAGCTGGGGGTCGGCGAGCAGCGTCTGCAACACGCCCGGGCCCTCGTTGATCTTGTCGATCGCCTCGTCCGCCCCGGCCGCCGCGGCCGAGAGCCTGCGCAGCCCGGGCTCGAGGGCGGCGATGGCCTCCTCGCCGCTGTCGAGCAGCGGGCCGACCTTCTCGGAGGCGGCGTCGAGTTTCGCGCTCGCCTCCTTCAGGTTGGCCAGCAGCTCGGCGAGGCTGGTCGAATTGCCGTCGTTGAGCACCCGCGAGTTGATCGCCTCGAGCGCGGTGGACAGCTCGGACATGGCGGTGTCGAACTGCTGCAGGTTCTCCTCCCGCAAGATCTTCTGGTCGAGCTTCTCCACCGCGCTGCCGAGGTTCTTCAGCGCGTCGCGCACGTCCTCCAGCACGGCCTGGCCCTTCTTCGACAGGTTCTCCGCCGAGGAGGCCAGAGCCCCGAGGCCGGCGCTGCGGGCGCCCTCGATCGTCGTGCCGGGCTCGATGTACTCCCCGCTGCGCTTCCGCGGGGCGGTGATCTCGATCAGGCTGTCGCCGAGCAGGCCGCTGTTGCCGATGGCGAACTTCGAGCCCTCGGGGACCTGGAAGTCGCCGAAGATCTCCAGCTCGACGATCGCGCCGCCGTAGTCCTCGACGTTGACCCGGGGCGGCTCCGCGACGCGGCCGATCTTCACGCCCCCCAGGCGCACGTCGGTGCCGTCGACCAGGCCGCCGCCGTCCTCGAAGGTCACGGTCAGCGGGTAGGTATCGCGGAAGCGTTCGTCGAAGCTGCCGAAGCGCAGCACCAGCCCGCCCAACACCACCAGCCCGATGAGCAGGAACAGGCCGACCAGCAGTTCTGTGCGCTTCTCCTTCATGTCTCTGTGGTCGCCCCGACAGCGGCGGGGGGGGCCGGGGGGCGGGAAACGTAGCCCATTTTCCGGCCGCTCGCTAGCGCTTGCCGCCGGCCCTCCCCTCGATGAAGTCCCGCACCGCGGGGTCCTCGCAGGCGCGCAGCTCCTCCGGGGTTCCCGAGAAGTACACCGCGCCGGCGCGCAGCAGGGCGATGCGGTCGGCGACATGGTAGGCGCTCTTCATGTCGTGCGTGACGACCACCGAGGTGACCCCGTACCGCCCCTGCATGTCGAGGATCAGGCGGTCGATGGAGCCGGTCGCCACCGGGTCGAGGCCCGCGGTCGGCTCGTCGTAGAGCATGCACTGCGGGTGGGTGATCATCGCCCGCGCCAGCGCCACCCGCTTGCGCATGCCCCCGCTGAGGTCGATCGGCATCTTGTCGAGGTGCTCGGCCAGGCCGACGAGCTCCAGGGCCTCGGTCACCTTGCCGGTGAGGGAGGCGGGGTCCCTCTCGCCGCGCTCGCGCAGCGGGAAGGCGACGTTCTGCCCGACCGACATCGAGTCGAAGAGGGCGCCGTTCTGGAACAGCATCCCGACCTTGCGGCGGGTCTCGGCGAGCTCGGGTTCGGGGAGGGAGGTGATGCACTGGCCGTCGACCTCGACCGTCCCGGAGTCGGGCCGCATCAGGCCGATGATATGTTTCAGGGTGACGCTCTTGCCGCCGCCGCTGTCGCCGATCAGCACCATGGTCTCGCCGCGCCGCACCTCGAGGGAGAGCCCGCGCAGGATCGGCTGGCCGCCGATCGCCTTGTGCAGGTCGTCGATCCTGATGAAGGGGGCTCCCGCGTTCTCCCGTGCGTCGCTCATCTCGTCACGGGGCAGTCTCCTGCGGCCGGGTGTCGCCGCAACAGATTCTTGGCGGGCTAGCGGGTCACCGCCGACACCCTCGCCGGCCGGCGGAGCGATACGAGAGCCCAGGCCGCGGCCAGCAGGATCGCGACGGAGGGTTCGGGGACGACCTCGCCGGTGGGGTTGACGGTGGGCGTGAACCCCCCCAGGTCCTCCCAGGTGGTGGTCGAGTTGACCCCCCCATCGACGCCGCCGATGTCCTGGTTGAGCTTGTTGTTCTGGGTCGAGGTGGCGACCACGTAGCGGAGGGGTGTCGTCTGGTCGATGGACAGCGATAGCGGTGGGTCGGAGAGGAAGGACACGACGTCCGCGAAGGGGACGAGGAAGCTGAGGTAGTAGTCGGGGTCGCCGGTCGAGCCGGTGGTCAAGTCGTTGGTCGTGCCCCCGTCGGTCGTGAAGTCCACCGGGCGATAGTGGTAGTTCGCCGCGGAGATGGCGTATGTGGTATACGGCGAGTTGGCGATGGTCGTGGTGCTGGGGGAGATGTTCTGGCCGCTGCCCGGGGCGTAGATCGCCAGCTCGTTAGCGTTGCCTTGGCGATCGACGCCGAGGAACACATCGACCGAGCCGTTCAGATCGGCGTCGATGCCGACCCAGAGGTTACGCTCGAACGATGGGTTGCCGCCATTTCCCCCGGCATCGTCCAGGCGGATCCGGAACCCTATAGACCCGTCGGTGAGGGACGGCGTCCCCGCGTCGTCGAAGGCGGTGAGAAACCCGGCGTCCGCGGCGGTGCCGACGATGTCGCTGGCGGAGTCGCCGGTTTGCTGGTCGCCGAAGAAATCGTAGTCCGGTCCGAGCGACACCCACTCCGTCGTCGGCCCGACTAACGGGACCTGCGCCTCGGCCGAAAAGGCACAGAACGAGAAGCTGGCGATGCCAAATAGAGACTTCATGCCCTGCCGCCCGACGGTGATCCCCCCCAACATCAACAAACAGTTTATCAATAAGACCTCTAACTTCCATTGAAATTTAAAATATATTAGTCAATGGGGAGGTGTCCCCGTTGGCTCGCTGGCGTGGCGGCTGGATCGGGGAGCGCGGGAGATGCTGGGCCGGTTGGTCCAATCTTCTGCTTGTCATGCGCGGGTCTTGGTACTAGCCCTTGCAACCCGCCGATGCCGAAACGCAAAACAGGAAAAAAGGCCGCCGCGGGGGGCGGCGGAGATGGAAGTTCGGAGATCGGAGATCGGGCGAAGAAACCGCGCACCAAACGCGGCAAGAAGAAAGCCCCATCTCCCAGATCCCATATCCGATCCTCGCGCCCGGCGGGCGCCATCGAACTGCGCGGGGTGCGGCAGAACAACCTGAAGGGCTTCGACCTCGACCTGCCGCTCGGCGAGCTGATCGTCGTCACCGGGCCGAGCGGCAGCGGCAAGTCCTCGCTGGCCTTCCAGACGGTCTACGCCGAGGGCCAGCGCCGTTACGTCGAGACCTTCTCACCTTACACGCGGCAATTCTTCGAGCGCATGGACAAGCCGCTGGTCGACGAGGTGCGGGGCATCCCGCCGGCCATCGCCATCGAGCAGGGCAACGCGGTGCGCACCACGCGCTCGACGGTCGGCACGCTGACCGAGATCAACGACTACCTGAAGCTGCTGTTCCCGCGCCTCGCCACCGCGCGCTGCCCGGAGTGCGGTGCGGAGGTCAAACCGGACAGCCCGGAGGCGGCGGTGCGTTCCGCGATCGACCACTTCAGGGACCGGCCGGTCCTGGTGACCTTCGGCGTGCCGGCGCCGCCCGGGACGGAGCCCGCCGAGTTCTTCGAGTTTCTCCGCGCGCAGGGCTACCTGCGCGTGTTCCTGTTCGGCGAGCTCTACCGCTGTGACGAGCCGGAGGCCTACCCGCGCGAGACGGTGCCGGCCGTGGTGCGGGTGGTGCAGGACCGGGTCAAGGTCACCGGTGGACCGAAGACCCGCGCCCGCCTGCACGAGGCGGTGGAGATGGCCTTCACCCTCGGCAAGGGCAAGCTCGCGCTGGTCGACCCCGAGTCCGGCGAGGAGCGCGCCTTCTCGCGGGGTTGGCACTGCCCCGGCTGCGACCTCGAGCTGCGCGCGCCGACGCCCGGGCTGTTCTCCTTCAACAACCCGCTCGGCGCCTGCCCGGAGTGCCGCGGCTTCGGCCGCACCCTGGGGATCGACCTCGACCGCGCCCTGCCCGACCACTCGCTATCGATCGCCGGCGGTGTGGTCAAGGCGTTCCACGGCGAGCGCGGCGCCGAATGCCAGGCCGACCTCGAGCGCTGCGCGCGGGCGCGCGGCGTCGACCCCGACGCCCCGTTCGGCGACCTGTCGAAGGGCGACAGGCAGTGGGTGCTCTACGGCGAGGGGGGCGACCCCGAGGACAACTGGAGCAAAGGTCTCTGGTACGGCGTGCAGGGCTTTTTCGACTGGATGGAGACAAAGGCCTACAAGATGCACGTCCGCGTCTTCCTCAGCCGCTACCGCTCCTACACCACCTGCAAGAGATGCCGCGGCGCCCGGCTGCAGCCGGAGGCGCTGAACTTCCGGGTGGGCGGCAGGACTCTGCCGGAGCTGTGGCAGCTGCCCGTCGACGAGCTGCGGGGGGAGTTGGCAGTGATCGGTGGTCAGAAGTCCGTGGAGAAACGTGAGCCCCCGGGTCGCACCGATGACCGATCACTGGCCACTGATCACTTCGACCCTACCACCTCCCTCGTTCTCAACGAAATCCACTCCCGCCTCACCTATCTCGAGCGGGTCGGGCTCGGCTACCTCGACCTCGACCGCCCCGCCCGCTCGCTCTCCGGAGGCGAGCTGCAGCGGGTCCACCTCACCACCTGTCTCGGCGCCTCGTTGGTGAACACGCTGTTCGTGCTCGACGAGCCCAGCATCGGCCTGCACCCGCGCGACACCGGCCGGCTGATCGAGGTCATGGAGGACCTGCGCGACGCGGGCAATACAGTCCTGGTCGTCGAGCACGAGGACAGCGTCATCCGCGCCGCCGACCACCTGGTCGACATCGGCCCCGGCCGGGGCAAGGGCGGGGGCGAAGTGGTCTTTGAGGGCACGCCTCCGGCGCGCGGAGCTGGGAGATCGAAGATCGGAGATCGGCCTGCGGCGCGGAAGAAGAAGACCCGAACTTCAAACTCCGATCTTCGATCTCCGCCTGCCTCCCTCACCCTCCAGTATCTCGCGGGCGAGAAGGCGATTCCGGTTCCCGAGAAACGCCGCAGGCCCAAACGCGGGCAAGCTCTCAAGATCCTCGGTGCGGCGCAGAACAACCTGAAGCGGATCGACGTCGACCTCCCGCTGGGCCTCTTCGTCTGCATCACCGGCGTCTCCGGGTCGGGCAAATCGACGCTGGTCCACGATGTGCTCTACCGGAACCTGATCCGCGAGCGGGGCGAGGCCACCGAGGAGGCCCCCGGCCGGGTGAGGGCGATCCGGGGCGGCGGCCGGGTCGGCGAGATCGTGCTCGTCGACCAGTCGCCCCTGTCGCGCACCCCGCGTTCGACGCCGGTGGTCTACGTCGGCGCCTTCGAACATGTGCGGAAACTCTTCGCCGAGACCGCCGACGCGCAGGCCGCCGGGCACAAGCCCGGCTACTTCAGCTTCAACTCCGGGACCGGCCGCTGCGGCCGCTGCTGGGGGAACGGTTTCGAGAAAGTGGAGATGCAGTTCCTCTCCGACCTCTACGTCCGCTGCCCCGAATGCGAGGGCAGGCGCTATACGCCGGAGGCGCTGGAGATCCGCCTCGACGGCAAATCGGTTCACGATGTGCTCGAGCTCACGGTCGATTCGGCGATCGACTTCTTCGGCGCGCTCGCCGACAAGAAGGCGCACAAGGTCGTCGCGACCTTGCGGCCCCTGGCCGAGGTCGGGCTCGGCTACCTCAAGCTCGGCCAGCCCCTCAACACCCTGAGCGGCGGCGAGAGCCAGCGCCTCAAGCTGGTCGGCCACCTGCTCAAGTCCCCGAAGGGGGAGGCCTCGGGACCCACCAACCTCCTCCTCTTCGACGAGCCGACGACCGGCCTCCACTTCGACGACATCCGCATGTTGTTGGCCGTCTTCCAGCGCCTGGTGGACGCCGGCAACAGCGTGGTCGTCATCGAGCACAACACCGACGTGGTCAAATGCGCCGACCACGTCATCGACCTCGGCCCCGAGGGGGGGGCCGCCGGTGGGTTTGTTGTGGGCGCTGGGACGCCGGAGGAGATCGCCGGGCTGCCAGACAGCCACACCGGCCGCTACCTCCGAGCCACCTTCGGCGGCGAAGATGGGAGTTGGAAGATAGGAGATGGGGCGGAGGGGACGTACGCTAAGAAGAGGTCCCCAACCTCTATATCCCATCTACCATCTCCGCGCCCGGAGGGCGCCATCACCGTTCGCGGCGCCCGCGAGCACAACCTCAAGGACATCGACCTCGCCATCCCGCGCGACACCCTGACCGTGGTCACCGGGCTGTCGGGCTCGGGCAAGTCCACCCTGGCCTTCGACATCCTGTTCGCGGAGGGCCAGCGCCGTTTCCTCGACAGCATGTCCGCATACGCGCGGCAGTTCGTGCAGCAGATGGAGAAGCCCGACGTCGACGCGGTCGGCGGCCTGCCGCCGACCGTCGCCATCGAGCAGCGCGTCAGCCGCGGCGGCGGCAAGTCGACGGTGGCCACCGTCACCGAGGTCTACCATTTCCTGCGCCTGCTGTTCGCCAAGGCCGGGACACAGTATTGCCCCGACTGCGGGGTCGCGGTGGAGAAACAGAGCGCCACCGCCATCGCCACCGCCGTGCGCGAGATGCTGGAGGGCGGGCCGGCCAAGCTGATGGCGCCGCTGGTCAAGGCGCGCAAGGGCTTCCACACCGACATCGCCGCCTGGGCGGAGCGGCAGGGGATCGAGACCCTGTATGTCGATGGCGGCCTCGTGCCGACGGCCGGTTTCCAGAAGCTGGAGCGTTTCAAAGAACACACCATCGACGCCGTCGTGGCCAGCTTCGGGCGCCGCGCCAAGGCCGCCGACATCCGCGAGGCAGTCGCCAAAGCTCTACGATACGGCCGCGGCACGGCCCGGCTGCTCGACTCGGCTGGGGGGATCACCGTGCTCAGCTCCGAGATGTCCTGCCCGGGTTGCGGCACCGCCTTCGAGGAGCTCGACCCGCGGCTGTTCTCCTACAACAGCCCGCACGGCTGGTGTGGCACCTGCCGCGGGTACGGGTACATCGCCGCCCGCCAGGGACCGGAGTTCCACCACTACGACTCGATCGCCGCCGCCGAACTCGAGGAGGAGATGCGCCGCTCGCGTATGGACGAGGCGGTCAAAGAGCCCTGCCCGAGCTGCGGCGGGGCGCGCCTCAACCCGGTGGCGCGCAGCGTCTGGATCGAGGAGTCCACCATCGACTCGCTCGGCCTGCTGTCGGTGGCCGACGCGCGGATGGTCGTCGACGGTTTCCGGTTCGACGGCACCCGGGCGATCATCGCCCGCGACATCCTCAAAGAGATCGGCCAGCGGCTGCGTTTCCTCGAGGAGGTCGGGCTCGGCTACCTGGGGCTCGACCGCAGCGCCACGACCCTCAGCGGCGGCGAGAGCCAGCGCATCCGCCTCGCCGCCCAGCTCGGCTCCAACCTCCGCGGCGTGCTCTACGTGCTCGACGAGCCGACCATCGGCCTGCACCCGCGCGACAATGACAATCTGTTAGACACCCTGACGGCGCTGCGCGACCAGGGCAACAGCCTGGTGGTGGTGGAGCACGACGAGGCCACGATCCGCCGCGCCGACCACCTGGTCGACCTCGGCCCCGGCGCCGGCAGGGAAGGCGGCGAGGTGGTCTTTGAGGGCGCACTTCCAGCGCGCGAGGTTCGAAGTTCGGAGATGGGAGATCGGGTGAAGAAATCGCGCGTGAAGCGCGCTGAGAAGACCCCAACTTCTATATCCCATATCCTATCTTCGCCGACCTTGTCGGCTCTGGCGGAGCCGATCCAACACCCGATCAACGGCAAGCGCCGCAAACTCCCCGCGAGGTCGGCCCCGAAAGGTTGGATCCGTATCAAAGGGGCCAGCGCCAACAACTTGCGGAACCTCGACCTCGCGGTCCCGCTCGGCCGGCTCACCGTCCTGACCGGCATCTCCGGCAGCGGCAAGAGCTCCTTCATGCGCGGTGTCCTCAAACCCGCCGTCGAGTCCAAACTCAAGAAACCGGCGGCGGGGAAGAAGAAGGGGAACCCCGTCAAGGTCCCCTCCGCCTTCCGTTCGATCTCCGGCGCGGAGAACATCGCCGCCGTCTACGAGGTCGATCAGAGCCCCATCGGCAAGACCTCGCGCTCCACCCCGGCGACCTACGTCAAGGTCTTCGACGAGATCCGCAAGCTGTTCGCCAACCTCCCCGAGGCGCGCGTGCGCGGTTTCGACGCCGGCCGCTTCTCCTTCAACACCGAGGGCGGTCGCTGCGAGACCTGCGGCGGCAATGGCCGGATCAAGTTGGAGATGAACTTCCTACCCACCACCTGGGTCGACTGCGACGACTGCCATGGCGCCCGTTATAACGACGCGACCCTGGAGGTCCAGTACAACGGCAAGGACATCGGCGAGGTGATGGCGATGAGCATCGCCGAAGCCTGCGAGTTTTTCGACGCGCACGCCAAGATCAAGACCACCCTCGCCCTGCTCCGCGACACCGGGCTCGGCTACCTCAGCCTCGGCCAACCCAGCCCGACCCTCTCCGGGGGCGAGGCGCAGCGCATCAAGCTGGTCGCCGAGATTCGCAAAGGCCAGACCCGCGCCCGCAACGCGCGCATGAAAGGCGCGACCGACGGAGCGGCGAACCTCTACCTGATCGAGGAGCCGACCATCGGCCTCCATCACGCCGACGTGGTCAACCTCATCGGCGTCCTGCACGCCTTGGTCGACGAGGGGCATACGGTGGTCGTCATCGAACACAACACCGACGTCATGGCCGAGGCCGACTACCTGATCGACCTCGGTCCCGAGGCCGGCGAGGCGGGCGGCAGGGTGGTGGCCAAGGGCACGCCCGAGGAGGTGGCGAAGTCGAAGACCAGCCGCACCGCGCCGTTCCTTCAAGAGGCCTTGCAGGCGGCCTCAGGATCGCCTTGATATCTAAGGAGTCCGAATAAAATTCGTTCTCGACAACAAGTGCCCTTTCCTCTTACAAAGGCAGACACACTAATATTTTTGCGGAAGACATGACCCGGTTTGCCCTCACCAAGATCCTCTCTATTGCAGCTTTCACCTCCCTGTTCACGGTTTCCGATGCCTCCGCGGTAGTCTACGCGAGCAACGGCAACACCGGGTTCGGTGGCGTCCTGGGTTCGTTGGAGATCACCGACGACGGAACGACGATCACGGCCACCCTCACCCGGGGTGCGGGGGCTCTGAACGACGGGTTCATCCTCTACATCGACAGCATCGGCGGCGGCAGTGCGAACACGGCCAACTTCACCGACACCGCCGACGACCTTCGCCGCGGCATCAGCGGGTTCGACGGCACCAACCGCGCCACCTTGAACTTCCCGGGTGGCTTTGGCGCCGACCGGGCGCTCGGCTTGAACAGCGGGTTCGCGGGTCTGTGGGCGACGGTCGAGGGCGGCTCGCATACCTTTCTGACCACCGCGAACGGGGCGCCGGGTGGTGCCACCCAGGCGACCTACGCGATGACCTTCTCCATCGCCGACCTCGGCATCAACCCGGGTGACTCGTTCAACTTCGTCGGGACCTACCTCAACACCAGCAACGCTTTCCGCTCCGACGAGGCCTTCGGCGGCGGCATCGGACCGGGGAACCCTGGCGTCCCTTCGACGGCGACCTTCTCTTCGTTTCTCACCTACACGACCGTCCCGGAGCCGTCGGTGTTCGCGCTGTTTGGCATCCTCGGGTTCGCGTTGATCTTCCGCCGCCGTCGTTAGGCTGCTCTTGGAGATCGTTCCCCTTTCGCGACGCGGAAGACACCGTCTGACCCTCGGGTCTAGTGTCTTTGTTTGACCGAATGTTAGGGATGCGCGCTCGCCACACCGCGGGGTCGCGTGGCGGGTGATCGAAACGCCCAAAACTGTTCTCGCAAAATTGCCGATGGGGCAGGAGTTTGCCGACTTTCCGCCAGCCAACGGTTGTGAATCGACACTGCTCTCAGGGAAATTTTCGCCATATTGTGCTGCCGGTAGGACATTTTTCTGCTCAAAAGAGCCCCTTATTTACAAGAATTCTAGGGAATCTGGTTAGAATTACTTGATCTTCTGGAAATCCTGTATTTCATGCTCCCTTGACGCGAGGGGACAATTGGGTCGAAATTAGGCCTTCCTCTTCCTTGCCCGGCTCGGCGATCTCTGAAACGACCCATGGCTACTGGAACCATCACCATCCCGCCCGATCTGTTGAACTCGTGGCTGTTCCGTCAGCTGCGACCATCGGCTGCTGCGCCTTTGGCGAAGGTGGCGGGTCGTGCCCCGTCGGTCGGTGTCGCGGAGGTCGCGGTGGAGGTCGAAGAACCGCTGACAGTGGAACAGGAGGCCGCGGTGTTGGCCCATGCGGCGCGCGAGTTCGAGGGCGATTTCGAAACGGTGTTGGACGGGTTGAACAACGCCCACGGGAAAAGTTTCGACGATGTGGGGGAGGCCTTTGTCCAGCGCCTCGACGCGCTGGCGCTGGCGCTGGAGGTCGGGGATTTCGAATCGGCGCGCGCCGCCGCCAACCGGCTTTCGCTGGTGGTGTCCGAGATGCAGTCCAACATCCCGGCCTGGGGATACGTGCGCGGGTTGCAGTTGCTCGTCCTGCGCTGTGGCCGCCTGGGCGCCTAGCGTCGGCCAGGCATCGCACCCGTCCGGGTGCCCACCCGATAATAGTTCATTTTCCTTAACTAATTGGAGGACAGGGCGGCTGGGATCGTTTAACCTGTGGCTTCATGGGGAAGCCTGATGGGAGGGTGATCGCCCTATTGGCATCCGGGGGGATGCTCGCCGCGGCGCTGATTACGATCAGTTGCACGTCCGCTGACCGCAAAGACACGAGGGCGGTCGAGGAGGCGCTGGTCGGGGCGTCGACGCGCACGCGCCCCGCGGCGGGTCAGGTGTCGCCGATGTCCCTCCACCACGAGGTCAAGGTGGTGCGGCGTTTCATCCCGAAGCGTCGCCACGGGCGGAAGTTCCATCGCCCCATGCGCCCGCGCTACATCACGGTGCATTCGACCCAAAATTACAGCGGTGACGCCTGGGACCACGCGCGGGCCTTGGAGAACGGCAAGCTGCGCGCCCCGCGGCGCCGTGGCGGCAACCGGATCGGGTATCTGACCTGGCACTTCACCGTGCAGCAGGACGTCGCCATCCAGCACCTACCGACCAACGAGCAGGGCGAGCACGCCGACTTCGACGGACCGGGCAACAACTACTCGATCGGCATCGAGATGTGTGAACATCGTGGCAACAGCCGGGGGCGCACCCTGGAGAGAACCGCGAAGCTCTGTGCCTCGCTGATGTACCAACACCAGATCCCGCTCAGGAACGTGGTCCCCCACCACCACTGGCCGCGCAAGGGCAAACGGCCGGCGAACAAGAACTGCCCCCATTTCCTGATGACCAACGGCCAGCCGGGTAGGAAGTGGAACGCCTTCGTCGGCATGGTGAAGCGGGAGTACGAACGCATCCACGTGCCGCAGCAGCTGGTGACGATCGGCGGGGTTCCCGCGCGCGTGGGGGGCGCCAACATCTACGCCGCGGAGCTATAGCTCGCGGCCGGGCGCCCCCGGGGGTGCCGCCTAGAGCACTTCAAAACGAGTTGCCCCCTTAGACGAGGTCGGCATCGCCCCCACGGCGTTCTTATCCTCGCTACGCTTGGCTCTGCAGTTTGGCGTCCGCCATTGGAGATGCGCTTCGCGCTGGCAGTGGCGAGAGCGCCCTACCGCGTCGCGGATGCGCGGACACCATGGGTGAAGGTAGGGCGGCCTCGCCGAGGCCGCCGCTTGCCGCGAGATCTGCTCCCCGCAGAGGTCCGCATCTCAAAACTGTTCTAACGCAGTTTGTCGAGAGCTTCAGCGCTCCACGGACCGCCATGTTCCGCGCACTCCGCCCGCGCCGCCTTGACTTCGGCGACGGTGAGCGGCGGCAACTTCTCGCGGCCGAACCTGTCGCTCACGTAGGACACGATGGCGGCGATCTGGTCGTCGGGGAGCCCGCCCAGGGGGGGCATCTCGAGTTCGTATTTCTCGCCGGCGACCTCGATCGGCCCCTTCACCCCGCCGATGACGGCGCGCAGGACGGTGTCGCGGGAACCCTCGACCCACTCGGAGCCGGCCAGCGGCGGCGCCAGCGCCTCCTGGCCGGTGCCGTCGGCCTTGTGACAGACGGCGCAGACGATCCCGTAGAGGGTCTCGCCCTCCTTCAGCTGGGCGACCGCCTTCGCGTCGAGTTTGAAATCTTTGCCGCTGGCGACCACGAAACCCTCGCGGCCTGGCCAGAGGAAGCAGCGCTCGAGGGCGTCGCGGTGACCCTGGTCGATCTCCATCGCCGCCACGGCAGGTCTGACGCCGATGCGGACGAGGCGGCGCTTCTTGTCCTTGGCGCGGCGGCTCCCGGCGATGCCGTCGAGGGCGGCGGCGAGCTGGTAGGGGGCGCGGTCGTCGCGCAGGGCGTCCAGCATCTGGGTGCAGCCGGCGATCTCGCCTCGATCGGTGATGCGGGTGGCGAGCTTCTTGATCATCGCGGTGCGCGCCTTGTGCGGCTCCCCCCAGCCTGGGTCGCTGAGCAGTTGTAGGAGCAGGCGGGTTTCGTCCCCGTCCGCGGCATCGGCCACCGTGTCGAGCAGCCGGCCGTCGGTCGCATCCGACAGAGCCATGGCGAAGGCTTCTTCGGCGACCGGGGAGAGCCGCGCGGCGGCGACGAAGGCGGTGGCCGCTCGCCGCTGGACCGTGATGTCGGGGTCGGAGAGCAGTTTGGCGATCGCTTTGTGATGGGCGTCCAGGCCGCTGTGGTCGTCGACGATGCGCACTGCGGCACCGCGGATCTTCGGGTGCTCGTGGGCGAGTCCTGCGGCGATGTCACGCGCTTCAACCTCACCGATGCCGTCCAGCGCACATAGCGCGTGCAGCTGGGCTTGCGGGGTCTTCCCGTTGTTGAACATCTCGCGTAGGGCCGGGGCGGCGACCTTGTCGCCACGTTCGACGAGCAGGCGCTGCGCGGTGTCTCGCCACCAGCCGTTCGGGTGTTCTAGCGTGCGCACCAACCCCGCGACGTCGGTCCCCGAGAGGGAGGGGCGAGGGCCCGGGTCCGTCCCCTCGGGCAACACGCGGTAGATACGGCCGAGGCCGGTGGGCTTGTCGAGGCCGCGGGCGAGGACCTGTTGGCGCAGCCAGGTGGTCATGTAGATGCGGTGCTGCACGATGCCGCGGTACATATCGACGATGTAGATGCCCCCGTCGGGCCCGGTGCGCACGTTCACCGGGCGGAAGCGCTCGTCGTGCGAGGCGAGGAACTCGGCCTTCTCGTATGCGCGCCTGCCGCGGACCTTGCCGTCGACCTCTTCGACGACGATGCGCGCGACGAGGTTGGCGCAGGGTTCGCAGACGAAGACGTTGCCCTGCCACCCCTCGGGGAAGGCGCCGCCGCGGTAGACCCCGGGGCCGCAGGCGCCGGTGACGCTGCCCAGGCGGTCGGTCTTGTGGACCCAGCCGTAACCGCGGTTGACGCCGGGGGTGACCCGCACGGGGTAGATGGCGTTGCCGATCACCCTGCCGCTGCCCTCGGCGCTGAGCATGTTGGAGTTCGAGTTGTAATACCACCGCCCCCAGTCGTCGTGGCTCAGCCCCCACTGGCCGAGGCTCTCCGCGCGCCCCTTGACCCAGCCGCCGTCGCTGTAGCGATACCTGCTGGTGCCCTTGCCGCAGTAGAGCCAGTTGTCGGGGTTCCAGCGCAGCGCGTTGACGCTGTGTTCGACGTTGGCGTTGATGCCCGAGTAGCTGTCGATCACGGTCTCCTCGTCGCATTTCAGATCGCCGTCGGTGTCGCGGCAGAAACGCAGGCTCGGCGGGGCGCCGACCAGGATCCCGCCGCGGGCGGGGGCGAGGCTGCGCGGCAGGACGAGGCCGTCGAGGAAGGTCGTGCGCTTGTCCATGATACTGTCGCCATCGGTGTCCTCGAGCACGGCGACCGTGCCGACCGGCTCGCGCTCCCCCTCGCCGTCGACGGTCGGCATGTACCCGGTCATCTCGGCGACCCAGAGGCGGCCGTCGGCGTCCCAGGCGATATCGACCGGGTCGTTGACGAGGGGTTCGGCGGCGACCAGCTCGAGCTTGAGCCCGGGCTGGACGACGAAGGTGCCGAGCGCTTCCGAGGGCGGCACGACCGGGGCGGGCGGGCAGTCGAAGTCCGCCGGCAGTTCCATCTTCGCCCTCTTGTCGCCGCGGTCGCCGTTCTGGGCGGCGAGGGGCGTGGCGAGGGCGGCTGTGATGAGGAGGGTGACGGGGCCGGTCTTCATAGTGTCGCGGGGAGACCGCGGGCGGTCCAGGATTCTCAACGGGTGCCGCTGCCCGGCCTACCCCTTCATGCTCTCCAGGAACGCGACCAGGGAGGCGAACTCCTCCATGCTGAGGGCGTTGGCGAGGCCGGGCGGCATCATCGAGATCTCGAGCTCGGTCTTGCTCTTGACGTTGGCGGTCTTGAACCGGTGGACGTTGCCGGCGATGTCGCGCATCTCGATCTCGTCGGCACCCTGTGCGGAGATGAAGCCGACCATGGTCTTGCCGTCCTTGGTGGCGAGCGAGACCGTGGCGAAGCCCTGCGAGATGGAGGCGTTGGGCTTGAGGATGGATTCGGCGATCTGCTCGCGGTTCAAGATCGAGCCGACCTGGCCCATGTAGGGCCCCTTCGGGGGCTCGTCGCTGCGGGTGGTATGGCAGGCGGTGCAGCCCTGTTTGGTGAACAGCTCCTCGCCCTTTCTCGGATCGCCCTCGACGTCGTCGAGGGCGAGCACCACGTCTTCGATCGACATCTTGCCCACCTGGCCTTTGGCCCGGGCGATGGCGTCCAGATCCACTTTCGGCTCCGCGGGTTTGGAGGGGGTCGCCGCGATCTGGCCCGCGTCGATCCCGGCGATCCCCGCGCGGGTTTCGGTGTTCGCCGCGACGATGGTGGCGCGGTGTTCGCCGGCGTCCCAGCGCGCTTTGACGAAGGCGGCGATCTCCTCCGACGCCTCCCATGTGGCCATCTTGTAGTAGGGGCCGCGGGTGTCCGGACGGGTGCTCCACCACCAGGAACCGTCGTAGGGCGCCTCCTTGTGGTAGAGGCGGATCAGCGTCGCGAGGATGCCCGCCTTCACGTCCGCCGAGGGGGCGGAGCCGTATCTGGCGATCAGGCCGTCGACCACCTTCGGGTCGTGCATCAGCTTCAGCGCCCACAGCGCGCCGCGGCTGTGCGGGCCGCCGACCGCATCGAGGCAGGCGTCGGCGGCGCCCATGTCGACCAGCGCCCTGACGGCGACGTGCGGCAGGATGATGGGCGCGTTCGGCTTGGCGTGCGGCCCCTCGCCCGAGGCGCCGCTTGCGGTGACCGCCGGCATGCTCTTCGAGACGATGAACTGGATCTTGCCCCTCGCCTTCGAGGTGTTCGCCAGGCCGACCTCCGCCTTGAACTTGGCAGCGCCCTTCGGGACGTCGAAGACGATGGTGGAGAGCGCGTGCGTCCCCAGACCGTCGGGCTGCTCTTTCCCGGCGCCGGTCTTGAGCGGTCCGCCGGTGGCGCTGATGCCGAAGCCGTTCTTGCCCCAGCCGCTCTTGGCAGACTTCCACTTGAGGCTCGAAAGTTTGACCTCTTTCCCGGCGGCGTTGACGAAGACCGGGTCGAACCAGGCGCCGTGGTCCTCGCCGTTGCCGTCGCCGCCGTCGGCCACCACAAGGTAGATCTCCTTCCATCCCGTCACGTCGACCTCGACCGGGTGGGTTCCATGGCCGCTGAAGGCGCGGCTTTGGAAGGCGGGCGGCGCCGGGGCCTCCGGCGCGGGCTCCACCTCACCGGGGGGATTGCTGACCGCCAGCAGGTCAGCGGCGGCCGAGGTGTCGCCGAGGCGGCCGAGGGCGACGGCGGCGGCCACCTGCACCCGGGGGTTGCTGTCTTTCAGCGCCTTGGTCAGGAGCTCCTTCGGGACGCCGGCGAGCTGGGTCTTACGGTCGGCGAGCGCCCGGATCGCCCACTCGCGGACGGAGGCGTCGTCCGCCGCGAGCTTGGCCAGCCCGGCGGCGGCCTTC